>DASUKH010000001.1:0-11534 GCA_036278835.1 Allostellaceae bacterium
CCGGCGGCTGATGCGCGAACTCGACCTGCACACGGTTTGCGAGGAGGCGGCCTGCCCCAATATCGGCGAGTGCTGGAAGGAAAAGCACGCGACGATGATGATTCTGGGCGCCGTCTGCACCCGCGCCTGCACCTTCTGCAACGTCGCGACCGGCCGCCCCGATCTTCTCGATCCGCATGAGCCGCAGCGGGTCGGCGACGCGGTCGCCGCGCTCGGCCTTTCGCACATCGTCGTTACCTCGGTCGATCGCGACGATCTCGACGACGGCGGCGCCTTTCATTTCGCGCAAACGATCGCGGCGATCCGCGCCGCAGCGCCGGCGACCACGATCGAGGTGTTGGTCCCCGATTTCCTGCGCAAGGAGGGGGCGATCGAGACCGTCGTCGCAGCCCGGCCCGATGTCCTCAACCATAATCTCGAAACCGTGCCGCGGCTCTATTCCGAGGTGCGGCCGGGGGCGCGCTATTTTCACTCGCTGCGCCTGCTCGACCAGGCAAAACGCCTCGATCCGAGGCTCTTCACCAAATCCGGCATGATGGTCGGCCTCGGCGAAGAGAAAGGCGAGGTGTTGCAGGTGATGGACGATTTGCGCGCGGCGCAAGTCGATTTCCTGACTGTGGGGCAGTATCTGCAGCCGACCCCGAAGCATCACCGGGTCGATCGGTTCGTCACGCCGGAGGAATTCGCCGCCTATCGCCGGCACGCCCAGGCAAAGGGCTTTCTGATGGTGTCGGCCTCGCCCCTGACCCGCTCGTCTTACCACGCCGGCGCCGATTTCGCCCGCCTCAAGGCGGCGCGCGCAGCGGCCGTCGCATCGCTTTGACGCCCGTCGTATTTTCTCGATCGTCGTTCCCGCGCAGGCGGGAATCCAGGGCCGGCGACGAACGGTTGCCCCTGGACCCCCGCTTGCGCGGGGGTGACGAAGCCCGGCGGTAGCGATGCCGACCCATGCCGAGCAGCGGGTGCTGCCCTACACGCCGGAGCAGCTCTTCGCGCTGGTTGCCGATGTCGAGCGCTATCCCGAATTCCTGCCGTGGTGCGTCGCCGCCCGGGTGCGCGAGCGCAACGACGATTTGATCGTCGCCGATCTGGTGATCGGCTTCCGCATGTTCCGCGAGCGCTTCACCTCGCGCGTGCGTCTCGACCCGCCGCGCCGCATCGACGTCGCCTACAGCGAGGGGCCGTTCCGCTACCTCAACAATCACTGGACCTTCGAGAAGGTGGCGGGTGGCTGCCGCATCGATTTTTTTGTCGATTTCGAGTTCCGGTCGAAGATTTTGCAGCGGGTCATCGAGGTGCTGTTCGGGGAGGCGGTCAAGCGCATGGTGGCCGCCTTCGAGGGCCGCGCCCGCCAGCTCTACGGCAAACCGGAACCGCACCCGGCAGGCAAGCCGGCCGAGTAGCCGCTCACGCCGTACCGCCGCTCTCGGTCGCGGCGAGTTCGGCCTGGGCGGCGGCGAGGCGGGCGATCGGGACGCGGTAAGGCGAGCACGATACGTAGTCGAGGCCCAGTTCGCGGCAGAAGCGGATCGAGGCCGGGTCGCCGCCGTGCTCGCCGCAAATCCCGAGCTTGATCCCGGGGCGCGCGGCGCGGCCGCGCTCGGCGGCGAGGCGGATCATCTCGCCGACCCCGGCCACGTCGAGGCTGACGAACGGATCGTTGGGGATGATGCCGAGCTTCTGGTAAGTGCCGATAAAGCTGGCCGCGTCGTCGCGCGAGATGCCATAGACGGTCTGCGTCAGGTCGTTGGTGCCGAAGCTGAAGAATTCGGCGCTCCCGGCAATCTCGCCGGCCAACAGCGCGGCGCGCGGCAGCTCGATCATCGTGCCGACCATGTACGGAATGGTCACGCCCTCGCGCCGCATGACCTCGTCGGCGACCCGGTCGATCATCTCCTTCAGGATGTCGAGTTCGCGCTTCGTCGCGATCAGCGGCACCATGACCTCGGGCTCGACCTTCTCGCCGGTTTCCCGCATGACGGAAGCAGCCGCCTCGAAGATCGCCACCGCCTGCGTCTCGTAAATCTCGGGATAGGTGAGGCCCAGCCGGCAGCCGCGATGGCCGAGCATCGGGTTCGCTTCGTGCAGCGCATTGGCCCGGTGCTGCACCTCTGCAACGCTCTTGCCCGTCAGCCGCGCCAGTTCCTCGAACTCGGCCGCGCTCTTCGGCAGGAATTCGTGGAGCGGCGGGTCGAGCAGGCGGATCGTCACCGGCAACCCGCTCATGATGCGGAAAATCTCGGTGAAATCGGCGCGCTGCATCGGCAGCAGCTTCGCCAACGCGGCACGGCGGCCGCGCTCCTCGTCGGCCATGATCATCTCGCGCATCGCGCCGATCCGGTCGGCCTCGAAAAACATGTGCTCGGTGCGCGACAGGCCGATCCCTTCCGCTCCGAAATCGCGCGCCGCGCGGGCGTCGAGCGCCGTCTCGGCGTTGGCGCGCACCTTGAGGCTGCGCAATTCGTCGGCCCAGCCCATCAGGATCGCGAAATCGCCGGAGAGTTGCGGCTGGATCGTCGGCACCTCGCCGAGGATGACCTCGCCGGTCGTTCCGTTGATCGTGATCGTGTCGCCGGCCTTTACCAGCTGGTTGCGCACCGCCATCGTCCCCGCGGCGTAGTCGATGCGCAAGTCGCCCGCGCCGGCGACGCAGGGGCGCCCCATGCCGCGCGCCACGACCGCGGCGTGGCTGGTCATGCCGCCGCGCGTCGTAAGGACGCCCTTCGCCGCGTGCATGCCGTGGATGTCCTCGGGGCTGGTTTCGATCCGCACCAGGATCACTGCCTCGCCGCGGCCGGCCGCTTCTTCCGCCGCATCGGCGGAAAACACCACCATGCCCGAGGCGGCGCCGGGCGACGCCGGCAGGCCGCGCGCCAGCACCGTCGCCTTCGCTGACGGGTCGAGCATCGGGTGCAAGAGCTGGTCGAGCGAATCCGCCTCGATCCGACCGATCGCCTCCTTGCGGCCGATCCGCCCCTCCGTGACCAGCGATACCGCGATTTTCAGTGCCGCCTGCGCCGTGCGCTTGCCGGTGCGGGTCTGCAGCATCCACAATTTGCCGCGCTCGACGGTGAATTCGATGTCCTGCATGTCGCGGTACTTGTCTTCGAGGATGCCGCGCACCCGCTGCAAATCGGCGAAGACCGCCGGCATTACCTCCTCCATCGCCGGCAGGGTCGAATGGTGCGCCTCCTTGCCGGCGATCGTCAGATGCTGCGGCGTGCGGATGCCGGCGACGACATCCTCGCCCTGGGCGTTGACGAGGTATTCGCCATAGAATTCGTTGGCGCCGGTCGAGGGGTTGCGGGTAAAGGCGACCCCGGTCGCGCAATCCTCGCCCATGTTGCCGAACACCATCGCCTGCACGTTGACCGCGGTGCCCCATTCGGCCGGGATATGGTGCAGTCGCCGGTAGGTCACCGCGCGCGCGTTCATCCACGAGCCGAACACCGCGGCGATGGCGCCCCACAACTGCTCCTGCGGGTCCTGCGGGAAGGGTTTGCCGGTCTCGGCCAGCACGACCTCCTTGAACCCGGCCGAGATCGTTTTCCAGTCGTCGGCAGTGAGTTCGGTGTCGAGCGTCGCGCCGACATCGAGCTTTTGGTTCTCGATCAAATCCTCGAAATGGTGGTGCTCGATGCCGAGCACGACCTGCCCATACATTTGCAGAAAGCGGCGATAGCTGTCATAGGCGAAGCGCTCGTCGCCGCTCTTGCGGGCGAGGCCGAGCACTGTCTCGTCGTTGAGGCCGAGATTGAGCACGGTATCCATCATCCCCGGCATCGAGGCGCGCGCGCCCGAGCGCACCGAGATCAGCAGCGGCCGGCGTGGGTCGCCGAACCTCGTGTCGAGCGCCCCCTCAACCGCCGCAAGCGCCGCCGCGATCTCTTGGTCGAGGCCTTCCGGGTAGCTCTTGTCGTTGTCGTAAAAATACGTGCAGACCTCGGTCGTGATCGTGAAGCCGGGCGGCACCGGCAGACCGAGATTGCTCATCTCGGCAAGCCCGGCGCCCTTGCCGCCCAGCAGGTTGCGCATCTCGCCATTTCCTTCGGCGCCGCCGCGGCCGAAGCGATAGACCCATTTCGTCATGTCGATTCAGTCCCTATGGCGTCCATTTGTTGATTACCCGCATCGCCGTCATACCGGGCGCAGATCGGTATCCATGCTTCCACGGCACGGGACGGCTGGCGCGTGGGTCCCGGCTTTCGCCGGGACGACGGGGTGTCTCAGTATCCGACTCGCACCGTTACCCCTCGATCTCCGAAAAATCGGCGACCTCGTTCATTACCGCGCGGATGCCCGACAACAGCCGCAAGCGGTTTTCGCGCAGTGTCCGGTCATCGGCATTAACGGTGACCTTGTCGAAAAATCCGTCAACCGGGTCGCGCAATGTGGCGAGCGCCGCCATCGCGCGGTCGAACCGCTCCTCGCCGAGCGCGATTTCGAGGGCCTCGGCCGCTCCGTTGAGGCTCGTGAAAAGCGTCTCCTCCTCAGGCTGGCTCAAGAGCAGCGGATCAACCGGGCCGTCATGGGCGCGCCCGTCGCGCCGTTCCTCGATCGCCACGATGTTGGCGGCGCGGCGATAGGCAACGAGCAGGTTCGCGCCGTCCTCGCTGCCGAGGAACTCCGCGAGCGCCGCGACCCGCGCCAACAGCCGCACCAGGTCATCCTCGGCAAGCGCGAACACCGCGGCAATCAGATCGTGCCGCACCCCTTCTTCGCGCAGATGCACCTTGAGCCGGTCGGCGATGAAGCCGAGCAGTTCCTGCGAGGGGTCGCGAAAATCGGTGATGCCGGGGTTCAGGTTCGTTGCCGCGAGGGTGAAGATGCCCGAGAGTCGCAGCCGCAGCCGGTTCTCGAGAATCAACCGAATGACGCCGAGCGCGGCGCGGCGCAATGCGAACGGGTCGCGCGAGCCGGTCGGGCGCTCGTCGATTGCAAAAAACGAAACCAATGTGTCGATCTTGTCGGCCAGCGCGACGGTAATGCTATCCGGCCCCGTCGGGCAGCTGTCGTTGGGGCCAATCGGTTTGTAATGATCGGCAATGGCATCGGCGACCCGTGGGTCCTCGCCGTCATGGAGCGCGTAATAGCGGCCCATTACGCCTTGCAACTCGGGAAACTCGCCGACCATGCCGGTCGACAGATCGGCCTTGGCAAGCGTCGCGGCGCGGCGGGCGCGCTCGGCGTCGGCGCCGGGGATGTTGGGCACGAGCGCGCGGGCGATGAACTCGATCCGCTCGGCCTTGTACCCCATGCTGCCGAGCCGGGCGTGAAACACGCGGTCTTTCAGCGCCTCGACCCGGGCGGCAAGCGGCACCTTGCGATCCTGGTCCCAGAAAAACCGGGCGTCGGCCAGCCGGGCGCGCAATACCCGCTCGTTCCCGGCGACGATCGTGCGGCCGTCGTCCGGGGTCAGATTGTTGGCGACGAACAGAAACCACGGCGCCGCCTTGCCGTCAGCCGCCAGGGCTGAAAAATATTTCTGATGCGTCCGCATCGCGGTCGCCAATACCTCGGGCGGCAACGCCATGCTGGCATCGTCGATGGCGCCCATCAGCACCACCGGAAATTCAACCAGCCCGGTCACCTCGTCGAGCAGTGCCGGGTCGGGTTTGATCCGCAAGCCCTCGGCGGTGGCGAGCCGGTCGAGGCCGGCGGCAATCCGCTCGCGCCGCTCGCGATGGTCGAGCACGACATAGGCCGCATCGAGCTTTTGCCGGTAGTCCTCGGCATCGGCCACCGCGATCTCGCGGGAAGACAGGAACCGGTGGCCGCGTGTCGTGTTGCCGACCGGGATGCCATCGAGCGGCAATCGCAGCACGGCCCCGTCGAACAGGCACAGCGCCGATTGCAGCGGCCGCACCCAGCGAACCGAACTGGCCGGAAAGCGCATCGATTTCGGCCAGGACAATTCGACGATCGCCGCGAGCAATAATTCGGGCAGCACCTCGCCGGCGGCACGGCCCGGCCGCCGGATCGTCGCGAAATAGAATTCGCCGCGGCCGGTATCGCGCATCTCGCATTGCTCGATCCGCGTGAGGCCGGCGGCCCGTAGGAAGCCGTCGACCGCCTGTGGCGGCGCGCCGACGCGGGGTCCGCGCCGCTCCTCGATCCGCTCCGGTTGGGTCGCCGGGATGCCGTTGGCGATGATCGTCAGCCGGCGCGGCGTCGTGTACCCGGTGATCCTCGCCGCCGGGATTTCGGCTGTCGCGAGCTTGTCGCGGATAAGCCGGGCAAGGTCCTCGACTGCGCGCACCTGCATGCGCGCCGGGATCTCCTCGGAGAGGAGCTCGAGCAGAAGTTCGCCGTGCCGGCCGCTGCCATGTTCGTGGGCCGCATTCATGGGGACCAGTGCCGCTCGAACAAACCTCGTCGTCCCGGCGAAGGCCGGGACCGGGACCCACGGCTGCCATGGACACCGGCCTTCGCCGGTGTGACGCGGAAAAGGACATGGATCATTGCCGCGATCCCGCCAGCCAGGCTTCGCAGCAGGCGCGGGCGAGCGCGCGCACCCGGCCGATATAGGCGGCGCGCTCGGTGACGCTGATGACGCCGCGCGCGTCGAGAAGGTTGAACAGATGGCTCGCCTTCAGGCACTGGTCATAGGCCGGCAGCGCGAGGCCGCGCGCCGCCAATGCGCCGCATTCCGCCTCGACGTCGGTGAAATGGGCGGAAAGGCGCTCGGTGTTGGCCATCTCAAAATTGAACGCGGAAAACTCGCGCTCGGCGCGCTTGAACACGTCTCCGTAGGTGATGCGGGCCGCGCCGGCCGCGCCGTTGAAATCGAGATCGAACACGCTCTCGACCCCCTGCACATACATCGCGAGGCGTTCCAGACCATAGGTCAGCTCGGTCGAGACGGGGTCGCACTCGATGCCACCGACCTGCTGAAAATAGGTGAACTGGCTCACCTCCATGCCGTCGAGCCAGACCTCCCAGCCGAGCCCCCAGGCCCCCAGGGTCGGGCTCTCCCAATCGTCCTCGACAAAGCGGATGTCGTGCCGCGCCGCCTCGATGCCGATGGCGGCGAGGCTGTCGAGATAGAGTTGCTGGCTGTCGGCCGGAGCCGGCTTCAGGATCACCTGAAACTGGTAGTAATGCTGCAGCCGGTTCGGGTTCTCGCCGTAACGCCCATCGGTCGGCCGCCGCGAGGGCTGGACATACCCGGCCCGCCACGGCTCGGGGCCGAGCGCGCGCAACGCCGTCGCCGGGTGAAAGGTGCCGGCGCCGACCTCGATATCATAGGGCTGCAGGATCACGCAGCCCCGCTCGGCCCAATAGCGCTGCAATCTGAGGATCAGCGCCTGGAAGCTGGTGCCGGCAAGCGGCGTAGTCATGCCGAGGCCAACCCGAGAACTCCCCCTTTTCGCATTCCCGGTGACATCAGTCCGGCTGCGGGCAGCCGGGGCGGCCGCAGGCATGCGCGCTCGGCGCGACATAGGCGCCGCAGGTGCGGCAGGCGACGAGGTCCTCGATCTGCTTCTGGCGGCGCGGGGCCTCGCGTCGCGGCCGCGACCGCGGCGCGGCGGATTTCGACGAGGTCCCGTTGATCCAGCGCAGCGCATACCACACGAAAAAGCCGATCAGCAGGATCAGGATCAGTTTCGGGACTTCGATCATCGAACACGTCTAGGAGAGGCGGGGCGGCGGGTCAAGGCGGCGAGGGGGCGCGGGTCACAGGCCGAACCGCGCCCATAAGGCGCGAGCCTCAAGCCGATCGATCGCTTCGGCGACCGCTGCCGCAATCGGCTCCGCTCCGGCGGCGGGAAGCAGCCGCGGCAGCCACCAGCGCCGCTTGCGTTCGGCTGCGACCGGCCGCAGCCTGACCTTGTCGCCGAACCGCGCCCGCATCACCGAGCGCAGGTCGCCGATGCCGTCGACGAGGCCGCGCGCCAAGGCCATGCGCCCGGTCAAAACCTCGCCCGAGAACAGGCTGTCATCGGCCGGATCTATCTTGCCGAGGCGGCGGCGGCGGACATGCTCCTTGAAGCTGTCGTGGATGTCCTGCTGCAGTACCGTCAGCCGCGCCACGTCCTCCGGGTCTTCCGGCAGGAACGGGTCGAGCATCGCCTTGTTCTCGCCGGCGGTGTGTAGCCGCCGCTCGATGCCGAACCGCTCGATCAGCCGGTGCGCGCCGAAGCTCGAGGTGACGACGCCGATCGAGCCGATCAGCGAAGCCTCCTCGGCGTAAACTTCGTCGCCGGCGAGCGCCAGCCAGTAGCCGCCGGAGGCGGCGACATCCTCGGCGAAGGTGAAGACCGGCACGCGCTTTTCCGCCGCCAGCTGGCGGATGCGGCGGTAGAGCAGAGCCGACTGCACCGGCGAGCCGCCCGGCGAATTGATCGACAAGGCCAACGCGACGAGGCCGGGCAGCGCGAAGGCGCGTTCGAAGAGCTTGTCGCAGCCCTCGAGCGACAGCGCGCCGCGCCAGCGCCGCGGCGCGATGACGCCTTCGAGGCGCACCACCGCCACCACCGGCGCCCGGTTCCGCCGCCCGATCGGCAGCCGGCTCAGGGAGTCGCGAAGTCTCATCGCCGATCAACATGGGGATTGGCGCGCCGCGAGGGTAGGGCGGACGAGCGGAGCGTGTTCCGGCGCCAGGATCGTGATCCGGTAAGGTTCGAGCATGGATGTCGTCATGCCCGGCCTTGTGCCGGGCATCCACGCGAAACGTAAGGCTTGTGCCGGTTTCCCGTGGATGGCCGGGACAAGCCCCGCCATGACGAAGGAAGCGATTTGATCCGAGCGGATACGGGGGTCCGCGAGGCCGGGCTACATTGCAAGCGCCTCGCCGCCGCGCAGGATCGCGTTGGCAGCCGCGGTATAACTGCCGTCGGCCTCGTGCAGTACGAGACCCGGCGACAGCCGCGCCGGCGCCGCGACCTGCTTGCGCGCCCGCACCAGGATGCGGCTGGCGGGCCGCCCGGCGGCCGGCCACAGCGGAAATACCGAGACCTCGCCGGCGCGGCCGGCAAGGCAGCCGAGCAGCCCGTCGATGCGGTCGGCGCGATGGACGAAGGTGATGCTGCCTTTGCCGCGCACCATCGCCAGCGCAAAGCGCACCCAATCGGCGAGGTCCGCCTCGCCCTCGACAGTCGCCGCCAGCCGGCCCGGGTATGCCGCCGGTGTGCCGCGGCCGCGTTCGAGAAAAGGCGGGTTGGCCATGGCGTGGTCGAAAATGCCGGGGCTGAGGCGCGGCGGCGGCTGCAGCAGGTCGCCGTTCAGCGCCGAGGCGCGCGCCTCAAAGCCGTTCAGTGCAATGTTTTCGATGGCGAGGCGCACGAGGTCGCGCTGCACGTCGAGCCCGATCACTCGGCATTGCGGCACCCGGTGCGCGAGGCACAATGCCGCGGCGCCGGTGCCGCAGCCGATGTCCAGAACCAGCTGGCGCGGCTCGGCCGGCACGGCGGCGGCGAGAAAAACCGGATCGATCGCGGCGCGGGCGCCGTTAGCCGGCTGCCGCAGGCGGACCCGCCCATCAAGGAGGCCGTCCTCGGTGATCGCCGCGCCGGTTTCGCCCCGGTTCAGCGCAGCGCCTCCTCGGCGTCGGCAAGGACCGCGCAGGCGCGGCGGTAGTCGCGCGCGGCGACCATCAGGCGGCGGGGAATGGCGCCGATGCTCCCTTCGACGAGGCTTGTGTGGTGATCGAGAACAACGCTGTCGATGCCGGCGTCGCTGAGCATCGCCTGCGCCCAGGACAGGCGGACCACGTCGTTGGTGCGGAACAATTCGTTCATTGCTGCCCGATGAAATCGCGCAAAAAGCGGGCCAGCCTTGACTCGCGCGGCCATTCTATGCTCGCTCGCCGCTTGACGCGTCAAGCTCGTCTGGCGCCGTGCCCGGCGCGGCGGCCCAACTTCAGGAGAACCGGGTGTCGCTGTTAACGGGTGCCGCTCCCGGTGCGGCTGCCATGGCGGAAGCCGACGGGATGCCGCAACCCTCGCTCGATCCCCTGTTCCGGCTGCTCGGTGCCGACCTGCGTCGGGTCAACGCGCTGATCGTCGGGCGGATGGACAGCCCGGTGGCGCTGATCCCGCAACTGGCCGGGCACATCGTCTCGGCCGGCGGCAAGCGGTTGCGGCCGATGCTGACCCTCGCCGCCTCCCGCCTGTGCGGCTACGAGGGCGAGCGGCACATCGCGCTGGCCGCCGCGGTCGAGTTCATCCACACCGCGACCCTGCTGCACGACGATGTGGTCGATGCCAGCGACCTGCGCCGCGGCCGCGATACCGCGAACGCCTTGTGGGGCAACAAGCCGCCGGTGCTGGTCGGGGATTTCCTGTTCGCCCGCGCCTTTGCGCTGATGGTCGAGGACGGCTCGCTGCGGGTTCTCGAAATCCTGTCGCGCGCTGCCGCGATCATCGCCGAGGGCGAGGTGCGCCAGCTGGCGACCGCCAACGACACCCGCACGACCGAGGCCGCCTATCTTGACGTGATCGAGGCGAAAACGGCCGCCCTGTTCGCCGCGGCGAGCCGCATCGGCGCGATCGTCGCCGGGCGTCCGGCGCACGAGGAGGCGGCGCTCGAACGGTTCGGCCGCAATCTCGGCATCGCCTTTCAGCTGGTCGACGACATGCTCGATTTTTCCGCGCGCGAGAGCGAGCTCGGCAAGGCGGTCGGCGACGATTTCCGTGACGGCAAGGTGACGTTGCCGATCGTGCTCGCCTTTGCCCGCGGCGACACCGACGAGCGCGCCTTCTGGCGGCGCACGCTCGAAGACAGCGAGCAGCACCCGGGCGATCTCGCGCGGGCGATCGCGCTCGTGGAGCGTCACGGCGCGCTGGCCGATACGCTTGGCCGCGCACGCGCCTACGCCGCACGGGCGAGCGCCGCCCTGGCGCCGTTCGCCGACGGGCCGCTCAAGGGCGCGCTCGTGGCGGCGGCGCGGTTTGCCACCGAGCGCGCCTTCTGACCGCCGCACATCCGGTTGCGCCGCGCCCGCGATTTCCCTATATATCGCGCCCGGTCGGCGGAGTGTAGCTCAGCCTGGTAGAGCACTGCTTTCGGGAGGCAGGGGCCGGAGGTTCAAATCCTCTCACTCCGACCATCAACTCAACGTCCATGGCCCGGTTTCCAGCAGGTGCCGCTTGCGGCCGGCAACCGCGTCTCCGGACGATCCCTCCGCTTCTGCCGCGCAACGGCGCCGGGCCCCCGCCTCGATGCGGCTGGGCCGGGCGGCGGTGATTGCCTATATCAACAGCGGGCGGGACAGGCTCGCCCGCTACGCGAGTGGAGGGCGGCATGACCGGGTGCATCGTCGGTTGGGCGCACGGCAAGTTCGGCAGGCATGAGGGACGCGACGTCGAATCGCTGATCGTCGAAGTGGCCGAGAGCGCGCTCGCCGATGCCGGGATCGGCGCGGCCGACATCGACGCCGTTTATCTCGGCACGATGAACGGCGGTTTCGTGAAACAGGAATTCCCCGCCTCGCTGGTGTTCCAGGCTGACCCGGCGTTCCGCTTCAAGCCGGCGACCCGCGTCGAGAATGCCTGCGCCACCGGCTCGGCGGCGATCCATATGGGCCTCAACAC
>DASUKH010000002.1:0-2359 GCA_036278835.1 Allostellaceae bacterium
CAACGCCTCGAACCCGTGCTCGGAATACATGTTCCTCGACGATACGGCGTGCAATCTCGCCTCGCTGAACCTGCTGGCGTTCCGTGGCGATGACGGGAGTTTCGCGGTCGACGATTTCCGCCACGCGGTGCGGCTGTGGACCCTCGTTCTCGAAATCTCGGTGATGATGGCGCAGTTCCCGTCGCGCGAGATCGCCCGGCTCAGCTACGCCTACCGCACCCTTGGCCTCGGCTACGCCAATCTCGGCGGCCTCTTGATGGCGATAGGGATCGCTTATGACAGCGAGGCGGGGCGGGCGCTTGCCGCCGCGATCACCGCGCTGTTGACCGGCACCAGCTATGCCACCTCGGCCGAGATGGCGGCGGCGCTCGGCGCCTTCCCCGGGTTCGACAAGAACCGCGAGGCGATGCTGCGGGTCATCCGCAACCACCGCCGCGCCGCGCACGGCGATAGTGACGGGTATGAGGGCTTGGCGATCCCGCCGGTGCCGCTCGCCGCCGCGCAATGCCCCGACCCGGCATTGGCCGACGCGGCCGGCGCCGCCTGGGACGAGGCGCTGGCGCTTGGCGAGCAACACGGCTATCGCAACGCGCAGGTCTCGGTTATCGCCCCGACCGGCACCATCGGCCTCGTGATGGATTGCGACACCACCGGCATCGAACCCGATTTTGCGCTGGTCAAATTCAAGAAGCTGGCCGGCGGGGGCTATTTCAAGATCATCAACCGGCTGGTGCCGCAAGCCCTGCGCAGCCTCGGCTACGGCGAAGAAGAGATTGCCGCGATCGAGCGCTACGCGCTGGGCCAGGGCACCCTCGCCGGCGCGCCGGCGATCAACCACCAGATCCTGGCCGCGAAAGGCTTCGACGAGGCGGCGTTGCAGGCGCTGGAAGGCGCCCTCGCCTCGGCCTTCGACATCAAGTTCGCCTTCAATAAATGGACTTTCGGCGAGGATTTGCTGACCGGGCCGCTCGGCATTGCCGCCGAACTTCTGGCCGATCCCGGCTTCGATCTCCTCGCCGCGCTCGGTTTCTCGCGCGCCGAGATCGACGCCGCCAATCTCTACTGCTGTGGCGCGATGACCCTCGAAGGCGCGCCGCACCTGCAGCCCGAGCATCTGCCGGTGTTCGATTGCGCCAGCCCGTGCGGCCCGCGCGGCACCCGCGCGATCCCGGTCGAGGGCCACATCCGCATGATGGCGGCGGCGCAGCCCTTCATCACCGGCGCGATCTCAAAGACCATCAACATGCCGAACGCCGCGACGATCGGCGAATGCAAGGAGGCCTACCGGCTGTCGTGGCGGCTGGGCCTCAAGGCGGTGGCGCTCTATCGCGACGGCTCGAAACTGTCGCAGCCCTTGGCCGCGACCCTGTTCGGCGATGACGAGGCGGCCGAGGACGAAGCCGCCGCGCTTTACGAGCTGACCCCGGCGCAGCGCACCCCGGTCGTTGCCGAGCGCGTCGTCGAGCGAATTGTCGAGCGGGTCGTCTCGCGCGCCGCGCGAACCCGGCTTCCCGACCGCCGCAAGGGCTATACGCAGAAGGCGACGGTCGGCGGCCACAAGGTCTACCTGCGCACCGGCGAATACGAGGACGGCAGGCTCGCCGAAATCTTTATCGACATGCACAAGGAAGGTTCGGCCTTCCGCTCGCTGATGAACAATTTCGCGATCGCGATTTCATTGGGTCTGCAATACGGCGTGCCGCTCGACGAGTATGTCGAGGCTTTCACCTTCACGCGCTTCGAGCCGTCGGGCATCGTCGAGGGCAACGACACGATCAAGATGTCGACCTCGATCCTCGACTACATCTTCCGCGAGCTGGCGATCTCCTATCTCGGCCGCAGCGACCTCGCGCATGTCGAGCCGGCCGATCTGATGCCGGACACGGTGGGGAAGGGGGTGGCCGCCGAATCGAACTGGCCGGGGCAGAACCTGCGGGAGCCGGGCGATAGCGGCGCCGCGGTGGCGGCGATGATGCAGCGCGTCGCCAGCCAGGGCTATGTTCGCAAGGGCCTCACCGTGCTCCAGGGCGGCGGCCGCCGCTCGGGCGGCACGCGCGCGGAGGCGCCGCTGCGCGCCGAACCGGAAATGCCGCTATTCGCCGGCTCCCTCGCGGTCGCCACCGCCGACGCTGCCGCACCGGCTCCGGAATCCCGCAGCGAACAGATTCGCGCCGCCCGCCTCAAAGGCTACGAGGGCGACAACTGCACCGAATGCGGCAACTTCACCCTGGTCCGCAACGGCACCTGCATGAAATGCGACACCTGCGGAAGTACGAGCGGGTGCTCGTAGTCCCATCAGGCGGGATACACAACCGACGGAGAACTTGGTGGACGTTGCGCTTGGGATAGCGGTAGTCAT
>DASUKH010000003.1:0-5968 GCA_036278835.1 Allostellaceae bacterium
GTGGGCGGCGGCGGTCTGGCCGACGGCGCAGATATCGTCGTTCTCGCCCTCGACGGTCAGGAGCGCGGTCCGCTCGATCGCGCCGGGATCGGCAAGCTCGCCGCCGACCCGGAACCGGCCGTGCGCGATGTCGTGGCGCTGAAACACCCGGTCCACCGTGTCGAGGTAGAACTCGGCCGGCAGGTCCATCACCGTGCTGTATTCGTCGTAAAAGGCGCGGGTCGCCGCGGCGCGGTCGCCTGCGCCCTCGGCCAGTTGGCAGAACATCCGCCAATGTGCCGCGACGTGCCGGTCGAAATTCATGCCGATAAACCCGGCCAATTGCAGAAAACCGGGATAGACCCGGCGGAAGGCGCCGGGATAGCGCGCCGGCACAAAGTCGATCACGGTATTCTCGAACCAGGCGAGCGAGTGCGCCTGGGCGAAGCGGTCGACCTCGGTCGGGTTGGTTTCGGGGTCGATCGGCCCGCCCATCAGCACCATCGAGAGGGGCTCGGCCGGGTCGCCCGCCGCCGCCATCAGCGACACCGCCGCCAGCACCGGCACCGCCGGCTGGCACACCGCCATGACGTGGCAGCCCGGCCCGACAAGACGGATCAAATCGACGATCAGGCGGACCGTATCGTCGAGGCCGAACGGTCCCTCGCCGAGCGGCACGTTGCGGGCGTTGGCCCAGTCGGTCAGGTAGACGTCGTGGTCGGGCAAGGCGGTGCGCACGGTGCCGCGCAGCAGGGTCGCGAAATGCCCCGACAGGGGCGCCACGACGAGCAGCCGCGGCTGGTCGAGATCGACCGCCTTGCGGAACCGGATCAGGCGGCAGAACGGGGTTTCGCCAACCACCTCTTCACTGACCGCGATTTCGCGCTCGCCGATCTTGACCCGGTCGATGCCGAACGCCGGGTGCTCGTGATGGAGGCCGCCGTGCGAGAACAGGTCGAGCGCCGCGCTGGCGCCGCGCAGCATCGGCAGGCCGGCGAGAAACGGCCATGGCTGGTCGAGGAAATCGTGGACGGTTTCGGCGAAGAGACGAAGCGGCGCCAGGGCGTCGCGTTGGGCCTGATAGGCGTAATACAGCATGGTCCCTCATGCGCGAGGGCCGCCGCGCCGGATCGAAGGTGCGTGACGACCGCGTCTCCCTTACTACAGTCAACAATCGGGCAAACCAAGATGTCGCAACCCGCGGCGGCATCGGCTCGCGCCGCGGTTGTTCCGCGATCGGATCGCAAAACCGGCTTCGATTCAAGAGGATAAAATCGCGCCCCGGCTCAGCGCGGCGGGGCGGCGATGCCGCCGCGCATCTCGTGCACGACGACCCCGAGCCGGCGCGGCGGCGGCGCCAGCCATAGCGGGTGAGCGAGGCTCGCCAGCACGTCGTTTTCCCCGGCATGCCAGCGCCGCTGCACCGAATCGGGCGAAAAATCGGCGATCTTGCCGGTCAGCCCCTCGGCATTCCCCTCATGCACGAGGTGGAGGATCGTCATCGTCGCGTCGCTGGCCTCGGCGAGGCATTTGCGGATTTCGAGATCGCCGCGCTGGCCCCCCGGCAGGCGCTCGCCCAGCAAGGCGATCATGCGCCGCAGATCGTGGTTGCGCCGCAATGCCGCGATCTCGCGCGCCGAGCGGCTGATCCCGCCGCCGCGGCCGGGCAGCGGGTCGAACCCGTCGATGACGAAGCACAGCGTGTCGGCCGGCCTTGCGTCGTCGAGCGCGGTGACCGAGACGGCGCTGCCGCCATAGCGCTCCTTGTCGACGACGGTCGGCGGCAGCCCGGGCAGCGCCGCGCTGGCCAGCACGTGTTCCGGGCCAAGCACGTGGCGGTCGTTGTCGAAATAGGTTTCCGCCCCGGTCGCGAGGTTGACGGCGCCGAGCACGAGCCGCACCGCGCCCGCGTTGACCCGGTCGAAATCGACCGCGTTCTGCACCATCTCGCGCAACTCGCCGGAGCCGATCGCCGGGCGTCCGCGGCAAGACCGGCCGAACCGTTGCCCCAGCCAATCGGGCAGCCGGGCCGGGCGGCGCCCCGGCGCGTCCTGGCGCGGCGCCGCGGTGCCACGGCCCAATCCCTGCCAGAATTGGCGCAGCCGAAAGACCCGCTCATGCGGCAGGTTGCCGGCGATGATCGCCGCGTTGATCGCGCCGATCGCGGTGCCGGCGATCCAATTGGGGCGTACCCCGCAGCTTTCGAGCGCCGCATAGGCGCCGGCCTGATAGGCGCCGAGCGCGCCGCCGCCCGACAAAACCAGTGCGATCCGGTCGAAACGGGAGAGGCTTTTGTCGGATCGCGCGCGCGCCACCTTTTGCTCCCTGCAACAACCCCGACGACCGGACCCGCATCATAAAAGCTCGCCGGAACGCGTCCAGTGTCGAAACGCGCCGCCGCTTCTTTCTGCTCCGGCCTGTGGTTTGCCCGAGCCGAGCCGCTCAGAAATTGGCGGCAAGGTCTTCGCGAACGCGTTGCTCCGTCTGATCGCGGATGTCGCGCAGGTCGCGCATGCAGGCGGCGTGCACGGCGGTGCCGACCGGCATTCCCCATTTTTCGCAGTAGCCGCGGTTTTCCGCTCTGATCTCGCTCTCAAGCTGTACGCGGGCCTGATCGCCGGCGGTTATCGTCGACAGCATCTGCAGCAAGGTGATGACCAGAATGGCCGGGGCGAGCGCCCACAGGCCCCACTCGATGCGCCGGTACGCAGAGCTTTTGCCAGGGCGACTCTCGTCGCGCTGTACATCCGATGGGCGGTCAAGGTTCACGGGACAACCCTTCACCGCATGTTGCCGTTGGGATTATCCCAGGCACCATTCGGAATCGTTAATGGATACCCTAAAGAATAGCCGAGCCGCGGCTTTTCCGCCAGCGATCAGCCGCGGCCGGCGCCGGCCTCAGGTGATCGGCGTCTCGATATGCTTCTTGAAGCCCGGCCGCTCGCGCAGGCGGTCGTACCAGGCGCGCAGCCGGGGCAGTTCCGGCCGCTCGATCGGGAAGGCGAACCAGCGGTAGATTTGGGTGCCAAGGACGATTTCGGCGAGGCTCAGCTCGCGCCCGCCGAGATAGGGGCGGTCCTTCACTTCGTCGTCGACGATCTCCCAGGCGGCGAGCGCGCGCCGCCGCGCCGCCTCGATCGAGGCGGCATCGCGCGCTTCCGGCTTGGTGCGGACCAGACCGAACAGCAGCTGACCCATAGGCGGCCCGACCACCGCCAGCTGCCAGTCCATCCAGCGCTCGACATGGGTGCGCGCGGCGGGGTCGCGCGGATAAAGCCGTTCGCCGTTGCGGGTCGCCGCCAGATAGCGGCAGATCGTGTTCGATTCCCACATGATCAGGTCGCCGTCCTTGACCGTCGGCACCAGACCGTTCGGGTTCAGCCGCAGATACTCGGGATCGCGGTTGCCGCCGAAGGTGCCGCCGAGATCGACCCGCTCGAACGCGATGCCGAGTTCGGCGCAGCACCACAGCACCTTCTGCACGTTCGACGAACTCGTGCGCCCCCAGATCTTCAGCATCATCTCCTCCTCGCTCCTGCCGCGTATGGAGCCTTAGAACGGGCGGGAGCGCAACCACGCCGGCGGTTGCTGGTGTATGCTGGCGGCCGTTGCCGATGCGATGGTCAGCCATGCGCCGTCTTTTCCCAATTCTTCTCGTTCTCGCGATCGTCCCGGCCGCCGCGCGGGCCAGCCAGCAAGGCGTCATCGTGGTCAAGAAATGGCAGGCGATGGACAAGTGCACCGAGCGGGCCTACGCCGCCTTCCCCGACTACACCGTGCAATCGAACGCGCAGCGCCAGGCGGCCTTGCAGGCCTGCCTCGCCGCGCAGAACCTGCCGCCGCGCGAGACCGCGCCGCCGCCGGCCCGGTAAGCGATGCCGTCTTCCGCCACCCCCACCCTGTTCACGATCGGCTATGAGAAGGCGCGGCTTGCCGATGTCGTGGCGGCGCTCGCGGCGGCCGGGGTGGCGCTGTTGATCGACGTGCGCGACCGGCCGATTTCGCGCCGGCCCGGCTTCTCAAAGCGCCAGCTCGCCGCCGCTGTCGAGGCGCGCGGCATCCTCTATCGCCATCTGCGCCCGCTCGGCACGCCGCCCGAGGGAAGGGAAGCCGGTAAACGCCGGGAGTGGCCGCGCTTCTGGGCGATCGTCGAAGCGAAACTCGCCAGCGCCGAGGCAGAGCTCGCCTTGCGCGAGGCGGCCGACCTCGCGCTGCGCGAGGCGAGCTGCCTTCTCTGCTACGAAGCCGACTGGCGCCGCTGCCACCGCCTGCGGGTCGCCGAGATACTGGCGGAGCGGCACGGGTTCGCGGTGCGCCATCTCGCGCCCGTGCAACCGGACGCGGAACATTTCGGACAATGCGGGTAGCCGGACGGCTTGGATCGCCGCGCCGGCTCGGCTAGAACCTCTGCGCCGGAACGGCGGGTGAGGGAGGAAAAATCATGAGAGTCGGGAAAGCATGGCAAGCCGGCCTGGTCGCGGCCGCGCTCGCCATGCCGGCTGCGGCGTTCGCGCAGTCGGCGAACGAGGGGCCGATCAAGATCGGCGTCATTGCCGAAGAAGCGGCGATCGTCGGCAAGTCGATCAGCCAGGGGGCGCAGCTGGCGGCGGACGACATAAACGCCAAAGGCGGGATCAACGGCCGCAAAATCCAGCTGGTGATCTATGACGACCATTCCTCGGCTGCCGACGCGGTGCGCGCCTACCAGCGCGCCGTTCAGCAGGACCACGTAAAGGCGGTCGTCGCGACCTTCATCAGCGAAGTCTATCTCGCGCTCGAACCGTGGGCGGCGCGGCTGCACATGCCGACGATCACCGCCGCCGCCGCCTCGAACCTGATTTCGAAGCAGGTTCACGACAATTACGACCGTTTCAAGTACGTGTTCGAGGGCTGGTTCCCGTCGCCGATCCTGGCCCAGGTGGTGTGCGACTCCTCGCGCGACATCCTCGTCGACATGCTGCACATGAAGACGGCGGCGATCATGAGCGAGGATGCCGACTGGACGACGCCGCTCGACGCCACCCAGGCGAAATGCCTGCCGAAGGCCGGGCTGAAAGTCGTCGATCACGTCCGCTTCAACCCCGACACGACCGATTTCACGCCGATCTACAACGGCATCGAGGCGAAGCATCCGGACGTCATCATCGCCGGCTGGGCCCATGTCGGCGTCCAGCCGACCGTGCAGTGGTTCCACCAGCACGTGCCGATCGCCGTCTCCGGCAACAACGCGCAGGCGACCAACCCGACCTTCTGGAAGACCACCAACGGCGCGACCGAAGGGATGATCACCCAGACCGGCACCGTACCCGGCGTCGCGCTGAGCAAGCTGACGATCCCGGTCGGCAACGAATTCGTGAAAAAATTCCACGTCTATCCCGCGTTCACCGGCTTTACCGCCTATGACGGGGTGCGCGCCTTCGCCGGCGCGATGGAGCGGGCGCACTCGACCGACCCCGACAAGGTCGTCGCCGAGATGGAAAAAACCGACATGGAGGGGACGCTCGGGCGCTACGCCTTCTACGGCCGCAACGACGAGTTCACCCACGCGATGCGCTACGGGCCGAAATACATCACCGGCATCTTCATGCAGTGGCAGCACGGCAAGCAGGTGTGCATCTGGCCGCGCGACAAATGCCCGGCCAAGCTCGAATTCCCGCCCTTCGTCAAGCTGCCCCAGCAGGCCGCCGCGAAGTAGCGGGGAGCACGAGTAAAACCCTCTCCCGCACCGCGGGAGAGGGGGGGACCGCTCGCGGAGCGAGCGGTGGGTGAGGGCAGGGGGCGCCCCGCCCCCTCACCCCAACCCTCTCCGCCGATGGGGGAGCGGGGGAAAAGGACGGGCGAATGAACGAGAATCTTCGGTGCTTGCCCTTCAGATCCTGATCGACGGTTTCGCGATTAGCGCCCTCTACGGCCTTGGCGCAGTCGGCTTCACGTTGATGTTCGGGGTATGCGGCGTCCTCAACCTGGCGCATGGCGGCATCATGGTGGT
>DASUKH010000004.1:0-11693 GCA_036278835.1 Allostellaceae bacterium
CGGGCGCGCAGCCGTTCGCGGGCCGGGCCTTCCGGGGTCATCGCGCGCACCAGCCGGAATGCCAGGCGACGCGCGCCGATGCGCAGCCGCGTCCAGGCCGGTCGGCGCGGTTGCAGCCCGGCCGCGGCGATCAGGAACAGCCCGTCCACCAGTTCCGGGTGGCGGGCCGCCAGCTGCAGCCCGATCCGGCAGCCGAACGAATGGCCGACCCAGATTCGCCGGCCCGGCGGCAATCCGCCAAGCCATTCGGCGATGGCGTCGGCGTAATCGGCGGTGCCCCAGGCAGCGGGCGGCGGCGGCGAATCGCCGAAGCCGGGCAGGTCGAGCAGCACGGACGGCGCCGCCTGCCGCATCGCCTCGGCCAGTTCCAGCATGTTGCGGTGGCTGTGGCCCCAGCCATGCGCCCAGACCAGCAGCGCCCGCTCGCCGGATGCGGCGCCAATCCAGAAGAGCGCCGTTTCGGCGCCCGCGACCCGCACGGTCTCGGCCGTCACGCTCGGCCGCAACGATTGTGCCGGCGGCTGGGTCGAGGATAGGGTGCGGACGCCTTCATCGCTTGAGGGCATGGGGCGGTCATAGGGTAAGCGGGCCGATGGCGAGCGAGAAAGCGCGGGTGGCTGTGTTCCTCGGCGGCCGCTCGCCCGAGCACGATGTCAGCGTCATCACCGGGCTGCAAGCCCTGAAGGCGATCGACCAGCAGCGCTTCGAGCCGTTCCCGGTCTATGTCTCGCCGCGCGGGCAATGGCTGGTCGGCGAGGCGCTCGGCGAGCGCCGCAACTACCTGCCGGACCCGCACACCCAAAGCGGACTGAGCGAAGTGACGCTGGCGCTCGGCGAATCGGGCCGCGGCATCCTGGTACCGAAGCAGGGCGGGTTTTTCGGGCGCCGAACGCGTATCGAGTTCGATATCGCGCTCCTGGCCTTTCACGGCCTCTACGGCGAGGACGGCCAGATGCAGGGCCTCTTCGAGACCGCCAACCTGCCCTATACCGGGATGCGCACCCTGGCCTCGGCGCTGCTGATGGACAAGCCGGCGGCGAAGCGGCTCTTGCGCGGTCTCGACATCCCGCTATTGCCCGATGCCGTCGTCACCCGCAACCCGGGCGGCGGGCTGCCGTCGGCCGAGTCTTTGCATGCGCTTCTCGGCGATATCGGTTTTCCGTGCATCGTCAAGCCGGCGCATCTCGGCAGCAGCATCGGTGTTGGTAAGGCCGACAATCTCGACGAGATGCGCGCGCTCTTGCCGGCGATCTACCGCCTCGACCGGCAGGCGGTGATCGAACCGTTCATCCCCAATCTCGTCGAATACAATCTCGGCGTCATGCGGGTCGATGGCGCGTTGCGGACCTCGGCGATCGAGAGGCCGAAGCGCGCTGAGGAACTCCTCGATTTCCGCCAGAAATATCTGTCGGGCGGTGCCGGAAAAAGCGGCATCAAGGGCGAGGGCGGCGACAGCCAGGGCATGCTGTCGTTGACCCGCGACATCAACCCGCCCTTGGCGGCGGGGCTTGACGAGAAATTGCGCCGCTGGGCGATGGCGGCGTTCGCCGCGGTGGACGGCAGCGGCGCGCCGCGCGTCGATTTCTACGGCAACGAGGCGACCGGCGAGTGCTGGCTCAACGAGATCAACCCGATCCCCGGCTCATTCGGCTATTTTCTGTGGGAGGCGGCCGACCCGCCGATCCGCTTCACCCGGCTGTTGACCCTGCTGATCGAGGAGGCGCGGGCGCGCCACCGCGACGGCCAGTTGCCCGACGACCCGGTGCCGCCCGAGGCACGGTTGTTGCGCCGCCCGTGAGCGACGGCTCACGAATTCCGGAAGCTGAAATAGGGCGAGCGGACGAGCAGATAAATCCCAAGCCAGATCACGGTCGCGACAACCGTGTTGAGCAAGGCCTTGCGGACCAGCAGCGGCCGCTTTGGCGCCCCGGCCGCATGGCCGATATCGTCCGGCTCGGTCGGGGTGACCCATAGCGGCAGCATGGCGAACAGGGTCACCCACCAGACCAGCAGGTACATCATGGTCCCGGTGAACCAGCCCATGTTGCTTTTTTGCCACTCTTCGCAGCGCCGCGCAACTGCGCAAAAGACCGCACGCCCGGCAGAGAGGCGGAGGCCCGAGCAGCGGAGGCCGCTCCGGCCGCCGGCCTTTAGCGCGGCAGCGGGTCGTCGCGGGTCTCGCGCCCCATCAACATCGCCAGGACGCTGAGCAGCGCGAACCCGGTCATGATCGCGGCGCCCTGTGTGAAACCGCCGAAATAGGCGACCATCAGCCCGGCAACAAGCGGCCCGGTGCTGGTGATGATGCGTCCGGTGCCGTTGCAGAACGATACCGCCGTCGCCCTCACATGGGTCGGGAACAGCTCGGGCAGATAGACCGCATGGCCCGAGAACACGCCGAGCACGAAGAACCCGAAGACCGGCAGCAGGTACGGGTAGAGCGCGTAAGTGCTGAGCGCCAGATAGAGGGTGAGCCCGAGCGCCAAGGTACCGAGATTGTAGAAGATGATCGCCGGCTTGCGGCCGATTGCGTCCGCGATGAAGCCGAACGCGGCGTAGCCGAAGATGCCGCCGATGCCCCACAGCATCATGCCGTGGCTCACATAGGGGATCGCGGCGGCGCCCTTGATCCCGGTATTGCCGAGCATCTGGGTGATGATGGTCGGCAGCCAGATCACCGTGGTCCAGATCGCGAGCAGGGTGCCGAGGCAGAACATCAGGCCGATGAGAGTGCTGTAGCGGTTCTCGCGGCTGAAAAGCTGTAAGGGCACGAAACGGAGGAACTCGCGGTCCTCGGCGTTGGCGGCGCCGGTTGCCTTGGCCGCCTTGCGGCGCGCCCGCACCGCCTCGAACCGCTCGGGCTCGATCATGCCGCGGCGGATGAACGCGAGCAGCAGCGCCGGCACGACGCCGACGAAAAAGACCCAACGCCAGCCGTAGGCGCCGATCAGCCCGTACACGGCCCCGCCGATCAGGCTCCCGAAGGCGCCGCCGGTCATCATCACCCCGAGCATGCGGGCGCGTTGCGCAGTGTCTGCGAACGCCTCGGCGACCAGCGGGATGCCGACGATGATCTCGCCGCCAGTTCCGAGCCCGCCGAGAAACCGGAACAGGCCGAGTTCAAAGGTCGAATGTGCGAACCCCTGGGCGGCGGTGAAAATGCTGTAGATCAGGATGCTGAGCGCCAGCGTTCGCACACGGCCGATATAATCGGCGACGATGCCGAACGTGAACCCGCCGAATGCCCACCCGAGCAGGCCGACCATCGCCAAAAGGCCGCCGATGCGGCCGATCTGCGCCGGGGTCGCGGCGCCGCCGAGCAGGTCGTTGATGGCCGGCTTCAACACGATCGAGAACAGGCCGAAATCGGTCGCGTCGAGCGCCCAGCCGGCCCACACGACGAAAAACACCGTCCATTGATAACGGGTGAGGCCGCGCGGGAAGCTGAGGGTCGCCGCGGCGCCGGTAGTCTGCATTTCGTTCCACTCCCGTCTCGGTTATGCGGCTCCGAAGGGCCGCTTTGCCCGGCGAAGGCTTGGAGTCGATTAGCCGAGGCAGAAGCCGTTCAGCAAATGCCGAAAAAGAAAGGCTGCCCCTCGTTGTCACGTGGCCGCGGGTTCGCCCGGCCGGCGGCGCGGCGCGGTGTAGGTGTGTTCCGCCGCCGGGAAACGACCGGCGCGCACCTCATCGGCGTATTCGCGCGCCGCGGCGCGGATTTCCCGACCCAGTTCGCGGTAGCGCTTGACGAATTTCGGGGTGAATTCGGTGAATACCCCGAGCATGTCATCAACCACCAGGATCTGGCCATCGCAGGCGGGCGAGCCGCCGATGCCGATCGTCGGCGCCGCGATCTGCCCTGTCAGTTCGCGCGCGAGGCTCTCGGCCACCCCCTCGACGACCACCGCGAAGGCGCCCGCCTCGCTGACCGCGACGCCGTCGCGCAGGATCTTGTCGCGCTCCGCCGCGCCGTGTCCGCGCGCGCCATAGCCGCCAAGCGCGTTGACCGCCTGCGGGGTCAGCCCGACATGCGCCATCACCGGCACGCCGCGGCCGACCAGGAACCGGATGGTCTCGGCGATCGCATCGCCGCCTTCGAGCTTGACCGCGCCGCAGCCGGTTTCGGCCAACACCCGCGCCGCGCTCTCGAATGCCTGCTCGGGCGAGCGCTCATAACTCCCGAACGGCAGGTCGACCGTGACGAGGGCATGTTCGCTCGCCCGCACCACCGCGGCGCCGTGCGCGACCATCATGTCGAGCGTCACCGGCAAGGTGCTTGAGAACCCGTAGATCGTCATCGCCAGGCTGTCGCCGACCAGTAAGAGATCGACCTCGGGGTCGAGCTGGCGCGCCACCGGCGCGGTGTAGGCAGTCAGACAGACGAGCTTGTCGCCGCCCTTCCGCGCCTGAATCTGCGGCACCGTCAGACGCCTGACACGGGTTTGCGCGCTCATTGTTGATTCTTTCTCATCAGTAAATCACCCGCACCGCCGCTGCCGCTCTCCCCGACTTGCTCCCACCCAAAACCTCCGCCGCTCGCGGGGGGAGGAGATAGAGAGAATTCCCGCCTGCGGGAATTGGCATAATAGACAACCCTCCCCCGCAAGCGGGGGAGGGCAGGGTGGGGTAGGCGGCGGAAACCGAGAGGGTGCAGCGCTTCAGTCCGAAACCGGCGCCGTCGCCATCGCCAGCCAGTACGCCGTCTCGGGATCGACCAGCGGCGAGATCGTCGCCCGCACCCGCGCATGATAAGCATCGAGCCAGGCGATCTCCTCGGCATCGAGCAGATCAGGATCGACCAGGGCGCGGTCGATCGGCGCCAGGGTCAGCGTCTCGAAGCACAGTACCTCACGCCCGCCCGCGCCATCGGAACCGGCCGCCTGCCATGGCTGCACGACGATCAGGTTCTCGATGCGAATGCCGTAGGCGCCGGCTTTGTAATAGCCCGGCTCGTCCGAGACGATCATCCCCGGTAATAGCGGCTGCGCGTTGGGTGCCTTCGAGATGCGCTGCGGCCCCTCGTGCACCCCGAGATAGCTGCCAACCCCGTGGCCGGTGCCGTGGTCGTAGTCAAGCCCCTGCTGCCACAGCGCGCGACGGGCGAACGGGTCGAGCTGCGCCCCGGTCGTGCCCTTCGGAAAGCGGGCGGTGGCGAGCGCGATATGGCCCTTCAGCACACGGGTGAAGCGGTCGCGCATCTCGGGCGTCGGGTTGCCGATTGCGATCGTGCGGGTGATGTCAGTGGTGCCGTCGAGGTATTGCGCGCCGGAATCGAGCAGGTAGAGCGTGCCGGGTTCAAGCCGCTTCTCGGTTTCCGGGATGGCGCGGTAATGCACGATCGCGCCGTTCGATCCGGCGCCCGAAATCGTCGGAAAGCTCAGGTCGCGGAAATGCTCGCCCTCGCGGCGGAAGGCTTCGAGGCGGTCGCTGGCGGCGATCTCACGCAATCCGCCCTGCGGCGACTCGCGGGCCAGCCATGCGAGAAAGCGGCAGACGGCGGCGCCGTCGCGGCGATGCGCGGCGCGGGTGCCGTCGAGTTCGACGAGGTTTTTGCACGCCTTCGGCAACAGGCACGGGTCGGCGCCGCGATGGATATCTGCGCCGGCCTCGCGCAGCCGGTCGAAAATCCACGACGCGGCAGTTGCCGGATCGACCTGCACCCGCGCCCCCGTTGCGGCAAGCGCGTCGAGCGCCGGGCCGAGCCGCTCCGGCGCCTCCACCGCGACATCCGGACCGAGATGGCGGTCGATCCCGGGCACCAGCTTGCGCCGGTCGATGAACAGCGTGACCCTGCCGGCGTCGTGCAGGATCGCGAAGGATAGCGGCAGCGGCGTGTGCGGCACGTCGCCGCCGCGGATGTTGAGCAGCCAGGCAATCGATTCCGGCATTGTCAACACCGCCGCCGCGGCGCCCTCTTTCTCCAGCGCGCGGCCGATGCGGGCGCGCTTGGCGGCGGCGCTCTCGCCGGCAAAGCGCTCCTCGTGCGGCACCACCGGCGCCAAGGGCGCTGCCGGCTGGCCTTTCCAAATACGGTCGATCGGGTTGCTCAACACTGCCCGCAGGCTGGCGCCGGCGCGTTCGGCGGCGGAAGCGAGCCGCTCGACCTCGTTTGGCGTGTGCAGCCACGGATCGTAGCCGACCACCATCTCCTTGCCGAGGGCCCCGGCCAGCCACGCCACCGGCGGCTCGTCGATCAGGTGGCGGATCTCGAACAGCGCGGTGTCGGCCTGCGCCGCCGCCTGCAACGTATAGCGGCCGTCGACGAACAGCGCGGCGCGCTCGGTCAGCACGATCGCCACCCCGGCCGAGCCGGTGAAGCCGGTCAGCCAGGCGAGGCGCTGGCCGCGCGCCGGCACGTATTCGCCCTGATGCTCGTCGGCGCGCGGCACGATAAACCCGTCGAGGCGGCGCGCTGCCATCTCCTGGCGCAGCAGATCGAGCCGGGCGGCGCGCGGCAGCCGGACAAAATCCTCGGGCTCGAGTCCATCATGCCAATCCCGGACGAGCCGCTCGCGCAACTCGTCGAGCGCTGCGGCCAGTTCCGGCGGGGTCGGGTCCGCGACCAGCCGGTGCCACGACCGGCCGATCTCGGGCGGCGCCGCCAGCACCCCGGCGAGCAGCGCTGTCGCCCCGTCGGGGTCGAGAGCGGAGCCGGCCTCTTTCAGCAGCGCCGCAAGGCGCTCGGGATCGGGTGCGGCTTGCGTCATCGGCCTCAGCTTTCGCCGATCACGGCCAGAAGATCGCACTGGACCTGCATTGGCGGCGTAAAATCGCTGTGCGCCACGGTATGCCGGGCCGGACGGGAGTGTGGATCGGGAAACATCTCGACCCAGTATTTGTTGAGGGTCGGGCGCAATCCCCGGTCGGCGATCCACACCGTCATCTTGACAATGTCTTCCGGCGTCCCGCCGGCGGCGGCGACCAGCCGGCGCACATTCTCGAACATCTGCCGGCATTGCGCGTCGAGATCGGCCGGCACCTTGCCGGTTTCCGGGTCGGCGCCGGAGATCGCCCCCGACACGACAAACGGCCCGCGCCGGCAGGCGGCCGGGATCGGGTTCTGATGCTTGACCCCGGCCACTTCGATGCTGCGCCGTTTTTCCATCGCCGCCTCCACCCCGCGTTTGTCCGCGTCGGATGATAGGGAGCCGGAGGGACGGAGGCAACGCGCGGTCATGGACGCGGGCACCCGCCCGCTTGCATGGTCCGTGTCGGCCGCTGGCGGCGGGTCCTATGGTTCAGCGCGGCTCGGTCTGGTCCGGCTGCAGCATCAGCCGCTCGACCCGGCCGTTCTGCTTCAAGTGGGTGTCGAGGATTTCGTCGATATCGGCCTGATTGTGATAGGTGTACCAGACGCCTTCCGGATAGATCACCAGGTTCGGCCCGAGTTCGCAGCGGTCGAGACAGCCGGCCGAATTCACCCGCACGTCGTCGAAGCCCATCTCCTTGGCGCGCAATTTCGCGTAATTGCGCAGCTTCTCAGACCCTTTGGCGGAGCAGCAGCCGCGCGGATGCCCCTCGGGCCGCGTATTCGTGCAGAAAAACAAGTGGCGCGAATAGAATTGCGGCGGGTCGGCGGGCCTGTCGGACATGCGTCTCATCTCCTGTCGCGGGACGGGCGGCGGTGTGCCTCTGGCAATCCGCCGTTGCGGAACCAGATGGTGATCGAGACCGTACTCCGTCGAGCCCGGCGCGGCAAGAATCGCGCCTCGATCGGCACCGCCGCCAACCGGAGCGTGCAATGATGGACCGCAACCGTCTCGCCGACGAGACCAGCCCGTATCTCTTGCAGCACAAGGACAACCCGGTCCACTGGCAGGCCTGGGGCGCCGACACGCTGGCCGCGGCGAAGGCCGCCGACAAGCCGATCCTCCTATCCGTCGGCTATGCCGCCTGCCACTGGTGCCACGTGATGGCGCATGAGAGCTTTGAGGACCCAGCGATCGCGGCGTTGATGAACGAGCGGTTCGTCAACATCAAGGTGGACCGCGAGGAGCGGCCCGACCTGGACGCGATCTATCAGAACGCGCTCGCCATGATGGGCGAGCAGGGCGGCTGGCCGCTGACGATGTTCCTGACCCCGGATGGCGAGCCGTTCTGGGGCGGCACCTATTACCCGCCCGAGCCGCGCTGGGGCCGGCCCGGTTTCGCGCAGGTGCTGACCGCGATCGGCGACGCCTATCGCGAGCAGCGCGAGACGGTGCTTAAAAACGTCGCGGGATTGCGCGAGGGGCTGCAACAGCTTGGCGCGAAGCCGGAGGGCGATGCGCCGGAACTGTCGCCGGCGCTGCTCGACCGGCTCGCCGAGCGGCTGCTGCGCGCGGTCGATCCGTTGAACGGCGGCATCGGCACCGCACCGAAATTCCCGCAATGCGGGATTTTTGAATTGCTGTGGCGGGCTTGGCGGCGCACACGCGAGCAACCCTACCGCGAGGCCGTCACCCGCACCCTGACGACGATCAGCCAGGGCGGCATCTACGACCATTTGGGCGGCGGATATGCGCGTTATGCCACTGACAGCCACTGGCTGGTGCCGCATTTCGAGAAGATGCTTTACGACAACGCCGAACTGGTCAGTCTTTTGACTCTGGTCTGGCAGGAGACAGGCGACCCGCTCTACCGGCAGCGGGTCGAGGAGACGATCGGCTGGCTCGGGCGCGAGATGACCCACCCCGAGGGCGGCTTCTATAGCAGTCTCGATGCCGACAGCGAGCACGAGGAAGGCAAGTTCTACGTCTGGAGCGAAGCGGAGATCGATCGGGTGCTTGGGCCGCGCGCCCAACTCTTCAAGCGCTTCTACGACGTGACCGGCGGCGGCAATTGGGAGGGCAAGACGATCCTCAACCGGCTCGCCCACCCGGACCTCGCCGACGCGGCGACCGAGGCGGAGCTGGCGCAATTCCGGGCGCTGTTGTTGGAGGCGCGGGCGGCGCGGGTGCGGCCGGGGCTCGACGACAAGATCCTCGCCGACTGGAACGGGCTGATGATTGCCGCGCTCGCCGAAGCGGGGCTCGCCTTCGAGCGGCCCGACTGGATCGACATGGCGCGGCGCGCCTTTGCCTTTGTGCGCGACCGTATGACCACGCCGGACGGACGGTTGCGGCACGGTTGGCGGGACGGGCGGGCGCGCCATCCGGCGAGCATCGACGATTACGCCAATCTGTCGCGCGCCGCTCTTGCGCTGCACGAGGCGACGTTCGATCCCGCCTATGTCAAACAGGCTCGGGATTGGGTGACGATTCTCGACCTGCATTACAGGGATGCGGCGGCGGGCGGGTATTTTTTCGCGGCAGACGATACCGATGATTTGATCGCGCGGGTCAAGACCGCGACCGACGCCGCGGTGCCGTCGGGCAACGGTACGCTGGTTGGCGTCCTGACCCGGCTCGCACTCGCAACCGGTGAAGAGGTGTACCGCCGCCGCGCCGACGAGATCGTGCTCGCCTTTGCCCCCGAGCTTGGGCGCAATTTCGTGCCGCTCGCCACCCTCCTCAATAACGCCGAAATGGCGATGACGCCGGTGCAGATCGTGCTGGCGGGGGACCCAGCAACATCCGATTTCGCCGCATTGCGGCAGGCTGCCTATGCCGCCTCGGTGCCGAACCGGATCGTGCTCGCCGCCCGGCCGGGTGAGCCCCTGCCGGAGGATCACCCGGCTTCCGGCAAGGGTCCGGTCGAGGGCCGCGCCGCGGCTTATGTCTGCGAGGGGACGGTATGCTCGTTGCCGCTGACCGACTCCGCTGCTCTCAAGGCTGCGCTTGCAGAGCTACGGTAGCCCCGTTAGAGCGCTATTCGCTCAGGCGGGGTCGCCATTCCCGCGAAAGCGGACAAATTCCCCGGCGGCCCTGGCCCCCGCTTCCGCGGGGGTGACGGAGACGTGACCGAACCTGAGCGGATCGCACTTCAGCGGGGAGAGGGTTGGAGTGGGGGGATCGGCGGCGGTTCGTCCGGCAGCGGCGCCGGCGCCGGGAGTTGCCGGTTTTCGAGCGGGCCGGGCGGCGTGCCGAAGCTGAGGCGGATATGGTAGTGCCGCCAATCGCGGCGGTAGGCGATCGGGTCGGGCAGTGGGATTTCAGCGACCGAAACCATCGCCAGCAATTGCTGATGACCGCGCAACGCCGCCCCAGCCTGCGCGTTCCCGACGACCAGGGCGGGCAGCAAATTGCCCGGCTCGACCGCGTCGCGCCATGTGTTGGAAAGCGCCGATTGGCCGGTTGCAAAGGTCGGCGAGGCGGCGACGTGAAGATAGCCGGCCGGGATGATCGCCCCGTTTGGCGCGATCAATTCGGCCGAGCGCAGCGGCAGCCGATCCACCGCGTCGATCTCGATCGTATCGACCAACCCGCGCACCGGAAACCCGACCCTAAGTCGCGCCACCGCACCGGTCTGCGCAACCGGCGCGGCCGCCCCGCCGGCGCAGCCGGCGACCGTCAGAACCAGGAGCGGCAGGAATAACGGGAACAGGCGGCGCATCGCACCCCCGGAAGACGGGTTCGTGCGCCGTCTATGTCACCGCCGGCGCGTCCACGCAATCGCCATCGCGCAATCGCCATCCGCGCGGATCATGACAGAACCCCGCGCGCGGCGCACACTCCCGCCATCAGCTTCCCGCCGAAGGAACGCCGCGATGAACGACATGTCCGCACCCGCCGCCGGTCTCGGTGCCGTCGCCGACCGGTTCTTTACGATCCGCGATTTCCGCCTCGCGGACGGCTCAGTCATGCCGGAGGCGACGATCGCCTATGAGACCTATGGCAGGCTGGCGCCGCATGGCAGGAACGCGGTGCTGATCACCCACGGTTATACCGGCAGCCATCACGCCGCGGGCTGCAACCCGGCCAACGGCAACCAGCCGGGCAGTTGGAACGGCCTGATCGGGCCGGGCAAGGCGATCGACACCGACCGGCTGTTCGTCGTTGCCAGCAACATGCTCGGATCATCCTACGGCTCGACCAACGCGGCGAGCCGCAACCCGGCGACCGGCCAACCCTACGGTCCCGATTTCCCGAATATCCGGCTGGCCGATATCGTCGCGGCGCAGAAGGCGCTGGTCGATATGCTGGGGATCAGGCACCTCGCCGCGGTGGCAGGGCCGTCCTACGGCGGCTATCAGGCTTACCAGTGGGCGGTCGCCTATCCCGATTTCCTCGATGCGATCGTGCCGGTCAACACGGCGCCCTGGGCCTCGGTCAATACCGACAGGCAACTGACCGAGGTCGAGGCACGGCTTGCCACCGACCCGGAGTGGCATGGCGGGCGCTATTACGGAAAAGGCGGCGCCAAGACGGTGCTGACCGAGATCCGGGTCGAGACGCTGAAGCGCTACGGCATCGAGGCGAACCTAAGGGAGCGCTATCCCGATCCCGAAGCGCGCGAACGCACGATCCGCGAGGTGGCGGCCAACTGGGCGAAGAACTGGGACGCCAACTCGCTGATCATCCTGCGCCGCGCGCTGCTCGGGTTCGACGCGCGGCCGCAGTTCGACCGGATCAGGGCCAGGGTGCTCTACGTGCTGTGCCGCAGCGACGCGCTATTCCCGCCAAAGATTGCCCCTGACGTGATCGCGGCGTTGCGCGCGGCCGGGGTCGAGGCGCGCTATTTCGAGATCGACAGCGATCTCGGCCACTCGTCGAGCGGCCCCGAATACCGCAAATGGGAGCCGGTCCTGCGCGGGTTCCTGGCGCCAGTGGTCGCAC
>DASUKH010000005.1:0-4567 GCA_036278835.1 Allostellaceae bacterium
TCGGCGCCGAACTGGGCACGGTAGAGGTAGGGAAGCTCGCCGACCTGATTGTGGTCGGGGCCAATCCCCTCGAGGACATCACCAATGTGCGGCATCTGCAACTGGTCCTGAAAGAAGGCCGCGTCGTATCGGACAAGCGCCGTCTGAACGGTGCGGTTGCCTAACCGGCAGTAAGGGCATCGGGCCACATTAAAAGCCGGTATCCCCGTCAAGTGTCATTCCGGAAATTGGAAGATATTGGCCGGTTCCTCGCGGAAATCCCGCTCGCGGCGAAGTCGCCGCGTCATCGCCAACACATGAGGAGCCGCAGCACAAATCATCTCGATCTGGCTGTCGTTCAGCGACAAGTCGGCGCGGCGGCAAGCGGCCAGGACGATGTCGCGGATGGCAGGGTCATCAGCCACCTCGGGCCGGATGGTCGGCGGCGGCTCGTTCGAGAAAGCCGCTGCCGGGTCGAGACTGGGTCGGCGGCGTCGCCAGCTCGTCGCCGTCTCGTAGGCATGCGCGGCGCGCAGCACGGTCGCTTCGTCAAATGGCCGACCGACAAGCTGCAGTGACAACGGCAAACCGGCCGAGGTGAACCCCATGCATTGCGCCAGGGCGGGTCCTCCGGTGACGTTGAATGGCGTTGTCAGCGACGAATTCTGCCAGAAGCTGATGGTCCGCCAGGTTCCGAGCCGCGGTGCCGGCCCTGGAGCTGTCGGTGCCACCAATAGGTCGTACTTCTCGTAAATCGGGGTCATTTCGGCCAGCATCAGCCGTCGCTCGCGAAGAGCCTGAACGTAATCCGCCCCGCTGTAGAGCACCGCGGGGAGCGCGCGGCCCAGAAAGTCGGCGCCGAAATCGCCGGGGCGGGCGCGCAGCTCCTCCTCGTGGATCGCGTATTGCTCGCTTTCGGCGATCGTTATCTTGACAGCATAATAATCAGCCGCCGGCCGTATCCGGACATCTTCCAGGATGGCGCCGAGCGACCGGAAAACGGCGTAGGCTTCTTCGAGCGCGGCGCGCACCTCGGGCGCAACGGTGATGTCGTCTTCGTACAAATGCCTGACGATGCCAATCCGCAAGCCGCGGATATCACCGGTCAATGCCGCCCGGTAATCCGGAATCGGATGGTTGGCGCTCGCCGGATCCTTCGGATCGTGTCCGGCAATTGCCTGCAGCATGATTGCGCAATCTTCGACCGTCCACGTCATCGGGCCGGCGTGATCGAAGGTAAACGAATTGGCATAGACGCCGGCACGGCTGACCAGACCATAGGTCGGCTTCAGGCCGACGATGCCGCACAGCGCCGCCGGGCCGCGGATCGAGCCGCCGGTATCGGAGCCGAGTGCCCCCGGGACAAAACCGGCGGCTACCGCCGCACCGGCGCCGCTCGAGGAGCCGCCGGTGAAATGATCACGGTTCCACGGATTGCGCGCCGGCGGCCATGGCAGATCGAACGAAGGCCCACCATGCGCGAATTCATGGGTCGCGAGCTTGCCGAGCAATACGCCGCCAGCCCGGTACAGCTTTGCGACGGTAGTCGCATCTTCGGTCGGGACCAGGTTTTCGCAGATTTTCGAGTGGCTGGTCGTGCGGATGCCGGCGGTCGCGTAAATGTCCTTCAGCCCGAAGGGTATGCCGTGCAGCGGGCCGCGATAACGCCCCGCCATGATCTCGCGCTCCGCCGCTTTGGCCTGCTCGCGCGCCTTCTCCGCGGTCGGCAGCAGAAAGGCATTAAGCTGCGGGTCGAGCGCCTCGATGCGCGCGAGCAAGGCATCGGCCAATTCGACCGGCGACAACCCGCGGCGCTCGATCAATCGGGCTGTGTCGGCAATCGTCAGCCAGTGCAGATCGGTTGGGGCTGCGGTCAGATCGTCGGGCATCTGATGCTCCTCGCTTTAAAGGGGGAGGGGGCGGGGTTGCGGCCATGATAATCTGCATGGCGTCGCCGGCTACAGGGTGATGCGATGACATTGCTGCGGCCGCCGACCGCTCAAGACCGCTCGGCTGGCCGCTGCCCGGCTGAGCGGGCGTCTCCTGTGCCGCCAGTGCGTCAGAGGCCCGACATCGGCTGGCCCCATTGGTCCTCATAGACCACCTCGGCGAGCGGCACGCGCCGGACCGGGCCGAAGCGGCCGATTGGATAGCCGATCGGCAGCAGCGCATAGGAATGCACGTCAGGCGGCAGGCCGAGCGCCGCCTCGGCCTCCTTCTCGAAATTCAGGTACAGCGTCGTCAGGGTCGCCCCGAGGCCCAGCGCCCGCGCCGCCAGCAGCATGTTCTGCACCGCCGGATAGATCGAGGATCCGGCGGTGCGGGCCGCATTGGCACCCGCCATGCACGGTACGATCCACACCGGCGCTTCGTGGATGTGGTCGGCAAGATATTGCGCAGCATCGAGCATCCGCGCGAACCGCCCCGGGCTGCTGCCCGGTGCCGGCTCGCCGGAGCGGTACCGAGGATTTACCACCTCGTCCCAGGCGCGCTTGTAGAGCGCACCGACCGTCCGCTTGACCGCCGGATCGCGGACGACCAGGAACCGCCAGCGCTGCATATTGCCGCCGCTCGGGGCATAGGTGCCCGCTTCGAGGATATTGCGGATCAGGTCATCCGGCACCGGGTCGGGCTTGAGGCGCCGCATCGACCGGGTCGTCGCCATGATCTCGAACAGGTCGCGCAGCTCACCCGTCATGCCGTCCTCCCGCGCTTCCGCTCGCCAATTCGGACTTTTCCCGCAAGTTTCAGGTCCATGTACCGGCTCTCCGCTATGCCGGGCCGTGCGCGCTGCGCCCGGCGATCCAGGCGGTCACCTGGTCGTAGTAGTTGGCGAGATAATACTCGGCGATATCGTCGGCCGTGGTGTTCCACACGCCGTCATGACCGAGGATATAGTTGAGCGCCTCGTCGAGATGCCTGGCCGCGTTGGGACGCCCGATATTGTGCGGGTGCAGCGACAGGCACATGACCCGGCCGCTTTCCGCGCCCTCGCGGTAGAGCGTGTCGAACTGGTCCTTGATCATCTGCTGGAAATGGTCGGCCTCGCGGTTCCACGCGAGCATGCCGGCGTCGTTGGTCTGGCCGGTATAGGGCACGTAGATGAATTTCTGCCCGCCGCGCACATTGATCGGCCACGGCTGGTCGTCAATGATCCATGACGTGTGGTAGAGGCAGCCGGCCTCCGCCATCAAATCGTCGGTGCGCGCCGTATAGCCGGCGCCTCCGCCGAGCCGCCCCTTGAGCCGCTTGCCGGTCATCTCCTTGAGGTGGATGACGAAATCCTGCCAGTAGGCCCGCTCCTGCTCCTCGCTGAGATTATAAATCGGCCGGCTGTTGTAGAGGCCGTGGGCCATGTAGTCCCAGTCGGCGGCGACCATCGCGTCCTTGATCTCCGGGAAATGGTCGAGGATTTCGAGATTGAGGCAACAGCACGCCCGCACCTTGTGCTTGTTCAGCACATCCAGCATCCGCCAGAATCCGACACGATTGCCGTAATCCATGCGCGAGTAGTGCGGGATATCGGGTTGGGTCGGCCGGTTCTCCGGCAGGTATTCGAAGAACTCCATGTTCGGAGCGACCCAGAACGCGACGCGCGCATTACCCGGCCATTTGATGCTCGGCCGGTCGGTGATCGGCGCGTAGGCGAACCGCCCCGGTGCCAGCGGCACGGCCTCCTGTTGCGCGGGTGCCGACGCCGGCGCGGTTTTCGGCGGCTTTGACAGCGCTGCGCCCGACTGCGCCGCAAACCATTCGACAATCTCGCTCCCGGTCGCCGTCCAAACGCCGGCATGGGCGCAGATATGGCCGAGCACTTCGTCGAGATGCCGGATTCGCCACGGCTGGCCCATGATCCAGGGATGCAGATGCAGCACCATCAGCCGCCCCGTCGTGGCGCCGTCGGCATAAAGCCCGTCGAACCACTCGCGCCAAAGCAGGTTTGTTTCGTCGATCGTGCGGCGGCCGTGAAGATGGATGTAGTTGTCGTCAAGATAGGCGTTGACCCCGAGCGAATAGAGTTCGCCGCTTTTCGGCGTCATCCGGTAGGGTTGCTCGTCGTTGCCCCAGTCGCAGACATAGCGGATCCCCTCCGCGGCGAGCAGGTCCGGCGTGTTTGGCGTCTCCTGGAAATCCGGTCCGGACCAGCCGATCGGGCGTGTCCCGGTCGCGCGTTCCACCCCCTCGATCGAGGCGCGGATATAGGCGCGCTCCTCATCCTTCGACATGCCGGTATGGATCAAGCGGCGGCGCGACAGCCCGTGCGCGACGAACTCGGCGCCGCGCCTTAGCCCCTCGCCGACCAGGATCGGGTAGTGGTCGGCGACCGCCTTGTCGAGAGCCAGAGTCGGCGTGATGCCGTATTTGTCGAGCAGCGAGAGGACGCGAAAGACGCCGACCCGGTTGCCGTATTCATGGTTGCCCGAGCCGCCGATGTCGGGGAATTGCGGCTGGTTCCCGGTCCACAGCCCCTCCGGCCCGCCCAAAGGGCTGACCGCCAACGGCGTCCCGGCCGGCACCTGCCAGTCCCAATGCTCGAGGTTGACGATGACCGCCAGCGCGACGCGGGCATTGTCCGGCCAGCGCAGAA
>DASUKH010000006.1:0-7747 GCA_036278835.1 Allostellaceae bacterium
GCCCGGTGCGAAACGGGCCGATCCGCCGCCGCCGGGCGAATTCGGCGGCGGCCGCGAGGTCGGGATCGCCGGCTTCATCGCGCAACCCGCGCAATGCCGCGTCGGCATCCTCGGCCATGACCCCCTTCGCGGCGAGCGCTGCCCCGATCCGGCCGAGCGGCCGGCCGCGCGCCGCTTCCATTTGCGCCCGCCGGGCGGCGTAGGCGGCATCGTCGATCAGCCCGGCGGCGCGATAGCGCCCAAGAAGAGCATCGATTGCCGGGCCGGCGCCGCGTGCGGCCGGCTCGCCGCCGCGCCGCCATGCCCGGCGATGCAGAACACGGCGCAGCATCTCTGCCGAACTGGCATAGCGGCCGAGATAGGACAGCGCCCATTTTTCGAGGAGTGCCGCGTCGATCGCCGGGTCGACCGCCGCCTTGGCCGATGGCCCGATTCGCACCATCGCGGCGCCCAACCGCCGCGCCCTCAGTAGCGTCGCAACAGCCCGACCAGCCGCCCTTGCACCTTGACCCGGTCGGGTCCGAAGATGCGCGTCTCGTACGCCTTGTTGGCCGGCTCGAGGGCGATCGAGGCGCCACGCTGGCGCAGCCGCTTCAGCGTGACCTCGACCGCGTCCACCAGGGCGACGACGATCGCGCCGTTTTCCGCCGTATCGCAACGTTGGATAATCACGGTATCGCCATCGAGGATGCCGGCCTCGACCATGCTGTCGCCGGCGATTTCCAACGCGTAGTGCTCACCGCGGCCGATCAGGCTGCCGGGGACTCCGATCGTGTTGCTCTGGTCGCGCAAGGCTTCGATCGGGGTGCCGGCGGCGATTCGGCCGTAGAGCGGCAGATCGACCGCCTGGGTATCGGGCGCCACCGGCGTGCCCGGCAGCACGGCGGCGAAGTCGCCGCGAATCACGGTCGGCGAAAACCGGCTGCGCGCGCCGGCGCCGTTGGACGCGATCGCCGCGGGCGCCGCGCTCTCCTCCGGCAGCCGGGTCACTTCGAGCGCGCGGGCGCGATGCGGCAGGCGGCGGATGAAACCGCGCTCCTCAAGGCCGCTGATCAGCCGGTGAATCCCCGATTTGGAGCGCAGGTTGAGCGCGTCTTTCATCTCGTCGAAGGACGGGGCGACCCCGGTCGCGGCAAGCCGCTGGTTTATGAACATCAGCAATTCGTGCTGCTTCCTGGTCAGCATGAATGTCTCCCTGCCGGACGTAACCGGTAACGTCACGGAACAAACCAAAAACTCGGCAATCGTTCTATTTTAGTTCGCACCCCGCGTCAACCCACCTTTGGCCGGCAGGGTGCGAGGCGGCTCGCTCGGTCGTTCCCCTTTTGCGAGGAGGAAGCAATCGTGCTGTGGGCCGGGTTCCTGGCCGGCATCGCCGGCTATGTCGATGCCATTTGTTACTTGCGGCTGGGCCGCGCATTTGCCGCGAACATGACCGGCAACCTCGTCGATATCGGGCTCGCCGCAGCGCGCGGCGATTGGCCGAGGGCGCTTTGGATCGTCGCCATTGTGTGCGCCTTTATCGCCGGGATCATACCGGCGCGGCTGCTCCTGCGGGCGAAGGTGTCGGTGCGGGCGGTGCTGCTGCTCGCGGCGCTCCTGATGATCCCGGCGGCGACAGGCCACGTCGCCGGCGCCGCGATCCCGCTGCTGGCGGCAGTTATGGCGATGCAGAATGAGACGGCGACGCACGGCATCGTCTCGGTCAACGTCGCGTTCGTCACCGGCAACATGCAGCGGCTGGGCGAACTCATCGCAACCGGCGACAAGCCGGTCACAAGGCATTTCCGCCGGTACGAGCTGATGATCGTCGCGGTGCTGGTGTTTTACGCCTGCGGCGCCGCGCTGGGCGCCATGGCCGCAGTCTGGAACGCCCGGGCGCTGCTCGCCGCGATCGCGGCCCTGACCGCGGCGGCGCTGTGCCCCGAGCGATGGATTCGATCTCCGTCGCGCGAAGCCGACCGGGTACCGTAGCGATGGAAGGCACCCGGCCGTTGGTTTATGAATCGCCGCCCGGCAACGGCGATTGCCGGCAGAACGCCAGCGGAGCCCCATGGACACCGTCGACGCTTTCGCCCTTGCCATTCTGCAAGGGATCACCGAGCTGTTCCCGATTTCGAGCCTCGGCCACGCGGTCGTGGTGCCGTCGCTGCTCGGCTGGTCGATCGACCAGCACTCGGCCGGCTTTCTCCCGTTCGTGGTGGTGCTGCATGTCGGCACCGCGCTGGCCTTGCTGCTCTATTTCTGGCGGGACTGGCTGTTCGTCGCGGAAGGAATCTTCGGCTTCCGCCGGCGCGGCAGCCGCGCGGCAGCGGAGGCGCGGCGGCTGCTCGGGCTGATCGTCATCGCGACGCTGCCGGCGGTGGCGATCGGGTTTGTCGCCGAAAAATTCGTGCGCGGCCTGTTTGCGTCGCCCTTCATCGCCGCCCTCTTTCTGATCGCCAACGGGCTGCTGCTGCTGTTCGGCGACCGCATGCGCCGGCGGGCCGGCGACAGCGGCGAGGACGGCGGCGAAGAGCCGGCGCGCGCGCTCGATTGGCGGAGCGCGCTGGCGATCGGCTGCTGGCAATGCGCCGCCTTCATCCCCGGCATCTCGCGTTCCGGCGCGGCGATGGTCGGCGGGCTGTTTGCCGGGCTGCACCACAGCGAGGCGGCGCATTTCTCGTTTCTGATCGCCACCCCGATCATCGCCGGCGCGGCGGTGCTCGAAATCCCGAAGCTGCACGCGTTGCCGGGCCACGGCATCACCGCCACGGTGGTCGCCGCCGGCATCGTCGCCGGGATCACCGCGTTCGCCAGCATCGCATTTCTGATGCGCTATTTCCGGCGCCACAATTTCGACGACGCGCTGGTGCCGTTCGCGCTCTATTGCGGCGCCTTCGGGGCCGCCGCCGCGATCGTCCTCGGGCTGCGCGGATAGAACGAACCCTCCCCGCGATCGGGGAGGGTTCGGGCGAAGCGGTAGGCGCTTTGGTTGGGTAGGGCCGCCGATCAGACCTGCGGCTGCGGCTCCGGGCCGCCGCCCTCGGAGCGGCGGCGCATCTCGGCCATGAACTGGTCGAACTCGGCCTTGTCCTTGGCGTGGCGCAGCCGGTCGAGATAGGCCTTGAACTCGCGCTGCTCCTCTTCAAGCCGGCGCAACGTCTCGGCGCGATACTCGTCGAATGCCCAGTTGCCGCTCGTCGCGCCCGCGCCGCCGCACCAGCGCGCCGCCCGCTCCTGCATCCGCCGCTGCATGCGATCCATGCGCGCCTGCCAACGCTCGCCCCGATTGGCCGTCCAGCATCCCATCATTCGTCCGCTCCCAATCAGAAATCCGAGAACCACGAACCCGGCCGGCCAGAACACGATAAAGCTGACGATCATCAGCGCGATCCAGGCCGGCCGGCCCATATCGTCCAGCCACATCACAGGGTGCATGGCGACGCCCTCATGTGAATGTATATCACATTAACATAGCCGCCGGCGACCGCCTGTCAAGGCGACCGGCGAATCAGCTCGTCGAAACGGCCGGCCCGGCAATCAGCCCCAGGCCGCGCAGATAGATCAACATCCCGGCTTCGAGCAGTTCCTCGGGCGCCATCGGCAGCGGCCGGCGGCCGGCATCGGGGCGCGCGAACAGCGCGGCGATGCCGTGCGACAACGCCCACACATGCAGGCTCATCATCATCGCCGGCGGCCGCCGCTCGGCCGGCGCGCGGGCGCACAGGGTCTCCGAGGCGTGCCGCAAGACCTCGAACGCGCGGCCCGCCGCGTCGCGCAAGCCGGCATCGGCATCGAGCGGTATGGCGGCTTCGAACATCGCCGAATAATAGGCCGGCTCGTTGCGCGCGAAGGCAAGGTAGGCGCGTCCGATATTCTCGAAGGCGCGGTACGGATCGGGGCGACCCTGGTCCCACGCCCGCGCCAGCGCCGTCTCGAACAGCTCGAAGCCGCGCCGCGCGACATCGGCCAACAGCGCCTCGCGGTCGCGGAAATGCCGGTAGGGCGCCGCCGAACTGACCCCGGCCCACCGCGCCGCGTCGGCGAAGGTAAAGCCAAACGGCCCCTTCTGGTTGATCAGGTCGAGCGCGGCGCGGATCAGCGCTTCGCGCAGATTGCCGTGATGATAGCCGCGCCGCTCGCCGCCACCGCCCTGTCTCGACCAGCTCATGTTAACGGGTTTTACATCACGGCGCGGCAAACCGGAAGCCGGCGCGATCCCCTATTCGGCAGCCGCGGCGGCGCGCTTTTCACCGGACGCGGCAAGGCGCGGGAAATAGAGATGGATTGCCGTGCCGATGCCCTCGGCACTCTCGACCCGGGCGAAACCGCCGGCTTCGCGCATCTCCCTGGCGGCGAGCGCCGCGGCCGGAGACGACGTCGTCAACGGGTCGAATACGCGGGCGAGCGCTCCGTCGGACAGGCCGGCGCCGTTGTCGCGCACCGTGATGCGCGCCCACTCGCCGGGTTCGGCCCCCGGCATTTCGGCTGCCGCCGCGGCATCGAACGCGATATTGCGAGTCCCGACGATCAGCTCGGCGCCCTCCGCCTTGAGGCCGCCGCCGGCGGCGGCCGCGAGATCGGACACCAGCCGGCGCACCACGCGCGGTTCGGCGCGACAGCGCCAAAGTTCCGGCAACAGCGACAGGCGGAAGCCGACCGGGCGCGGCAATTGCCGCCGCAATGAGCGCTCAAGCCTTGTCAGCAGCGCATTGAGGTCGGTTTCGGGGAGATCCGGCGGCGACGATCCCGATTCGTCGACAGTCGCCGATATCGGTATCGACGCTGCTGCCGGCCGGCGCCGCCCGCGGTGCCACAAAGCGGCCAGCACCGCGAGGCCGACGATCAGGGTGCCGCCCAGGATCGCGAAGACTCGCAGATCGGTGCGGCTGCGCGCCGCGGCGTCGGGATCGTAAACGAACCGGTCGCTGTCGGCAGTCTGCACCAGCGCGCCGGCGGCGGCGATGCTCGACTCGATGTGGGCCCAGCGCTCGGGATTGCTGTGACCAAGCGCGATTTGCGGCCAGTCGGCCAGCTTCCGCGCGAGATCGGCCTGATAATGCGCAAAGCCGGCCGGGTCGTCGATGCCGGGCGGTGGCGGCAGATCGGCGGCCAGCCGCTTGACGACAGCGTCCGGGTGCTTGAGCGCGTAATCCCAGCCCTTCAGCGAGGCGGCGCGAAAGGCGCGCACGGTCTGCGGCTCGCGCTCGACGAAATGGCGCACCGCGAACAGCGTGTCGCCATAGAACGCGGCCCGGTAATCAGCCGGATTGATCGATTTGAGCGCGATGCCGCGCCTGGCGGCCAGGTAAGGCACCAACCAGGCCGACCCCGGCGCCGCATCGACCTTGCCGTCGGCCAGCGCGTCAAGTGTGTGGCCGGGGGCGACCGGCAGCGAATCCAGCTTGTCCGGGTCGAGACCCTCGGCCTTCAGCGCGGTTGCCGCCTCGATCTCCAGACTGGTGCCGGCCGGCAGCCGGCCGAGCTTCGCTTTCGCGAGGGTGCCGGGCGAGGCGAAATCGCGGTCGGCGCGGTAATAGATCATCGCGCCGCTATGCTGGAAGATCGGCGCCAGCAAGGTGAGCGGCAGCCCCTGCGCGGCGCGCACCACCAGTTCCGCCCCGCCGATGCCGAACCGGGCATATCCGTCGGTGACCGCGCGTACCGGGTCGATCGGCGCTCCGTCCTTGCCAATTCCGGATTCGATCGCGACGTCGAGGCCGGCATCGCGATAAAAGCCCTGCCATAGCGCCGCATAGTAGCCGGCAAACTCGAAGCTCGGCGGCCCCGATAATTGCAGCACGATCTTGTCGGCCGCGTGCGCCGCGGCGGCGGCCGTCAGCATCGCCAGCATGACGGCGACCGGCCAGAATCTCGACATAGCGCCCCCTGCCCCCGCGCCCGGCTCCCGTTGCGGACGCGCACCCGGTACTCGTGATAACCGGCAGTCTAGACGATTAACGCCGGCCTCCAAAACCTCCAGCGCGCCCGCCCTGCCCGATAGCGGCAGCGGTTTCATCCGAGCTGGGTTAGGTTGACGGGAGGCGCGGACGCCGGTTGCGGAGCGGAATATGAAATTCGGCTATTTCACGCTGAGCGATAACCACTACCGCGACAACCGGCGCAGCGCCAACCAGCTGATCGCCGATATTCTCGACGAGGCGGTCTATGCCGAGGAGGTTGGGCTGCACTCGGCGTGGATCGGCGAACACCATTTCAGCACGCTCGGCGTCCTCTCCTGCCCCGATCTGGTGCTGGCGCAGGTGGCCGCCCGCACCAGCCGCATCCGCCTCGCGCCGGCGATTACGGTGCTGCCGCTGCATCACCCGATCCGGGTCGCCGAGCAATGGGCGACGCTCGACCTCTTGTCCGGCGGGCGGGTCGATTTCGCCGCCGGGCGCGGGTACGACCGGCGCGAATACGGACCGTTCGCCATTTCGTTCGAGGACAACCAGGGCATTTTCGAAGAGGGTATGGAGGTGGTCCAGCTTCTGTGGACGAGCGACGCGCCGATCTCGCATCGCGGCCGGCATTACCGGTTCGCCGACGTGGCGATCACCCCGCGGCCGGTGCAGCGGCCCATCCCGTCCTATGTTGCCTCGTTCTCGCGCCCCTCGATCGAATTGGCGGCGCGGCTCGGCTGCAACCTGATCGTCGCGCCGTTCGCCGCGGCAATGACGTTCGGCGGGCTGCGCCAGGTCCGGGAAATCTACGATGAGGCGTGCGCCCGCCACGGCCGGCCGCCGGGGCGGCTGATGTGCAGCTATTTCCTGCATTTCGCCGATACGCCGGAGGCGGAGCAGGCGGCCCGCGCCCGCCAGATCCGCTATTACAAGGAATGCGCCAGTGCGGCCTTTCCCGGCGACCCGGCGACCGCGCCGCCGAGCTATCGCTACTTCGTCGAGATCGTCGAGCGCATCACCAATGTGCGGCCGGAGGATCTAAGCGACAATGCGGTGCTGCTCGGCCCGCCGGCGCAGATCGTCGACACCTTGAAAAAGGCCGAGGCGGCCGGGGTTGCCGAAATTATCCTTTACGTCAATGTGGGCCTGAAGCCGCACGCGCAGGTGCGCGACGAGATGGCCCGCTTTATGGCCGAGGTTGCACCGTGCTTCTGACAGCGATCCTGCATCACGAGGGGCGGCGGCCCTGAGCTATGTGACGCGGCGCGAGGGTTGCCCGTTGGGCGAGGTCGAGACTTGGATTTTCGATCTCGACAACACCCTCTACCCCGCCTCCTGCCGGCTGTTCGAGCAGGTGCAGGCGCGCATGAACCGCTACATCTGCGACAGGTTCTCGCTGTCGCCGGAAGCGGCGGCGGAGCGGCGGCGCGCCTATTTCCTCGAGCACGGCACGACGTTGCGCGGGCTGATGCTGGAGAACCGCATCGATCCGCACGATTTTCTCGCCTTCGTCCACGAGATCGACCTTGCCTGCGTGCCACCCGATCCGGCATTGGTCGCGGCGATCGGCCGGCTCGCAGGCCGCAAGATCGTCCATACCAACGGCTCGGTGAGGCATGCCGAGCGCCTCCTCGACCACCTCGGACTGACGCCGGCGTTTTGCGGCATCGTCGATATCGTCGCCGCCGAGTTCGACCCGAAACCGGCGCTGGCCGGCTACCAGCTGCTGCTGCGCCGGCATGCGGTCGATCCGCGCCGGGCGCTGATGGTCGAGGACATCGCCCGCAACCTCGAACCGGCCGCCGCGCTCGGCATGACAACAGCGTGGATGCGCAGCACGCTCGACTGGGCGGCGGCGGAGG
>DASUKH010000007.1:0-3291 GCA_036278835.1 Allostellaceae bacterium
GGGCCGATCGTCATCGATTTCGTCGGCATGCGCCGCCGCGGCGACCGCGCGCGCCTGCGCGACGCACTGGCGGCGGCGCTCGCGGACGATGGCGACAGTGACGTGCTCGGCTGGACGCGGCTGGGGCATCTCGAAGTGATGCGCAAGCGCCGCCACGCGCCGCTGCCCGAGCTGCTGTTCGAGCGGATGCCCGGAGGTGGGATGGTCAAGAGGCCGCTGACGGTTGCGCTCGAGGCGCTTCGCGCGTTGGCGCGAGAGGCGGCGGCGAGGCCGCTTCGCACCATCGCTCTCCACGTTCACCCCGAGGTGACGGCGGTCTTCGACGGCCCGGCGCGCGGCGCGCGGCGGGAACTCGAAGCCCGGCTCGGCCAGGCGATTGGGATCGTCGCCGAGCCCGGCCGTGCGCGCGACACCTTCGACATCCGCTTCGACTGACCCTATCTAAGGCGCATGACCGACGCCAACGCTCCCCGCGCGGCGCGCCCGTGCCCGATCTGCGGCAAGCCTGCCGATGCCAAGCACCGGCCCTTCTGCTCGGCGCGCTGCGCCACCATCGATCTCGGCCGCTGGCTTAAAGGCGACTATCGCATCCCCACCACCGAACGTCCTGGCGATGCTCCGGCGGAAGAGACGGACGAATAGCCCGTCCGCGCCCGCCGAGGCTGGACAGGCTGCGGCTTTTCTGTCATAAGCCTCCGCCCGTCCGGCGCGGCGCCCAGGTAGCTCAGTTGGTAGAGCACGTGACTGAAAATCACGGTGTCGGTGGTTCAATTCCGCCCCTGGGCACCATCCTTTTCAAGGCGTTAAACCGGATCAAGCCAAACCGCAAAGCACGACGCTTGATCTTCTCTGCAGAATCCAGATTATACGAACAACGCGTGCCCTAACTTTCGTGGACAGATGGCTCAGACAACCGCAATGGAGTTTCAGCGCAAGTTTGGCGAGTTCCAGCATCAGGCTCAACGCGAGCCGGTGGAAATCACACGGCATGGACGGCGGGAACTGGTGCTGATGTCGGCCGACCACTACGACTGGCTTGTCGCCGCGGCACGCCGGACCCACCGGACGGCGGAGGCGGCTGCGGTCGTAGCGGATGCGGTCCGGCACGCAGAGATGAACCCCGAACATGCGGGTCTCGATGACCTTCTGACGTAAGGTCGTCGCTGTGCCGCTTCCGGAACTCAGGCCGGGGCTAAGCAGGATTCCCCTAGATCACCCACATATGGCAGAATCTGGTGCGAGAGCCACTAGATTTTGGGGGAGTCATGGCGGGTCGTCCTCAGGTGGTTGCAACGGCGGAGCAATGCGAGGAGCTGCGCTCACTGGCGGCATCGTCGGATCGCGGCGAAGCCGATCGGGCACGCTCGATCCTTCTGTCGCTGGACGGATGGTCGAGCTTTCGCATCGCCGAGGCGTTCGCGGTCAAGCCGGACAGCGTGCGCCATTGGCGCTGGACGTTCGGCTGTGAAGGGGTTTCCGGCTTGCGCGCCCACAAGGCACCGGGGCCGGAGCCGGTCAAGGCGCGGGCGGCCCTCGCGGTCGTCTCGGAGGTGCTGTCGGGCGCGGTCTCCGATCGACGAAACTGGACCTTGCCGCGGCTGCAAGACGAGATCGAGGCGCGAACCGGCGAGCGCATCTCCAAGTCGCGGCTCAGCGTGGTGATGCGAAAAAAGGGGGCTTTCGATGGCGGCGACCGCGGCACACGCTGAAGGCGCGGCAAGACGCCGATGCGGTTGACCGCTCGGGATTGCGGCTTCGATTGCTGAAACAGCAGGCGCTCGCCGGCGACATCGTGCTGTTGTTCGAAGACGAGTCCGAGGCGCTCACACACCCCTATCTCGCTCACGCTTGGGCCAAGCGCGGTGCCGACCTGCGCGTCGAGGCGCCGGGGCAGGCCCGCAAAGTTGCCCTGATCGGCGTTCTCGACTTCGCCGCCGCCGCGCTCATCGTCGAAACCAGCCGAACCAAGAGAAGCACGGATTTCATCGCGCTCCTGACCCGGCTCGACGAGCTTTACGGACCGTGCCCCGGCCGGACGACGAAGCCGGTCGTGCTTGTTCTCGACAACGGCCCCATTCACACCAGCAAACTCTCGCGCGCCGCTCTCGCAGCCCGGCCGTGGTTCACCATCGAATGGCTGCCGAAATACGCCCCGGAACTCAACGACATCGAGAATAGCTGGCGTGACCTCAAGCGACACTTCCTCGCGCATCAGACCTTTCGCGATGTCGATCATCTCGACCGTGCCATCCATGTTGCCGTGGCCAGCCTCAACACCGAGCGGGGCACCCATCCGTGTGCTAACCTCCGAATCGCTGCTTAGCGTTTCGCCCAGAGTCCGGCGCGGCGGGTGCGGGCGCGCTCCTCGTCGCCCACATACTGATAGCTGCGCGTGCGGTCGGCGACCGCCCAGCCTTGGCGCACCAGCATCTGGCCGAGATCGACGCCGGCGCGGTCGTGGCACACGAATTCGGGGCGCCCCGGCTGGCCTGACGGCGCATCGCAGGTGACCGCGGGCGCCGCCGCCAAATGGCGCGCCAGCGCCGCGCGGGCCGCGGTGCCGTTGTCGCGTGGCTCAAGCCTGATGCCGAAGAGGCGAACGCGACGGCCATCGACCTGGAGCGCCGTGCCGCCCGCTTCGGTAGCCGGCCCGACCAAAGCCCGCCCCGATTCGAGCGCGGCCGGGCCGATGCGGCGCGGCCGCCGCGGCGCCGGGCGCGGCAGCGACCGCTCGGCGAGCGCGCGCTTCAACGGCACGACGGTATAGGGCTGCGCCGGGCGCGAATCGGCATCGCTCGGCGCGGCATGGACGACGAGCGGCTGCACCGCGATCGTCGGCAGGGCTGCCGCGGAGTGCGCCGCCGCCGGCACCGTGGCCGGCGCGTCGGGAACGTGGGCATAGGCCACGGCCACGATTTCGGCGGGTGGCGCTGCAGGTGGCCGCCCGGGATCGGAGGCGGCGAGCGCCCCGATCACCGCTGCGGGCGCGACGAGCGCGGCCGCAAGGAACGTCTTTCGCATGTGCGAAGGCTACCATCGCAGCGCCGCTCTTGCCACTCCCGCGAGGCCGGAGCGCCGCCTTATGCTGCAAGCGGTTGACATCCGCGGCCGATCGCGCCACTTCCCCAATCGGGCCGCGTTTGGCCTTGACAATCGGCGGTCCGGTCTGCGCCAACTCGGCGTTCCGGGCAGCCCCCATGAGGTAGGCGATGGGTGGTCTCAGTATTTGGCACTGGCTGGTGGTCATCGCCGTGGTCGCCATCCTGTTCGGCGGCAAGGGCAAGATTTCCG
>DASUKH010000008.1:0-3072 GCA_036278835.1 Allostellaceae bacterium
TTTCTGGAGCTTTGCGGCTTTGCGGGCTTCGCACTCGTTGCCGCAGCGCCGAGCCGCCGGGCGCGCTGGCTGTTCAGCGGAGCCGCCGTTCTCAGCGTGATTGGCTCGCACCTAGAATGGTTTCTTTATCGGATCTCAATACTCGGCCCGATCGTTTCTTGCCGCGATACGAACTGGCACATTTGCACCACGATCGCGAAAGACGGGCTCGTCGCCTATTATCGCGCGCATTTTCATCATTGAAACAACGATCGGGGTCCCTCGTCGGCGATGAAGTGGCGCTGCACGATTCCGGTACGGATGCTATTTTGGGGGAATGATCAATATGGCGATTGCGTCACCGGTGAAGAGGCATTCGCCAAAGCTTGTCACAATCCTGAATGAGGCGATCGCATGGGCTAGGCAGCATGGTTTGGCTAAATGGGGCCGTGATTATTGATGTGGAAGGCGATGGAAACAGGCGGATTTAGAGCGGTATCCGATCAAGTCCGATCATTAAATGTTCCCCGCCCGCGGACTTGATCCGCGGGTCCACGTCTTCGGCGGCCCGAAAAGACGTGGATGGCCGGGTCAAGCCCGGCCAAGGAGACCATCGATTCCGTTTGAACGGACCCTGCTCTAGCCGTCAGCCCAGCGGGACAGATGGGTCCCGGCCTTCGCCGCGACGACGGTATTCAAAAATTCCGGGTCCACGGGTCGCGTCCGTGCCGCGGCGCAATCTTTCGGCACTCGCCAATGTTTATCGGCGAAACTCCTGATGGAGGCGGTTTGTGCTGAAATGGGCGCTGTTCTTTCTCATCATCGCGATCATTGCCGGAATTTTCGGGTTCACGGGCATTGCCGCGGCCGCCGCGACGATCGCGAAAATCCTGTTCTTCATTTTCATCGCGATCTTCGTGATCCTATTGGTACTCGGGCTGATTATCGGCTCGGCGCTGTTCTGACCCGGACCCGTCACACCGGCACCAGCGGGGAATGCGGCGGCGACGGCAGGTCGATGCCGATCGGGTCGCCCTCGTGCACCTCGCCGCCGGTTATGACGATCGCCATGATGCCGGCCTTGCGCACCAGATTGCCGTCGGCATCGCGGTCGAGGGTCGCCTCCATCAGGCCGGGCTGGATTTTGTTCAGCTGATGGCAGGGGTTGCGCAGCCCGGTCACCTCGACGACCGCCTCGCCGCCGAGGCGCAGGCGGGTCCCGGTCGGCAGCCCGAGCAGGTCGACCCCGCTGGTGGTCACGTTCTCGCCCATCAGCCCGGCCGCGACATCGAACCCGCCTGCGCGCAATTCCTCGAACAGTTCGGCATGGATCAGGTGGACCTGGCGCAGATTGGGCGCGAGCGGGTTTTTGGCGACGCGCGAGCGATGCTTGACCGTGACGCCCTGGTGCGCGTCGTCTTCGACGCCGAGACCGGCGACAAGGCGGATATGGCCGGTCGTCGGCTTGCTCATCGTGTGGCTCGGGCTGCGGCTGACTGCGGCGACGATACCGGCCATCTCTCTCCTCCGGGCAGGTTCTCCTGACCCATGGAATATAGCCGCTTCGGCATCGTGGAACAGCGTGACGACGCCGCAAGGCTTGACACCGCCGCCCCGCAGCCTACTTTGCGGCGAAGCGGGGCGTCGCCGGCCCCGCTGTCGGTCGCAGGGCGGAGGCCGCTACCTCATTGCACGGCCGGATGGCAGAGTGGCTATGCAGAGGACTGCAAATCCTCGTACAGCGGTTCGATTCCGCTTCCGGCCTCCAGCCGGCGCCGCAGCCGACGTCAGGCCCTGATCCCCGGTAGCTCAGTGGTAGAGCAAGCGGCTGTTAACCGCTGGGTCGCTGGTTCGAATCCGGCCCGGGGAGCCAAACGGTTCGGGGGTGACGCCAGGACGGCGCCACCCCCTGAGCCTCTTCCCCTCGGCGCGTAGCGGCAATTTGACAGGGAATGAATGCGATGAAGCACGTGCGAAAGCGCCGCCCCTCTCCGACGGCGCGGCTGCGCGCCAAATTGCGGGCCAAGCGCCGCCGCCAGCGGGCGCGCGCGCAGGCCTAGCGCGTTGGCCGCGGTGGACCGCCCGGACGATGCCGCCGCGGTCGCCGCCTATCTCGAACGATCGCGCGCGGCATTGAGCGCGGCGATTGCCGATCCGGCGTTCGTCGCGATGGTGGCGCAGATTGCCGGGCGAATCGCCGATGCGCTCGATGGCGGCAACAAGCTGTTGGTCGCCGGCAATGGTGGCAGCGCCGCCGACGCGCAGCACATTGCCGGCGAGTTCCTGTCGCGGCTCGCGTATGACCGCGCGCCGCTCCCCGCCATCGCGCTGACGGCGGACGGGTCTGTGCTGACCGCGATCGGCAACGATTACGGCTTCGAGCAGGTCTTCGTGCGCCAGGTTCTGGGCCTCGGCCGCGCCGGCGACATCCTGCTCGCCCTCTCTACCTCGGGACTGTCGCGCAATATTTGTGCCGCCGTCGCGGCGGCGCGGCGCGCCGGCATCTTTGCGATCGGGCTGACCGGCAGATCGGGCGGCGAACTGTCGGTGCTCTGCGATCTGTGCCTGCTCGCGCCCTCCGACGAGACCCCGATCGTGCAGCAACTGCACCTCACCGCCGCGCACATCGCCTGCGCCCTCGTCGAGGCGCGGCTGTTCCCGCGCGGATAGGGTCAGTTCCCGGTCGCCGCGGCGGGAACGCGGAAGCCGGTATCGCCTTCCCGCTCGATCTGGTGCACCAGCTCGATCTCCCATTTGAGATAGCGCTCGCGCGCACCGGGCAGCGCGTAGGGATCATAGGCTCGGCGCCAGCAATCGTCGGGGGTATCGGCCATCGCCTCGCGATCGCCCTTGAGCGGCAGCCCGGCCGCCCGCCACGCCTCGGTACCGCCGGCCAGCACCTTGATTTCGCCGAACCCGGCGGCGCCCCCGGCGAGATCGGCGACGGCGAGGCGGGCGAGCCGCGCGTCGGGCGAGGTCAGCACCAAGACCCGCCGCTTCGGCACCCGGCCGAGGCTCTCGGGCAGCCGCGCGCGCACCGCGAACCACGCGCCGGGGATGTGCCCGGCTTCGTAGGCGAGGCTCGGCGCGAGA
>DASUKH010000009.1:0-7777 GCA_036278835.1 Allostellaceae bacterium
GGCGCCGCCCGGCCGAACAAACCCTGATCCGGGTCAGTTCTTGCTCTTGTCGACCAGCGCGTTCTGCTTGATCCACGGCATCATCGCGCGCAGCTGTCCGCCTACCTCCTCGATCGGGTGTTCAGCGGCGCGCCGACGTAGCGCCTTGAAGCTCGGCTGACCGGCATTGTTTTCGAGCACCCATTCGCGCGCGAACCGGCCCGACTGGATTTCGGCCAGAACGCGTTTCATCTCGGCCCGCACATGCTCGTCGATGATCCTGGGGCCGCGCGAGTAGTCGCCGTACTCGGCCGTGTTCGAGACCGAATAGCGCATGTTGGCGATGCCACCCTCGTAAATCAGATCGACGATCAGTTTGACCTCGTGGCAGCACTCGAAATAAGCCATTTCGGGTGCGTAGCCGGCCTCGACCAGGGTCTCGAAGCCAGCAAGGATCAGCGAGGTCAGCCCGCCGCACAATACCGACTGCTCGCCAAACAAATCGGTCTCGCATTCCTCGCGGAACGTCGTCTCGATGACCCCGGCGCGCCCGCCGCCGATCGCCGAGGCGTAGCTGAGCGCGATTTCGAGCGCGTTGCCGCTCGGGTTCTGATCGACCGCGACAAGGCACGGCACGCCGCCGCCGCGCAGGTATTCCGAGCGCACCGTGTGGCCAGGCCCCTTCGGTGCGATCATGAACACGTCCATGTCGGGGCGCGGTTCGATCAGGCGGAAATGGATGCTGAGGCCGTGCGCCACCGCGAGCGCGGTGCCCTCGCGCATGTTCGGCTTGAGTTCGGTGTTGTAGAGCGCCGCCTGCAACTCATCGGGCGCCAGGACCATGACGATATCGGCCCATTTCGCGGCCTCCGCATTGCCCATCACCTTGAAGCCGGCGTTCTCCGCCTTCTGCGCCGACGGCGAATTCGGCCGCAGCGCAACAACGACGTCCTTCACCCCGCTGTCACGCAGATTGTTGGCGTGAGCGTGGCCCTGGCTGCCATAGCCGATGACCGCGACCTTCTTCGACTTGACAAGGTTCACATCGGCGTCGCGGTCGTAGTAAACGCGCATCTAAAGTCTCCCATGTTGAACCACGGAGACACGGAGAGCACGGAGGTTTGATGGCAATTTGGGCGCCTTCGTGTTCTCCGTGTCTCCGTGGTGAATACCAGAAATTCAGAACCGCGCCGCGCCGCGGGCGATCGCGACCGCGCCGGTGCGCGACACCTCGGCGAGGCCGAGCGGCTCCATCAGCGCGATAAATGCGTTCAATTTCTCGCTCGACCCGGTCATCTCGAAGACGAAGCTCTCGTTGGTCGAGTCGACGACGCGGGCGCGGAAGATATCGGCGAGGCGCAATGATTCTATGCGAGACTCCCCCCTGCCCGCCACCTTGATCAGCGCCATCTCGCGCTCGACAAACGCCCCTTCGTCGGTCAGGTCGTGCACCTTGCGCACCGGCACGAGGCGCGACAGCTGCGCCTTGATCTGCTCGATGATCATGCGGGTGCCGGAGGTGACGATCGTGATCCGCGACAGGTTTTGGGCGCGGTCGATCTCGGCGACGGTCAGGCTGTCGATGTTGTAGCCGCGCCCGGAAAACAGCCCGACGACGCGCGCCAGGATGCCCGGCTCGTTGTCGACCAGCACGGCCATCGTGTGGCGCTCGATGGGGTCGGTCTGCACGGCGGTCTACCGAGATCCTCCCCCGCATCGCGGGGGAGGTGGCGGACGCAGTGAGCCGGAGGGGGCCACCGCCGTGCGCGGGAATTCGGCCATTGCCCCCTCCACCATGCCTCGCATGGTCCCTCTCCCCCCCTGCGCGGGGGAGGAACCGTCAATGACGCCTTTGCTCACACCAGCACCATGCCCTCTTCCGAGACCGGCTGTTCGGCCTTGTCGGCAGGGCCGAGCAGCATCTCGTTGTGAGCGGCGCCCGAGGGGATCATCGGGAAGCAGTTCTCGGCCTGATCGACCGCGACATCGAGGATCACAGGCCCCGGCGTCTCGATCATCTCGCGGATCGCGTCGTCCAATTCATCCGGCCGCTCGACCCGCCTGCCGACCGCGCCGAAGGCGTCGGCCAGCTTGACGAAATCCGGCAATGCCGCGGTATAGCTTTCGGAATAGCGGCCGCCATGCATCAGTTCCTGCCACTGCCGCACCATCCCCATATACTGGTTGTTGAGGATGAATGCCTTCACCGGCAGCCGGTACTGGGCGATTGTCGACATTTCCTGGATGTTCATCAGGATCGAGGCTTCGCCGGCGATGTCGATGACCAGCGCCTCGGGGTGCGCCACCTGCACGCCAACCGCCGCGGGCAGCCCGTAGCCCATCGTGCCGAGGCCGCCCGAAGTCATCCAGTGGTTGGGCTCTTCGAACTTGAAGAACTGGGCCGCCCACATCTGGTGCTGGCCGACCTCGGTCGTGATGTAGGGGTCGCGCCCGCTGGTCAGCGCGTAGAGCCGCTCCAGCGCGTATTGCGGCTTGATGATGTCGCGGCGCGATTTGTCGTAGCGCAGGCAGTCGCGGGCCCGCCACGCCTCGATCTGCCGCCACCATCCCTGGCGCGCGGCGCCGGCCTCCGGCCGCGGCGGACCCCGCCGCAATGCCGTCAGAAGCTCGCCGACCACGGTCCCGCAATCGCCGAGCAGCGGCACATCGATCCGCACGTTCTTGTTGATCGAGGACGGGTCGATGTCGATGTGGATTTTCTTCGAATTCGGCGCGAAGGCGTTGAGCCGGCCGGTCACCCGGTCGTCGAAGCGGGAGCCGACCGCGACCATCAGGTCGCAATCGTGCATCGCCATGTTGGCTTCATAGGTGCCGTGCATGCCGACCATGCCGAGGAAATGCGGGTCGCTGGCCGGGAACGCGCCAAGCCCCATCAGGGTCAGCGTGCACGGCGCATCGCTGAGGCGCACCAACTCGGCAAAGCGGGTGCACGCCTGCGGCCCGGAATTGACGAGGCCGCCGCCGCCGTAGAACAGCGGCCGCCTCGCCTCGGCGAGCAGCGCCGCCGCCTCCGCGACCCGTGCCGGGTCGGCCGCGAGTTGCGGGCGGTAGCTCTTGTGCTGCACCGGTCCGATAGAGGCGTATCGGGTCGTCGCGAACAGCACGTCCTTCGGCAGATCGACGACGACCGGCCCCGGCCGGCCGCTCCTCGCGACGTAAAATGCCTCGTGCAGCACCCGCGCGAGGTCGGCTACGTCCTTGACGAGGTAATTGTGCTTGGTGCACGGCCGGGTGATGCCGGTAGTGTCGGCTTCCTGGAAGGCGTCGTTGCCGATCAGGTGGGTCGGCACCTGCCCGGTCAGGCAGACGACCGGCACTGAATCCATCAGCGCATCGGTCAGGCCGGTGACGGCGTTGGTGGCGCCCGGGCCGCTTGTCACCAGCACCACCCCGACCCTTCCGGTCGAGCGGGCATAGCCTTCGGCGGCATGCACCGCCCCCCCTTCCTGGCGCACCAGGATGTGGCGCAGCGCATTCTGCTTGAACAGCGAATCGTAGATCGGCAGGACCGCACCGCCGGGATAGCCAAATACGACATCGACGCCCTCATCGACGAGCGCCCTGATGACGATATCCGCCCCGCTGATCGGCTCGGCCGACATGACCACCCTCGTGAACAACGTGAATCCGCCCCCGCGGCCCGACATCAGGCCGGTCCGGGGAGCGGCACCCTAGTCAGCCGGGCTTCGGGGGTCAACAGGAAACGATCAACAAAATGACGGGAGCACTGCAGCAAACTTTCCGAAAATTGCGCATCGAGTCGCAGGTCGGGCGCGAACTGATGCCGGAACCAGGTCGTCTGGCGCTTGGCATAGCGGCGGGTGGCGCGCTGCGCCAGGAGGATCGCCTCGTCGAGGCCGATCTCGCCGCGCAGGTGGCGCATCAGCTCGGACATCCCGACCGCCTTCATCGCGGGCAATTCCGGGTCGAGGCCGCGCGCCATCAGGGCCGCCGCCTCGGCGAGGCCGCCGGCCGCGATCATCGCGCGAAACCGCGCGTCGATCGCGGCATAGAGCGCCTCGCGCGGCGGCATGATCAGGATTTTGGCGAAGCGGTACGGGGCGGGTTCCCCCCTGCCCTGCTGCCAGCCGAGGATCGAAATGCCGGTCGCCCGCACGACCTCGTAAGCGCGGACCAGCCGCTGGCGGTCGCCCACCTCAAGGCGTTCGGCCGACACCGGGTCAAGCGTGGCCAGAAGCTCGCGAAAAACGGGGCCACCGAGCGCGCGGTACGACTCCGCCGCCTCGGCGCGGAACGCCGGCGGAACCGGCGGGATCGCCGCAAGCCCGTCCTGCAGGGCGCGCAGATAGAGCCCGGTGCCGCCAACGACGATCGGCGGCCGCCCGGCTGCGAGCGCGGCCTCGATCGCGACCAGCGCCATTGCGCGCCATTTTCCGGCCGAGCCGCGTTCGGCGGCATCGAGACAGCCGTAGAGAAGGTGTGGGACCCGCGCCAGCGCCGCCGCGTCCGGCCGCGCGCTGAGGGTCAGCAGGTCGCGATAGACCTGCAGCGCGTCGGCGTTGATGATCGTGCCGCCATACGCCGCCGCCAGGTCGAGCGCCAGCGCCGACTTGCCGCTCGCGGTCGGCCCGGCGATCACGAGAACGGGCGGCAGATCTGTTCGATCACTCATGGTGTTGTCATACCGGCGAAGGCCGGTATCCATGCCAGAAATGGGTCCCGGCTTTCGCCGCGGACGACATGGCCGGGCAAATTTGTCGAAGCGGAGCCAACGTAATGCGCGTAGTCATGACCCTGATCGCCGCGGCCAGGGCGCAGTCCGATCTGCCCGGCATTATTGCGGCCCTTGTCGACGACCTCCCCTCCAGCGAAATGCCCGACTGGCTGGCGCCGGGCATCGCCTGCGATCTGGCCCTTGCCGCGGGGGATGCCGCGACTGCGGAGCAGGCCGCGCGGCGGGCGATCGGCAGCAGGGCAATCGACGTGCTGGTGCAGCCGGCCGAAGGCCGGCGCAAGCGGGTGCTCGTCGCCGATCTCGAATCGACGATCATCGAAAACGAGATGCTCGACGAACTGGCCGGATTCCTCGGGTTGCGCGACCATGTCGCGGCGATCACCGCGCGCGCGATGAACGGCGAACTCGATTTCGCCGCGGCGCTGGCGGAGCGGGTGGCGCTGCTGAAGGGATTGCCGGAGAGCGTGCTCGATGAGGCAGCGATGCGCATCCGGCTGATGCCGGGGGCGCGCGCATTGCTCGCCACCTCGCGCACGCACGGGGTGCGCACCGCGCTCGTGTCGGGCGGGTTCACGGTGTTCGCCGAGCGGATTGCCGCCGAACTCGGCTTCGACCGGGTTGTCGCCAACCGGCTCGACATCGCCGGCGGCCGGATCGCCGGCACGGTCGCGCGGCCGCTCGTTACCGGCGAGACCAAACGCGCCGCGCTCCTCGAGCTCGTCGTTGAAGAAGGCGTTTCGCCGGAAGCGGCCCTCGCGGTCGGCGACGGAGCCAACGACAGCGCGATGCTGGCGGCGGCCGGCCTCGGGGTCGCCTTCCACGCCAAGCCGGCGGTTGCCGCGGCGGCGCGCTGGCGTATCGATCATGCCGATCTGACGGGTCTTCTGTACGCGCAGGGCTATCGCGCCGCCGAAATCATCCCGGCATAAGCGGGCGCCTCGCCATGCCCGGCACGAGCCATCGCAATCGCCGCGGCAATCGCGCCGAGCACAACCGGAATGCCGGCGCCGCTGACCCCGGAAAGCGGCAGCACCGGCGTGCCGGACGGCACCGCAGCGATGAGCGCCCGGCACTTGTCGGCGACGGCGGCGGGGTCGAGTGCGTCGATCTTGTTGAGGCCGACCATTTCGGGCTTGTCGGCGAGACCGTGCCCGTAACCGGCGAGTTCCTCCCGGATCGTGCGGTAGGCCCCGACGACATCCGCTTCGGTGCCGTCGATCAAATGGAGGATCGCGGCGCAGCGCTCGACATGGCCGAGAAAGCGGGTCCCGAGGCCGGCGCCCTCGCTTGCCCCGGCGATCAGGCCGGGCAGGTCGGCAAGCACGAACTCACCATCATCGCCAAGCCGCACCACCCCGAGCTGCGGGTGGAGGGTCGTGAACGGGTAGTCGGCGATCTTCGGCCTTGCGTGCGAAAGCCGCGCCAGGAGGGTCGATTTGCCGGCGTTGGGCAGCCCGACGAGGCCGGCATCGGCGATCAGCTTCAACCGCAGCCACACCCAGAGTTCGCGCCCCGGCCAGCCGGGATCGACGCGGCGCGGCGCCCGGTTCGTCGAACTCTTGTAATGCGCGTTGCCGAACCCGCCATCGCCGCCGCGCAGTAGCACCTCCCGCTGACCCGGCCGCACGAGATCGGCCAACACCGTTTCGCGGTCGTCGTCGAGGACTTGCGTCCCGACCGGCACCCGCAGAACGAGATCCGCACCGGCGGCGCCGGTGCGGTTGGCTCCGGCCCCGCCTCTGCCATTCGGCGCGCGGAAATGCTGGCGATAGCGGTAGTCGATCAGTGTGTTCAGGTTATCGGCGGCCTCGAAGGCGATATCGCCGCCTTTGCCGCCGTCGCCGCCATCGGGCCCGCCGAACTCGATGTATTTCTCGCGCCGGAAGCTCAGTGATCCCGGCCCGCCGTCGCCGCTCTTAAGGTAGATTTTGCACTGGTCGAGGAATTTCATGGTGCATAGGTGGGGTGGGGTGGGCAGCGCGAAACCCACCACTCAAAAGCAAAGGGAGCGGCCGGGCCGCTCCCTTTATCTTGGAACTTTCGGGAAGTGCTATTCGGCGGCCTCCGCCGGTTGCGCGGACGGCACGATCGAGATGTAGGTACGGCCGCCCAGTCCCTTGCGGAATTTGACGGCGCCCTCCTCAAGCGCGAAGAGCGTGTGGTCGCGCCCCATTCCGACCCGTTCGCCGGGATGAAACTTGGTGCCGCGCTGACGCACGATGATGTTGCCCGGCACCACGATCTCGCCGCCGTATTTCTTGACCCCGAGGCGCCGTCCGGGACTGTCGCGGCCGTTGCGCGACGAGCCGCCTGCCTTTTTGTGTGCCATCTCGACCTCCTCGTATCGCCGCGGGCGGGCCGGTTACGGCTGCGCCGGCTCGCCGCCGGCGGTGCGGATTTCGGTGATCCGCAACACCGTCTGATGCTGGCGGTGACCGTTCTTGCGCCGGTAGTTCTGCCGCCGCTTTTTCTTGAAGACGATGATCTTGTCGCCGCGGCGGTGCTCGACCAGCTCGGCGTCGACCGCGGCGCCGGCGACGAGCGGCGCCCCGGCCGACACCTCGGCGCCTTCGCCGACCATCAGCACCTCGGAGAGCGCGATCGTCTCGCCGGGGTCGCCGGCGAGCTTCTCGACCACGATTACGTCGTCCTTGGCGACTTTGTACTGCTTGCCGCCGGTGCGGATCACTGCAAACATCGAGAGACCGATATCGGTTGGAGTACCCGGCGCCGCAACCCTGCGCGCCTCGCGGGCGGCAGCGGTCGGCCCCGCCTCCGGGAGGCGCGCACTATAATGGCGCGCGCCGCCCTGTCAACGCCCGCCGCTGCCGGCCGCCGCGATCATTTGATCAGCCGGACGATGTCGCGAAAGCGCGGGTGCTCGGCGGTGGCAAGCCACTCGAAGGCGACCATCTCGGTTGTGACGATTTCGGCACCATGCCGCTCGAGGCGGCGCAGGGCCGCCTCCTTGCTCTCGGCACGCCGCGAGCCGACCGCGTCGCGTACCATCGCAACCCGGCGCCCGGCGGCGAGGAGCCCCAGCGCCGTCTGCAACACGCAGACATGCGTCTCGCAGCCGGC
>DASUKH010000010.1:0-3173 GCA_036278835.1 Allostellaceae bacterium
GCGGTCGTTGTTCATCGACATGCAGTTGGAGCAGCCGGGCTCGCGCCATTCGAAGCCGGCTTCGAGGAAGATGCGGTCGAGGCCTTCCTCCTCGGCCTGGTGCTTTACCAGCCCCGAGCCGGGCACGATCATCGCCCGCACCCCTTCGGCCACCTTGCGGCCCCTGGCGATCGTTGCCGCCGCGCGCAGGTCCTCGATGCGGCTGTTGGTGCACGAGCCGATAAAGACGCGCTGCACCGGGATCTCGGTGAGCGGCGTCTTCGGCTTCAGCTGCATGTATTGCAGCGCCCGCTCGATCGCCGCCCGCTTCAGCGGGTCCTCCACCTCGGCCGGGTCGGGTACCCTTCCGGTGATCGGCAGCGTCTGCTCCGGATTGGTGCCCCAGGTGACGTGCGGCGCGATGCCGGAGGCATCGACCGAAACCTTCTTGTCGAAATGCGCGCCGGGGTCGGAGGGCAGGCTCTTCCAATAGGCCAACGCCTCGTCCCAGGCGGCGCCCTTGGGCGCGTATTGCCGGCCCTTGACGTAGGCGATGGTGGTCTCGTCGGGCGCTACGAGGCCGGCCCGCGCGCCCGATTCGATCGCCATGTTGCACACCGTCATGCGGCCTTCCATCGACATCGCGCGGAAGGTCGAGCCGGCATATTCGATGACATGGCCGGTACCGCCGGCGGTGCCGATCCTGCCGATGATCGCCAATGCCACGTCCTTCGGGCTGACCCCGGCGCCGAGCGCGCCGTTGACCTCGACCAGCATGTTTTTGGCGTGCGCCTGGATCAGCGTTTGCGTCGCCAGCACGTGCTCGACCTCGGAGGTGCCGATGCCGAAGGCGAGCGCCCCCAGGGCGCCGTGCGTCGCGGTATGGCTGTCGCCGCAGACGATCGTCATGCCCGGCTGCGACAGGCCCATTTCCGGCCCGATGATGTGGACGATGCCCTGGTTGATGCTGTCGATCGGGATATAGGGCACGCCGAACTCGCGCACATTGCGTTCGAGCGTATCGACCTGCAGTTTCGACTCGGGCTCGTCGATCCCGGCGGCGCGGTTGCTCGTCGGAATGTTGTGGTCGGCAACGGCGATCGTCGCATCCGGCCGGCGCACCTTGCGGCCGGCGAGCTTCAGCCCCTCGAAGGCCTGCGGCGTTGTCACCTCGTGGCACAGATGCAGGTCGATGTAGAGGAGATACGTGCCCTCGCCGGCCGGGCCGATGACGTGGGCGTCCCAGATTTTATCGAACAACGTGCGCGGCTGCGGCATGCGTGCGGCTCCGATTAGACAATCGCGGTGGGCTTCGCGATGCTCAGCCCACCCTACATAATTTTTTGGGGTCGTAGGATGGGCTGAGCGCAGCGAAGCCCATCAAACTCAACTCTGCGCCGGCGCGGCGGCGGCACCGCGCTCGCGGCGGTTGTCGTCGCGGCCGCGCTCCGCGATGCGCGCCGCCTTGCCGCGGCGGCCGCGCAGGTAATAGAGCTTGGCCCGCCTGACGGCGCCCCGGCGCACCACCTCGATCGCCGTAATGCGCGGCGAATGCAGCGGAAAGACGCGCTCGACCCCCTCGCCATAGGAAATCTTGCGCAAGGTGAAATTCGAGTTGATCCCGGCGTTCTTGCGGGCGATGCAGACGCCCTCGAAGGCCTGGATGCGCTCGCGCTCTCCCTCGACGACGCGCAGGCTGACCCGCACCGTATCGCCCGGCTGAAACGGCGGCACCGCGCGCGCGCCGGCCAGCCTGACGACCTGCTCGGTTTCAAGCTGCTGCAACAGGTTCATCGCTCCACCTCGTCATATCCCGCTGCGGCGATGTAGCGCCGCCATAAATCCGGCCGCCGCGTCCGGGTCAACCGCTCTGCCTGCGTCCGCCGCCAGTCGCGGATGCGGCCGTGGTCGCCCGAAACCAGCACCTCCGGCACCACCCGGCCCTGCCAGACCTGCGGCCTTGTATAGTGCGGATATTCGAGCAGCCCGGCGGCGAAACTCTCCTCCGCCAATGCCTCGGCGCGGCCGACCACCCCCGGCAGCAGCCGCACGCACGCGTCGATCAGCGCGATCGCCGCCGGCTCGCCGCCCGACAGCACGAAATCGCCGAGGCTCACCTCTTCGACCGCGCGCGCCTTGATGACCCGCTCGTCCACCCCCTCGAACCGCCCGCAGATCAGCCGGATCCCCGGCGCCGCCGCCAACACCTTGACCTGCTCCTGGTCGAGCCGGCGACCGCGCGGCGACAGCAGCAGCAGCGGTCCCTCGCCGCCGGCGCCGTCGATGGCGCTGTCAAGCACATCGGGCCGCATCACCATCCCCGGCCCGCCGCCGAACGGCGCGTCATCCACGGAGCGGTGTTTATCGCGCGCGAAGTCGCGGATGTCCACCGTTTCCAGCCGCCAAAGGCCGCCCGCCAGCGCCTTCCCCGCCAGCGAACAGGCCAGCGGCCCGGGCAGCATCTCCGGGAAGATCGTCAGGACCGTGGCGCACCAGGTCATGCGCTCTCTTTCTCGGAGGCGGTAGCTGTTTCGTCGTCAGTCCCGCGAAAGCGGGAATCCAGGGCCGGGCGCGGTGCCGGCCCCCCTGGACCCCCGCTTTCGCGGGGGTGACGATCAGCTTTTCGGTGAGATGGGTCGTCCAGCAATCCCGGCGGCGGGTCGATGACCAGCCGCCCCGCCTTCATATCGACCACCGGAACAATCGCGCGGGTGAACGGCACCATGACCGGCTGTCCCGCAGCCCTGGCGATCTCCAGCGTGTCGCCGGCGCCGAAATCGTGCACCGCACGCACCCGCCCGAGCGGTGCGCCATCGGCAAGCACCGCGTTAAGGCCGATCAGATCGGCATGGTAATATTCGTCCTCCTGGGTGGGCGGCAGCGCCGTACGCGGCACGTAGAGGCGCAGACCGCGCAGCGTCTCGGCGCGGTCGCGGTCGTCGATCCCAGCGATCTTGGCGATGATGACGCCTTTGGCATTGCCGATGAAGCTCAGGTGGAACTCACGCTCGCCCGGTTCGTCGGCGAGCGGGCCGTAACGCGCGACATCGGCGGGATCGGCAGTGAAGCTCTTGACCCGGACCGCGCCGCGCACCCCCTGCGCGCCGGTAATGACGCCGACGCACACGCGCTTGTCCGAGATCATTGAGAGCCCAACAAGACCCCCTCTCCCCCACCGGGGGAGAGGGCAGGGG
>DASUKH010000011.1:0-22994 GCA_036278835.1 Allostellaceae bacterium
CTCAAGGACGGCGTCGCGGACGAGGAGGCGCCGAGCCGGGCCGAAGACATGATCGGCCCTTACAAATTGTCGAAATTCCGCGCCGAGGAGGCGGTGCGCGAACTGGTCGCGGCGCGCAGCCTGCCGGCCGTTATCGTCAACCCGTCGACCCCGATCGGCCCCGGTGACGTGAAGCCGACCCCGACCGGGCGCATCGTCGTCGAGGCGGCGCGCGGCCGCATGCCGGGCTATGTCGATACCGGCCTCAACGTCGCGCATGTCGAGGATGTCGCGATCGGCCACCTGCTGGCTGCGCGCTCCGGGCAGATCGGCCGGCGCTATATTCTCGGCGGCGAAAACCTGCCGCTCGCGCAGATTCTCGGCGAGGCGGCGATGGCCGTGGGCCGCCGGCCACCGCGGTTCAAAATGCCGCAGGCCGCGGTGCTGCCGATCGCCGCCGGCGCCGAGGCGGTGGCGCGGCTGACCGGGCGCGAGCCGTTTGCCACGGTGGACGGGGTCAGGATGGCGAAGAAAAAGATGTTCTTCAGTTCCGACCGGGCGATCGCCGAACTCGGCTATGCGCCGCGTCCGGCGCGCGAGGCGATCATCGACGCGGTCGCCTGGTTCAGGGCCAACGGCTACCTGCAATGAGCGCCGTCCTCGACGCCGCGGCGGCGCACGGCAGGGCGGCCGGGGTCGAGGCGCCGTCGGGCAAGGGACGTGGCGACGAGAATTTCCCGGTCGGCTCGTGGCTGATCCGCCGTGAGCTGCGTGTCCACGTCCACGCCTTCTACCGGTTTGCCCGCAACGCCGACGATATCGCCGACAGCCCGGTTTTAGCCGCCGCCGAGAAGGTGCGGCGGCTCGACCGTATGGCGGCGGTGCTCGACGGCGCGCCGGAGGCCGCCGACAGCGAATCGCCGGCCGCCGCGGCGATGCGTGCCAGCCTCGCGATGACCGGGGTCACCGCGCAGCATTGCCATGACGTGCTGCACGCGTTCCGCCAAGACGCGGTGAAGCTGCGCTACCGCGACTGGGACGACCTGATGGACTATTGCCGTTACTCGGCGGCGCCGGTCGGGCGGCAATTGCTCGACCTGCACGGCGAGGACCGGCGCACCTGGGCGGCGTCGGACGCGCTGTGCGCCGCTCTGCAGGTGCTCAACCATCTGCAGGATTGCGCCGCCGATTACCGGGCGCTCGACCGCATCTATCTGCCGCTCGACGAGCTAGATGCAGCCGGCTGCACGGTCGAGGCGTTGACCGCGCCCGCGCTGAGCCCGGGGTTGCGGCGGGTCCTCGACCGCCTGCTCGACCGCACCGACGCGCTGATCGTAACGGCGCGCGGCCTCGCGCCGGCGGTGGCGGCGCCCGGCCTGCGCCGCGAATCCGCGGCGATCGTCACGCTGGCGGCCCGGCTCGCACGCCGTCTGCGGCGCGACGACCCGCTGGCCGGCCGGGTCAAGCTCGCGAAAAGCGATTTCGCCGCCGCCTTCCTGACCGGCCTCCTCGCGCGCCGCCGCCAATGACCGGCACATTCGTCGAGAGCGTCGGGGCGGCGCCCGACGATGCGGAACTGCGCGAGGTCATTCGCCGCAAAGTGTCGGCGGCCGGCAGCTCGTTCTATTCGGCGATGCGGCTGCTGCCGGCCGATCGGCGGCACGGCATGTATGCCGTCTATGCGTTCTGCCGCGAGGTCGACGACATCGCCGACGATCTCGACAGCCCGCCTGAGCGCAAGCTGGCGGCGCTCGCGCAATGGCATGCCGAAATCGAGGCGCTCTATGGCGGGACCCCGCGGCATCTCGTCGCCCGCGCGTTGTGCGTCCCGGTTTCGCGCTACGCGCTGCGCCGTCACGATTTCCACGCCGTTATCGACGGTATGGAAATGGATGCGGCGACCGCGATCCGGGCTCCGGACCTCGCGACCCTCGACCTCTACTGCGCCCGTGTCGCGGCCGCGGTCGGGCATTTGTCGGTGCATGTCTTCGGCGATTCGGGCAGCGACGCGCACGAGGTGGCCGACGAGCTGGGGCGCGCGTTGCAGCTGACCAACATCCTGCGCGACCTCGACGAGGACGCGCAGCGCGGCCGGCTTTACCTGCCGCGCGAAATTCTCGATCGGCACGGCATCGCCGGCGACGAGCCGGGCGCGGTGTTGCACCACCCGAGGCTGCCCGAAGTTTGCCGCGACGTCGCGGCGCTCGCCGCCGGCCATTTCGCCGCGGCGGAAGAGGCGATGGCGCGCTGCTCGCGACGCGCGATGCGCCCGGCCGCGGTGATGGGCGCCGTCTATCGGGCGACGCTCGATGCGCTGGTCCGCGACGGCTGGCGCGATCCGGCCCGCCGGGTCGGGATCGGGAAAGCCCGCAAGCTGTGGCTGCTGCTGCGGCACGGGGTGCTATGACCGGCCCGCATCGCGGCGGCGGCCGGGTGCATGTCGTCGGCGCCGGCCTCGCCGGGCTGGCCGCCGCGGTGCGGCTGGCGGAGGCGGGCCGTCCGATCGTGCTGTACGAGGCCGGGCCCCAGGCCGGCGGCCGCTGCCGCTCCTATCTCGATGCCGAACTCGGGGTGCGGATCGACAACGGCAACCACCTGCTGCTGTCGGGCAATAGCGCGGCGGTCGAATACGTCCGTCGGATCGGCGCCGGCGACACCTTTCATCCCGCCGGCGAGCCGGCGATCCCGTTCGTCGATCTGGCGGATGGCGCCCGCTGGTCGGTGCGCCCGACCCGCGGACGCCTGCCGTTGTGGCTGCTCGACCCGGCCCGCCGGATCCCCGGTACGCGGGCCCGCGATTATCTCGCGGCGATTCGGTTATGGCGCGGCGGGCTGCGCGGCACGGTCGCCGAAGCCTTGCCTCCGGGCAGCGTGCTGTATCGCCGGCTGTGGCAGCCGCTGACGGTCGCGGCGTTGAACGCGGCGGCCGAACAGGCCTCGGCGCGGCTGCTGTGGCGGGTTCTTGCCGAGACGCTCGGCCGCGGTGCCGCCGCCTGCCGGCCGCTGCTGCCCCGCGACGGGCTGTCGGAAAGTCTCGTCGATCCGGCCCTCGCGTTCCTCGCGCGGCACGGGGCCGAAATCCGTTTCGGCATAAGGCTGCGGGCATTAGACTTTGCCGGCGAGCGGGTTGCCGGCCTCGCTCTCGAAGCCGGGACGGTGCCGCTTGCGGCGGAAGACACCGTGATTCTCGCCGTTCCGCCAACGGTCGCGGCGCGGCTGGTGCCGGGTCTCATCGTGCCGGACGATTTTGCGCCGATCGTCAACGCGCATTTCCGCCGTGCGGCGCCGGCTGGCGCGCCGGCCTTTGTCGGGATCGTCGGCGGCACCGCCGAGTGGGTCTTCGTCAAGCGTGAGGTCATTTCGGTAACGGTGAGCGCCGCCGATCGCCTGGTCGATCGGCCGGCCACGGAATTGGCCGCGTCGTTGTGGCATGACGTGGCGCGGACGCTCCGAATCCCGGCCGATCCGCTGCCGCCCGCGCGCATTGTCAAGGAGCGCCGCGCCACATTCCGCGCAACCCCGGTGCAGGTCGCGAGGCGGCCGCCGTCGGCGACCCGGTGGAACAATCTTCACCTTGCAGGCGATTATGTCGATACTGGATTGCCCGGAACGATTGAGGGCGCGATCCGCTCCGGCTTTGCAGCGGCGGCGCGCCTCGGTCGGCGCGGCCCGGCCGCGGCGACCAACCCGATGCCGGAACCGGTCTCCCGGTCTGCCACCCCGATCGAGGATCGCCAGCGCGCCTTGCCATGATGAGCGGAAGCATCGCCACCAAGAACAGGACGCCGGCGGCGGCCCTGTCCGACAGCCCGGCCGGCATCGACACGGCGATCGGCCGCGCCGTCGAGTCGCTGCTGTCGCTACAGAATGCCGATGGACACTGGGTCTTCGAACTTGAGGCCGACGCGACGATCCCGGCCGAATACATCCTGCTGCAGCATTATCTCGGGACGGTCGACGAGGCGCTCGACCGGCGCATCGCACGTTATCTCCGCGACATCCAGGGTGAGGATGGCGGCTGGCCGCTGTTCCACGGCGGCGACCTCCACCTCAGCGCGACCGTCAAGGCTTATTTCGCGCTGAAGGCAGCGGGCGACCCGGCCGACGCGCCGCACATGGTGCGCGCCCGTGCCGCCATCCTGGCGCGCGGCGGCGCGCGCAACTGCAATGTCTTCACCCGTATCCTGCTGGCCCTGTGGGGCGAGGTGCCGTGGCGCGCGGTCCCGGTCATGCCGGTCGAGATCATGCTGCTCCCCGGCTGGTTTCCGTTTCACATCGACAAGGTGTCGTACTGGTCGCGCACGGTGCTGGTGCCGCTCCTGGTGCTGATGGCGCTGCGCCCGACCCCGCGCAACCCGCGCCGGGTGACGATCGCGGAATTGTTCGTCGAGCCGCCCGACAGCGTGCGCGACTGGATTTCGCCGCCGACTGCCACCGCGATCAGCGCCGCCTTTGTGCTGCTCGACCGGCTGGTACGCATGGCCGAGCCGATGTTCCCGGCCGGGCGGCGCAAACGCGCGATCGACAAGGCGGTCGCCTTCGTCACCGAGCGGCTGAACGGTGAGAACGGGCTTGGCGGCATTTTCCCGGCGATGGCGAACTCGCTGATGATGTTCGATTGCCTGGGTTTTCCGCCGGACCACCCGAACTGCCTGTTGCCGGCCAAGGCACTGCGCAAGCTATTGGTGCTGGATGGCGGGCGGGTCTATTGCCAGCCCTGCGTGTCGCCGGTCTGGGATACCGCGCTTGCCTGCCATGCGCTGATGGAGATCGGCGAACGGCGGCTCGATCCGGCGATCCGCCGCGCCCTCGACTGGCTTGAGTCGCGCCAGGTGCTCGATACCGCGGGCGACTGGGCCGCCGCCCGTCCGGGCTTGCGGCCCGGCGGCTGGGCTTTTCAATACGCCAACCCGCATTATCCCGATCTCGACGATACGGCCGCCGTCGCGATGGCGTTGGGCCGCTTCGACGAACAGCGTTACCGCACGGCGATCGACCGGGCCGCCGAGTGGGTGCTCGGCATGCAAAGCGAGGGCGGCGGCTGGGCGTCGTTCGACGCCGACAACACGCATTATTACCTGAACCACATACCGTTCGCCGATCACGGCGCGCTTCTCGATCCGCCAAGCGCGGATGTCAGCGCCCGCTGCGTCGGCTTTCTCGCCCAAAGAGGCACTCCGGCGAGCCAGCCGGCCATGGCCATGGCGCTCGATTTCCTGCGCCGCGAGCAGGAGGCGGACGGCAGCTGGTTCGGCCGCTGGGGCACCAACTACCTCTACGGCACGTGGTCGGTGCTGGCCGGCCTGAACGCCGCCGGGGTCGACCCGCAAACGCCGATGGTGCGTCGCGCCGTCTCCTGGGTCGTCGCCCGCCAGCGCCCGGACGGCGGCTGGGGCGAATCCGGCGAGAGCTACTGGCCGGACAAGCCGCGCGGCGAGGCGCCATACAGCACCGCCTCGCAGACCGCCTGGGCTTTGCTCGCCCTGATGGCGGCCGGCGATATCGATCACCCGGCGGTGTCGCGCGGTATCGCCTACCTGATCGCCAGCCAGGACGGCGACGGCACCTGGGACGAGCCGTGGTTTACCGCGGTCGGGTTTCCGCGCGTTTTTTATCTGCGTTACCACGGCTACCGCGCCTTTTTCCCGCTCTGGGCGCTGGCGCGCTATCGGCGGCTCATTCTGGCCAATTCGCGCCGCATTCCGTTCGGGCTTTAGTGTGCGGATTCGCCGCAGCCTTCGATCACAGCGGCGAGGCCCGCCTTGGGTCGGCGGTTCGGCAACATCGGTCGGCAAATTCGCAAGCGAAAACTGTGCCATGGCATTTTTTCGCTGGCGATTCATCGTTGTGTCGCGTAGGCATGCGCCCGGCGGAACGGCAATTTGCTGCTCCCGCCTGTGAAACCCCGTCGGGCTTCGAAGCCATCGGTCCTCGACGGATTGTCGTGGACCCTACCAGCATCGCCCAATTTCGCAGCGGAAGGGGGGCTGCGCATGCGCACCTTGGCACCGGTCCTGTGCACCTCCGGGCTGGCCGCGGAGGCACGGGTCGCCCGCGCCGCCGGATTTCCAGTCATCGTCGGAGCCGGCGACCCGCTGCGCACGGCCGCGCTGGTCGCGGCGGCGGCGGGGCAGGCGCGATGCCTTGTCAGCTTCGGGGTGGCCGGCGGGCTGGCGCCGCATTTGCGACCGGGCGACGTGATCCTGTCCGGCGAGGTGATCAGCGATGAGCGGCGGTGGCAGCCGGACGCCGCGTTTCAGCGGCAGATCGCGGGCTGGGCGCGGCATATGGGAGCCCATGAGGGGCCGGTGCTCGGCGCCCGCGACATCCTCGCCAGCGCGATCAACAAGGCGCATGCGTGGCGCGACACCGGCGCGCTCGCCGTCGATCTGGAAAGCGCGATCGTCGCCCGGACCGCGGAAACGGTGGGCATCCCGTTCCTGGTTTTGCGCACGGTCGCCGACCCGGCCAACCGCAAGCTGCCGCCTGCGGCATTGATCCCGCTGGCCGCCGACGGAACCCCTGCGTTGTGCCGGGTGATGCTCGAGGTGCTGCGCCAGCCCCGGCAAATCGGAGAGTTGTTCGGGCTCGCCCGCGAGACCCGGCGGGCGCTGGCCGCGCTAGCCGGCCCGGCGCGAGCGCTCCGGCTGGCGTTCGCCGCCGCCTAGCCGCGCCATCGCCTCTTCGACATGGCGGGAGAACACGTATTCCGCCGGGCGCTGGCCGTCGAGCGGGATTTCCGGCGCCATTTCGCCCTCGGTACGCACGCCGCGTAACGCCTCGGCCGCCGCCTTCAGCGGGTGGCGCACCGAATCGACGACGGCGGTCGCTTCATACCCGCTGTGCACCATGCATTGTGCGCATTTCTCATAATTGCCGGTGCCATAGGCGTCCCAGTCGGTCCCCTCCATCAGCTCCTTGAAGGTCTTGGCATAGCCCTCGCCGAGCAGATAGCAGGGCCGCTGCCAGCCGAAATAATTCCGTGTCGGGTTACCCCATGGCGTGCAGCGGTAGGTCTGGTTGCCGGCAAGGAAATCGAGAAACAACCCCGATTGGTTGAACGACCAGCGCGTTCCGCGCTGCCGGTTTTCCCGCCGGAAGATTTCGCGGAACAACTCCTTGGTGCGCCGGCGGCTCAGGAAATGCGCCTGGTCGGGCGCCCGTTCGTAAGCGTAACCGGGCGATACGGTGATCCCGTCGATACCCATATCGGTGACGGCGTCGAAGAACCGCGCGGTTCGCTCGGGGTCGGCGGTGTCGAACAGGGTGGCGTTGATATTGACCCGGAACCCGCGCGACTTGGCAAGCGCGATCGCCGCGACGGCGCGGTCATAGGTACCGCTCTGGCACACCGAGCGGTCATGGTCCTCCCGGTCGCCGTCGAGATGGATGGTCCATGCGAAGAACGGGTCCGGCCGAAACTGATCGATCTTCTTTTCGAGGAGCAGAGCGTTGGTGCACAAATAGACGAATTTCTTTTTGGCGGTGATGCCGCGGGCGATTTCGTCGATCTCGTGGTGCAAGAGCGGCTCGCCGCCGGCGATGACGACGACCGGCGCGCCGCATTCGTCGACCGCTTCCAGGCATTCGTCGACGCTGAGACGCTGGTTGAGGATGGGCTGCGGATAGTCGATCTTGCCGCAGCCGGCGCAGGCGAGGTTGCAGCGGAACAGCGGCTCCAGCATCAGCACGAGCGGATAGCGCTGGATGCCGCGCAAATGGCGCCCCAGGACATAGGCACCGACGCGAATAACCTGATGCAGCGGGATGGCCACGGCGGTTCCTTCTAAGTCGGGTTGCGGGCGGCGGCGCTGTCGGCGAGTTGCGTCGGCATGCGAAATCGGACGTTCTCGGTGACCCCGGGAAGCACTTCGAGTTCGATGGTCGCCGTCTCGCGCAGCCGCGCGATCAATTCGCCGACCAGCTCGTCCGGGGCCGACGCCCCGGCCGTGATGCCGACCGATCGCACCCCTTCGAGCCAGCGCGGGTCGAGCGAGCGCGCCCCTTCGATCAGATAGCTCGGCACCCCGCTCTCGGCGGCGATCTCGCGCAGCCGATTCGAGTTCGAGCTGTTCGGCGCTCCCACAACGAGAACAACATCGACGATTTTCGCCAGTTCCCGGGCCGCCCGCTGGCGGTTCTGGGTGGCGTAGCAGATGTCCTTGGTGTCGGGCCCGACGATGGCCGGGAAGCGCTTCTTCAGGGCCTCGATGACCGCCCGCGTGTCATCGACGCTGAGCGTCGTCTGGGTGATGAAGGCGAGCTTCTCGGGGTTGGCGACCTCGAGCCGCGCGACCTCCTCGGGCCGCGAGATCAGGTGCACCCTGCCGGTGATGCGGCCCATCGTGCCCTCGATCTCGGGGTGCCCGGCATGCCCGATCAGGACGATTTCGCGGCCCTGATTGGCGTAACGCTGGCCTTCGATGTGCACCTTCGACACGAGCGGGCAGGTCGCGTCGATCACCGGCAGGCCGCTCGCCGCGGCGCGGCGCTCGATCTCGCTCGCGACCCCGTGAGCGCTGAAGATCGTTACCGAGCCGGGGGGCACCTCATCAATCTCATCGACAAAATGAGCGCCCTTGGCGCGCAGCCGCTCGACGACGTGGCGGTTGTGCACGATCTCGTGCCGCACGTAGATCGGCGGCCCGTATTTTTCGAGCGCGCGTTCGACGATCTCGATCGCCCGTTCGACCCCGGCGCAGAAGCCTCGCGGCTGTGCCAGCACCACCCGCATCTCTTGCCTCGCCTTTCGCCGCCGCCGCCCTGCGGCGGGCAGCGTACTGTTGCACATCCCTTGCCATAGTTCGCGCACCGCGCGCAATGGCACCGCGGCCCTGCCGGGCAGGGGGCGCATTTTGCCCCTGTGCCGGCATCGCCGGTTTGCTATCACTAACGTCCGCGCAAGGGTATTGGACAGGGTGCGCATGTCAGTTTCTCGACGCGTCTTGTTGACGCTGCCGCTGGCCGTCGCGCTCGCCGGCCGCACCGCAACGGCGGCCGATGCGGCGCCGGCACAAGAAATCGAGCGCTTTTACGCCGTGTTGCTGGCGGTCATGAAGGCGGGCAAGCAGCTATCGTTCGCCGGGCGTTATGCCCGGCTCGCGCCCGCGATCACCGAAGCCTACAACCTGCCGCTGATGACGCGCCTCGCGGTCGGGCCGGGGTGGCGTCAGCTCTCGGCCGATCAGCAGCAGCGCCTGACCGCCGCCTTCACCCGCTACACGGTATCGGAATATGCGAGCCGCTTTGACGGCTATAGCGGGGAGCGCTTCGAAGTGACGCCGACCGCGAGCGCCAACCCGAACGGTCTGCTCGTCGCCAGCCGCATGATCAAACCGGATGGCGAGGCGATCTCGTTCAACTACCTGATGCGCCAGGATTCGGGCGGTGTCTGGAAGGTCATCGACGTGTATGTCAGCGGCTCGATCAGCGAGCTGGCGACGCGGCGCGCCGAGTTCACGGCCGTGTTGCACCGGGCCGGGGCGGACGGGCTGGTGCAGGAGCTGGATCGCCGAATCGCCGCTCTACGGACGGGCTGACGGCAGTGTCCCGCCCGCGGGCGGGCTGGAAGCCCGCGGTCCGGGTGTTGGGGCGGCTTTCCGATTTTGGGGGATTCGCCGGAGCTTTGTCCGGATCGTCGTAAAGACCCGAGGCGGGCTGCACTGCCGGGGCGCGCCGCAGCTCGGCCGCGCGGTGCTGCTGCGACAAACTGCGCAACTGCGCATAGAAATCAATCGAGCTTTTTTGCAGTTCGTCGAGCGTATCGATGGCGCGGGCCCGCCGGTCCACGCCGTCAAGCAGGAAGCGGTCGATGTTCACCTGATCCGCATCGAGTGCCGAAGCAAGATAGCTGAACGGATCGAGGTAATTGTCGCCAGCCATGCCGAACAGATCGCGCGGGTTCGATGGACCGAGCAACGGCACCATTAGATACGGCCCCGCGGGGACGCCCCAGGCGTACAACGTCTGGCCGAAATCGCCGGTCTGCTCGGGCAGCCCGAGCGGGGTTGCCACATCGGCCAACCCGACCACACCGAGGGTGCTATTGACCAGAAAGCGCCCGGTCGAGATGCCGGCGCGGCGCAACTCGCCCTGCAATACATCGTTGATGATAACGACAGGCTCCTTCATGTTGTCGAGCGCGCGGCGCACCGCATCGCGTCCGCCTTCCGGTAAGACCGCGACATAAACCTCCGCCACCGGCTTCAGCAAAATGCGGTCGACAAACAGATTGAACGCGAAGATTTTGCGGTTCAGCGGCTCGAGCGGATCGTTGTTCTGTTGGAAGACGGCGCGCGCGGCGGGGTCGGTCGGCGGAGTGGCGCAGCCGGCGACCATCGCGGCCAGCAACAGACCGACGGCGCCGCGCAGGACGGCGCGGACAAGAGCGGCACTATTCACGGGACGGTGCGGGGTCTTGGCTGAACGGAGGACAGAGCGGCCGGAAGCACCGGTATCGTCGGCAATCGGGCCGATGAACGCAATCGGAAAAGATCGCGCGATTCAGCTGCGCGTTACGATGGTCCCGGCAAGATGAGCGGGTTCGGGCTGCCCCTGATCCTGCTCCTGACTTGGGGATACCTCGTCCTCAGCACGTTCGCCGCTCTGCATTTTGCACGCCGCCGGCGGGCGGCCCGGTTTGTCCGCGATTCGGCCGGAGAGCCGGTTACGGTCCTGAAGCCGTTGCATGGCGCCGAACCCGGTCTTGTCGAGAATTTGCGCTCGTTCGCGGCTCAGGATTACGGCGAATTCCAGCTTGTCTTCGGAGTGCGCGAGCGCCGCGACGGCGCATTGCCCGTTGCCTGCGCACTGGCCGCCGGGTTGCCGGGCCGCGACATCGAGGTCATCGTCGATCCGCATGTCTCGGGCAGCAACCTGAAGGTGGCGAATCTCGAAAACATGATGCCGGCGGCGCGCCACGACCTGATCGTGGTGGCCGACAGCGACATGCGGGTGGCTCCGGACTATCTGCGGATCGTCACCGCGCCGCTCGCCGATTCGCAGACCGGGATCGTCACCTGCCTCTATAAGGGCGTCTCGAACGGCGGGCTGTGGTCGCTGCTGGCAGCGATGCACATCAATTACAGCTTCATGCCGGGGGCGATCGTCGGCGAATCGCTCGACATCGGCGGCGGCTGCTTTGGCGCGACGATCGCGTTGCGCCGCGAGGTGCTGGACGCGATCGGCGGGTTCGCGCGGCTGCGCAACGAGCTGGCGGACGACCACCGGATGGGCAGCGCGGTGCGGGCGCTCGGGCTGAAGGCGGTGCTATCGACCTGCATCGTCGAGAACCGGGTCAGCGAGCCGTCCTTTCTGAGCCTGTGGCAGCACGAGTTGCGCTGGGCGCGCACCTCGCGGGCGATGGCGCCGCTCGGCTTCGCCGGTTCGGCGATCGGGCACACGACGATGATGACCGCGCTCGCGGTGGCATTCTGCGCTTCCGGCGGGGCGGCCTGGGGATTCGTCTTGATCTCGATCGTATTGCGATGGATATCAGCCGGGCTGATCGCGCGGGCGCTTAACCTGCCGCGGCGGGGTCTGTGGCTGCTGCCGCTACGGGACGCTTTGTCGTTCGCCGTTTTTCTGAGTAGCTTTTGCGGTCGCAGCGTCGCGTGGCGCGACCAGATATTCCGGGTCGAGCCGAGCGGGCGGATCAGGGTGGAGGGGGATAAACCGGTATGATGAAGACGCTGTTCCTGCACCCGCCATCCTTCGACGGGTTCGACGGCGGGGCAGGGTCGCGCTATCAGGCGCGGCGTGAGATTCGCTCGTTCTGGTATCCGACCTGGCTCGCCCAGCCGGCCGCGCTGGTCCCCGGCAGCCGTCTCGTCGATGCGCCGCCGGCGCGCCTGAAGCTCGCCGACGTGCTGCCGCTGGCCGGCGATTATGAACTGGCGGTGCTGCATACCTCGACCCCATCCTTCGCCGCCGATATCCGGGTCGCCGAAGCGATGAAGGACCAGAACCCGCGTCTCAAGATCGGCCTCGTCGGCGCCAAGGCGGCGGTCGAGCCGGACGCGAGCCTCGCGGGTTCCGCGGCGATCGATTTCGTTGCCCGTGAGGAATTCGATTTCACGATCCGGGACGTCGCCGACGGCCGCCCATGGGATGGCATCGACGGGCTCAGCTATCGCGACGCGGCCGGCCGCGTCGTCCACAACCGCGCCCGCGCGGTGCTCGAAGACATGGACCAGCTGCCGTTCGTGACGGAGGTCTACAAGCGCGACCTCAGGGTCGAAGATTATTTCATCGGCTATCTGAAACACCCGTACCTATCGCTCTATACCGGGCGCGGCTGCCGCTCGAAATGCACCTTCTGCCTGTGGCCGCAGACCGTCGGCGGGCATCGCTACCGGGTGCGCAGCGTCGAGCACGTGATCGACGAAATCCGCCTCGCCCGCAGCTATTTCCCGCAGGTCCAGGAATTCTTCTTCGACGACGATACCTTCACCGACGACCGGCCGCGCGCCGAGGCGATCGCCCGCGAACTCGGCAGGCTCGGCGTCACGTGGTCGTGCAACGCCAAGGCCAACGTGCCGCGCGCGACCCTCGAAATCCTGCGCGACAACGGTCTCAGGCTGCTGCTGGTCGGCTACGAGACCGGCAACCAGCAAATCCTGAACAACATCAAGAAGGGCATGCGGGTCGATATTGCGCGCCGCTTCACCAAGGATTGCCACGAGCTCGGCGTCACGATCCATGGCACCTTCATCCTCGGCCTGCCCGGCGAGACGCGCGAGACGATCGAGGAGACGATTCGCTTTGCCGCCGAGATCAACCCGCACACGATCCAGGTGTCGCTGGCGGCGCCCTATCCCGGGACCGAGCTGCACCGCCAAGCGGTCGATAACGGCTGGCTTGACGGCGACCACGCCGAGCTGACCGACGAGCGCGGGGTGCAGATCGCGCCGCTGCACTACCCGCACCTGAGCCACACCGAAATCTTCGGCTCGCTCGAAACTTTCTATAAGCGGTTCTACTTCCGGCGCGGCAAGATCGCTTCGCTGATCGCGGAGATGCTGCGGAGCCCGCAGATGATGCGGCGGCGGCTGCGCGAGGGGGTCGAGTTCTTTCAGTTCCTGCGGCAGCGGGAGATGGCCGGCTGACACGCGCGCTCTCTCTCTCGGAGGTTGAGCGTAGCGGCACAGCCTGCCCCACCGGGCAGGCCACGGCGATGCGCTATACGCTGCTCAATCACCCAGGCTCCATGCCACGTCGGCTGATCGTCTGCGCCGACGATTTCGGCGGCGACCTCGCGGTCAACGAGGCGGTCGAGGCGGCGCACCGCGACGGCATTCTGACGTGCGCCAGCCTGATGGTCGCGGGGCCGGCGGCGGCCGACGCGGTCCGGCGGGCGCGCCGGTTGCCGCGGCTGCGGGTCGGGCTGCACCTGATGCTGGTCGAAGGCGACCCGGTCCTCGCGCCGGAAGAGCTGGGGCCGCTCCTGCGCCATGACGGCCGCTTCGATCGCAATCAGGTTCGCGCCGGACTGCGCTATTTCTTCCGGCCCGGCATGCGGCGCCGGCTCGAGGCGGAGATCGAGGCCCAGTTCGCGGCCTTCCGCGCGACCGGGCTTGCCCTCGACCACGTCAACGCGCACAAGCACATGCACGTGCACCCGACGATCGCCCGGCTGATCCTCGAAATCGGCCGCACCTACGGCGTCCGCGCGGTGCGCCTGCCGGCCGAGCCGGTGGCGATCTTGCGCCGCGCGATCCCTGGAGAGCGCCACCGCGTGCCGACTTTCCCGCCGGCGGTATTTGCGCTGCGCCGGCGATTGAGCCGCGCCGGCCTCGTTACCAACGACCACACTTTCGGCATGGCGTGGAGCGGCAACATGGTCGAGGAGCGGGTGCTGGCGCTGCTGCCGCACCTGCCGGCCGGCATCACCGAGATGTATTTCCATCCGGCGACCCGCGAGACCCGGGCGCTCGTCGCGGCGATGCCGACCTATCGCTTTGTCGACGAGTTGCGGACGTTGCTGAGCGCCGGGGTGCGCCGGCGCATCGTCGAGCTCGGGATCAGCCTTGCCGCCTACGGCGATCTGATGCCGGCTCGATAGCCGGCGCCGGGTGCGGGTGCGGCAACGCCGCTCCGCCGGCACGCGCCGGGCGGCGGCGGGCCGGCGGCAGCTGCGGCCCGGCGGGGCGCGGGACCGGGCGGATCGGCTGCCGCAGCGGCCGCGTCGGCCCGAGCAGGGCGGGCAGCACGACGAGCGTGCAGAACAGCGTGCAGGCCAGCGAGATCACCAGCAACTCGCCCATCTCGGCAGTGCCGGGATCCTGCGATACCACGAGGCTGCCGAAGGCCGACATCGTCGTCAGGGCGCTGAATACCACCGCCCGCGCCGTGCTCGATTGCAGATGCCGGTCCTGTCCGGCGCGCCAGTTCATCACGAAGTAGATGTCGAACGCGACGCCGATCCCGAGCAGCAAAGGGAGCGCGATGATGTTGGCGTAGTTGAGCGGCATGCCGATCGCCACCGTGGTCGCCAGGGTCAGGATCGCCGCCAGCAGCAGCGGCGCGATAACCAGGGCCACGTCGCGCAGCCGGCGCAGCACAACCATCAGCAGCAGCGTGATCGCCACGACGGCGATGATCCCGGCCTGTACGAATGACGAGCTGATCAGGTTGCCGGCTTCCTGGATCGTGACCGGCGAGCCGGTCGCATTCGGTGCGACGGTGCGGATCGCCTCGACAAAGCGGGCGAGGATTGCGGGGTCGCGGGCATCGCCCTTCGGAAATACCTCGACCCGCGCCTGGCCTTGCGGGTTGAGCCAGCTGTCACGCAGTTCCGCCGGCAGGCTCGCCAAATCCACCTTCTGCGCCTGCATCAGCCCGGCGAGCGAGGCGAGCTGTGCCTGCAACCCGGCGAGCAGCGATCGGTTCAGGGCGGGCACAACCGAGGGGCCGCGCGCCACCGCCGCGTCAAGCCCGCGCGCCAGCCGCGCCGCCGGGCTGTCATTTCCCTGTCGCGCGGCGATCGGCCGCAACGCCGCGCGCGCCTTGTCCATCGCGCCGATCACTTGGGCATCGCTCGGCGGCGGCAGGGTCACGGGCGGCATCAGGGTGGGACCGAGCAGCAGGCTGAGATCGCCAATGATCGCCAGCTTCTTGTCCTGCTCGTCGGGGACGAAGCTGGCGGCGGTGATCGCGTGCTTCACCTCGGGGAGCTTTTCGAGCCGGGCGGCAAGGTGCTGCGCATTTGCCAGCGAGGACGTCAGCACCTCGGCCGTGTACGGCGTCGACATCGGGTCCTTCATCAGATCGCGTACCGTCGCGACCGATTCGCTGTGCGGGTCCTTGAGGTTGAGCGGGTCGAAGTCAAACCGCACCAGCGGCAGCGCGAGGATGCCGAGGAGGGCGAGGACGGCCGCGCCGCCGATCACCCATCGGCGCCGTTCCAGCAGCAGCCGGTCGAGCGGCGCCGCCCAGCGGAACCCGATCGGCTCCGGTTCGCCGCGCGGGCGGATTACAGCCAGGGCGGACGGCAACAGGATCAGGTTGAGGGTGATCGCGATCAGCATGCCGACCCCGGCGATCCACCCGAGTTCGCGAATCCCGGTATACGGGGTCGGCACGAACGACAAGAAGCCGATCGCCGTCGCCCCGGCGGCGAGCAGCAGGGCCGGGCCGATCGAGCGCGCGGTGCCGTTGAGCGCCGCCGGCAGAGTATCGAGCCGGTGCCGCTGGTCGCGGTATCGCACCCCGAACTGGATGCCGAAATCAACCGCGAGGCCTATGAACAGCACCCCAAACGCCACCGAGATCAGGTTCAGCGACCCGAACACGACGGCGGCAAAGGCGGCGGTCAGAATCAGCCCGGCGATCAGGGTGGCGAGGATCACCCCGACCAGCCGTACTGAGCGCAATGCCGCGAACAGAATCGCGCATACCGCGATAATCGACAGGATCGTCGATTCGAGCGCGCCGGCGCGCAGGGTCGCGAACTGCTCGTCATCGAGCGCGACCGGGCCGGTAAGCCGCAGCCGCAGGCCGTGCCCGGCATCGATCCCGAGATCGGCCGCCAGCCGGCGCATCTCGGCGCCCGCCCGCCCGCCCGGTTCGAGCGCCCCGAAATCGAGCACCGGCCGGGTGATGACAAAGCGCCGGCGTTCGCTCTCGCCCGCCTTGCGCCCGGTCATCAGGTGTTCCCACGAGAGCGACGCGTCGTGCCCGGCGAGCGTGTCGTCGACCGCCTCGCCGATCGCCGTGAGCGCGGGATTGAGACGGTCGATCGCGCCCTGGTCCTTGCCGGCGCCGTTGACGAACAGGGCCAGCGTATCGAACAGCCCGCGCAGGCTCGGGTCTTTCGCCAGGCTGCCGATCAGCGGTTGCGCCGCGATCAGCTTGTCGGAGGTGTCCTGCAGTTCCTTTGGTGACAGGAACAAGAGGCCGTTGCGGTCAAAAAACGGTCCGCCGTCCGGTTGCCGGACATGCCGGAACAGGTCTGGCTCGGCGCGCATCCGCTCGGCAAGCTTTGTGGCCGCCCGGTCGGCTTCGACCCCGGAGCGCCCGTCAATGACCGCGACGAGGATCGAATTGTTCTGCGGGAAAGCGCGGTCGAGCGCGATCTCGTCCTGGCGCCAGGCAAGGTCCTTCGGCAGCATGTGGTCGATGTTGGTGTCGACCGACAGATGCGTCGCCGCGAACAGCCCGGCGGCCGCGGTCAGGACAACGCAGATGGCGACGACCGCCGCGGCGTTGCGGCGGGCCAGATCGACGATACGGGCAAGGCAGGCCGCGATCACGCGCATCCCCAGCTGTGGTGCGGACAAGATCGCAGCTTTATGTGGCGGGATTTCGGTCGCGTCAAAGCGCGACGAAAATGCCGGGAACGTCGGCAGCCGCCAATCGTTCCACCTGAACGGAAATTCTCCGCCGCTGTATCGCGTGCCGCGAAAATTCCATTCCGCGTCATAATGAAGACATCCTTTTCGTTAAAGGTGTTGGCGCTTTTGAGGTAGGGAGGCGAGCGTGGCCGGACGCGTTGAATGCTGCCGCTATGAGCCGAGCCTCGAAGAGTTGCTCGACGACGACATGATGACGCCGGTTCTGCGCAGCGCCGGTTTCGATCCGCAAGGGTTTCGCGACATGATCGTCGAGACCGCGCGGCGGATCGATGACCGTCGCTTCGCTCACCCCGCCGGCATTTCAGAACGCGATCGCAACGATTGAGCCGCTGCCGGTGCGGCCGGGAACGCTATTCTCACCCTGAGACCGGGGTTGTTGTCACCAAGCGTTACACTTGCATCGTGTCGGCGCGCCGCCGCACGCACCAGGCTCAGGCCGAGTCCGTTGCCCGGGGTGCTGCGGCTCGGCTCCAGCCGGACGAAGCGGTCGAACACCGATTCGCGGTCGCGTTCCGGGATTCCCGGCCCCCGGTCGGCGACCTCGACGATGATGCCGCCGGCCTCGCGGCGCACCGTCGCCACGACATCGCCGGCGCCGTATTTCAGGGCATTGTCGATGAGGTTGGCGAGCGCCTGCGACAAGAGATGGCGGTCTCCGCGCATGATCGCCCCGGCGGCGCCGCCGAGTCGCAAAATGCGGCCCTGCTGCTCGGCGAGCGGCTCGTAAAGCTCGACGGCGGCGCGCGCCAGCGCACCGAGATCGAGTTCCTCGTCAGTCCCGGCGCGCGCCCCGGCCTCGGCCTCCGCGATCCGCAACAGCGCGTTAAAGGTCGCGAGCAGCTGGTCGGCTTCCTCGATCGCGGCCCGCATCGCCTCGCCCTGCGCCGTCGGATCGGCGGGGCCGATAAGGGCCAGTTCGAGCCGCGCCCGCAGGCGCGACAAGGGCGTGCGCAGATCGTGTGCAACGTTGTCGGTGACCTCGCGCATCGCCGTCATCAGCCGCTCGATCTGGTCGAGCATGCCGTTGAGGTTGGCGGCGAGCTGGTCGAATTCGTCATTGGTGCCCTGGCGCGGCACCCGGTCCGACAAATTGCCGGCAACGACCCGCTCGGCGGTGCGGTTCACCTCCTCGACCCGGCGCAGCATGTTGCGGCTCATCGCCGCACCGCCGACAACCCCGATCCCCAATGCCAGCAGGCCGGACCATAGCAGCGTCGTTTTGATGCGGTCGCGAAAGGCGGCGGCATCGCTGATATCGCGCGCCACGAGCAGCCGGTAGCCACCGGGCATCGCGAACAGCTGACCGCGTGCCGGGTGGGTTTCGCGTTCGCCCGCATCATCGCCGGTCCGCGTCACCGCGATCTGAAATGACAGCGCGCCCGGATGGGTCGGCACCCCTTTCGGCCAGCCGGCGAGATTGCCGGCGAGCGGCAGCCCCTCGGGGTCGGTCACCAGATAGAGCATGCCGTCGCCGCGGTCGCCGGCGCTGCGCGCCGCCACGATCTGGACGAGGCCGCTGAGGCCGCGCTGGGCGTATTGCTCGGCCAGCCCGGTGACCTCGGCATCGAGCGTCGCCTCGGTCTGCCGCTCGACAAAATCGGCGCTGGTCAGATAGACAAAAAACAGCACCCCGATCACCGACGCGGCAAACACCAGCAGGTACAGCGCCGCGAGCCGGAAGGCATGCGTGCGGACGAGGCGCCGCCCCGAGGCGATTATCGAAACCCCCGGCGTGGCGGTGGCTTTTATCGGCGGCAGCGCTTGCGGCGCGAGGTGTCCTGCGCTCTCCGCCACACCGATTATTCCTCGCTGCGCAGGCAGTAGCCGGCGCCGCGGACGGTGTGCAGCAGGGGATGGGCGAAATTCTTGTCGATCTTCTGGCGCAATCGGCTGATGTGCACGTCGATGACGTTGGTCTGCGGGTCGAAATGATAATCCCACACGTTTTCCAGCAGCATCGTGCGGGTCACCACGTGGCCGGCGTTGCGCATCAGGTATTCGAGAAGCTGAAATTCGCGCGGCAACAGGTCGATCGGTTTGTCGCCGCGCTTGACCGAGCGGGCCAAGAGGTCGAGTTCGAGATCGGCGACCCGGAGGCGGGTGACACTGGCCGGGTTGCCGCCCCGCCGCAACAGCGCCTCGATGCGGGCGAGCAATTCGCTGAAGGCAAAAGGCTTGACGAGATAGTCGTCGCCGCCGGCGCGCAATCCGTTGACCCGCTCGTCGACGCTGCCAAGCGCCGACAGGATCAGCGCCGGGGTGCGGATGCCGCCGCCGCGCACCGCACCGAGCAGCGCCAGCCCGTCAAGCCCCGGCAGCATGCGGTCGAGCACCATCGCGTCATAATTTCCTGAAGTCGCGAGAAACAGTCCGTCGCGGCCATCATCCGCGTGGTCGACGGTGTAGCCGCTCTCGGCAAGTCCCTTGACGAGATAGGCGGCCGTCTCGCGGTCGTCCTCGACGACGAGCAGCTTCATCGCGGGCAGGCAAACACAGAGGCGACCCTCGCAGGCGGGAAGACCAGCATTTTTGCTTATTTGGTGCAGCCGATCGCGGCAGGGTGCAAGTGCTTTTGCCTCCGGGCGCTGCAAGGGTCGGCCCGCCGCTGACGGCGGGCGGACCCGGTTGGGAGTTACGGCCCCGCGCTATAGCGCCCCCGGCCGGCACAGCATCGGGCCGAGGTCGCGCCCGGCGAACAGGTGCAGGTGGAAATGCGCCACCTCCTGGTGCGCCGCCACCCCGTGATTAGACAGGATCCGGTATCCGCCGGCGGCAACGCCCTCGCCATGGGCGATCCGGCCGATCGCCCGCACAAAGGCCGCCTGTTCGGCTTCGCTCGCTTTTTCCGCGAAATCGTCCACCGAGGCATATTCCCCCTTGGGGATCAGCACGATATGGGTCGGCGCCTGCGGGTTGATGTCGCGGAAGGCAAGGATGTGCTCGTCCTCGTACACCTTGGTGCAGGGCAGTTCGCCGCGCAGGATGCGGGCGAAAACATTATTGCGGTCATAGGCCATTCGCGCCCCTCATAAGGCGGAGAACTGCATTGGCACCTCGAACGCCCCGTAATCGCCGCGCGCCACGTTTGAATCCTGGCTGAACGACAGGTAGGGCGAGCGGCCACCCTGCCTGATGTTCCACTCGTCGAAGCCGGCGTAGCCGTCCCACGCCCGTGCGTTTGACAACCAGGCGTATTGCGCAAGGCGCATCCGCTTCAGGTAATCGCAGACGGCGCCCGAACCATAGACGCCGACCCGATATTCGGGCGCGTGCCCGGCGGCGGCCACGAGGCCGTTGGCGATGCCGCGGAAATACGGGTCCACCCGGGAGACGATGTCGGGCTGCTGCGCATTGAAATCAACCGCGAAATAGATGGCGCTGCCGGGCGGCTGGCCGATCCTGCGGGCCTGTTGGTAGGCCGCAACGGCATCGTAGTAGCCGGAGGCGTACGAGAAATAATCGGGCCGGTGCGAATGCGATTCCCAGACCGTCACCAGCTTGATGCCGGCGGCCGACAGCATACGGGCTTCCGGCGCCGACAGGCTCGGCCAATGGGAGTCGGCAGCGCGGTAATAGCGGACCACAAAATCCGGACGAGCGCGCCCGCGCAATTCCAGCGACACGTCGCGCGCGTCTGTCGGCATGTCGATACCGCGCGCGACCCCCGTTGGGGCCGGGGCGAGGAGGGCCATCGGGTGCGGCGGCGGCGCCGATCCGCACCCCGCCAGCAGCAGAACGGGCACCAGCAGCGCCAGTTTTCTCATGTCGGTCCCCCAATGTTCGCCATGCCGTCCATGCCCGCGCGGTGTCTCCCCGTCCGCGCGGTTCGGGCCGGCTGATCGCGCTCTGGTTTAGATCGAGGCCGCGGTCATTCGCAAGCGCCCGCAGAGGCGTTGGGGGGATTCGCCCTGCCGTGCGCCGGCCTCGAGAGACAAGGTTGCGGCGGCTGGCCGGCCTCCTGCCCCGGCAGGCGAATCGCCGCGGATCAGGAACCCGGCGCCGCCATCTCGGCGCGCACGCGGTGGCGCAGTTCGTCGATCGCCACCAGCCGGCCGTGCCGTTCGATATGCCAAAACGCCCAGCCGTTGCAGGCCGGCGCGCCCTGCACACGGGCGCCGACAAGATGGATCGAGCCGCGATGTTCGGCGGAAATGAGGCTGCCGTCGGCGCGCACCCGCGCGGCAAAGCGCCGGCCGGCATCGACCAGCACCTCGCCGGGATGCAGGAGGCCGCGCTCGACGAGGCTGCCGAACGGGACCCGCGGCAGGTCGCGCCGCGATGGCAGCGTCACGAGGTCATCGGGCAGCTTTTGCACCTCGGCGATACGGCGCCGCGCCAGCGCGGCATAGGCGGGATCGCGCTCGATCCCGATAAACCGGCGGCCGAGCCGTTTCGCCACCGCGCCAGTCGTGCCGCTGCCGAAAAACGGGTCGAGCACGAGGTCGCCCGGCCGGGTCGTCGCCAACAACACCCGGTGCAGCAGCGCCTCCGGCTTTTGTGTCGGGTGCGCCTTGCTTCCGTCCGCGGCGCGCAGCCGCTCCGGCCCGCCGCACAGCGGGATCAGCCAGTCGCTGCGCATCTGCAAATCGTCGTTGAGCGCCTTCATCGCCTCGTAATTGAAGGTGTAGCGCGCCTCGCGCGACCGGGCGCACCACAACAGCGTCTCATGCGCGTTGGTAAAGCGGCGGCCGCGGAAATTCGGCATCGGGTTGGACTTGCGCCAGATGACGTCGTTGAGCACCCAGAAGCCGAGATCCTGCACCGCCGCGCCGATGCGGAAGATGTTATGATAGGTGCCGATCACCCACAGCGCGCCGCTCGGCTTCAGGACGCGTCGGCAGGCGGCGAGCCAGTCCCGGGTGAAGCGGTCGTATTCGGCGAAATCGGCGAACCGGTCCCACTCGGCGTCAACCCCGTCGACCCGGCTGTTGTCGGGCCGGTGCAGCTCGCCATTGAGCTGCAGGTTGTAGGGCGGGTCGGCAAAGACGAGGTCGACCGTGCCGGCCGGCAGCCGCGCCAGTTCGGCGAGGCACTCGCCTTCGAGGACCGGATCGTCCGGCGGGATTTCGCTGTCGCCGCTCTGCCGCATCGCGCGAAATTGTGAGCGGCGGCGTCGGCCCGGTCAATCGCCGGGCGGCATTGCCGCCGGCGACAGGCCGGCTGTTTCGGCGTCGAGCAGTGCCAACAGGTCGCCGGTGCCGGCGAGCGCGAGGCGAACCGGGGCGAAGCTGCGGCGGTGATGCGGGGTCGCGCCGAGCCGGTCGAGGCCCGCGAAGTGATCGCGGGTCGAATAGCCGACATTGCTCTCCCAGCCGTAGCCGGGATAGCGGCGGGCCAGCGCGCGCATGATTCGGTCGCGGGTGACCTTGGCGATGACCGAGGCGGCGGCGATCGAAAAGCTCAGCGCGTCGCCGCCGATGACGGTGTGCACCGGGCACGGCAGAGGCGGGGCGATGTTGCCGTCGACCAGCGCGATATCGGGGCGGATGCCGAGCGCGGCGACGGCCCGCGCCATCGCCCTGAGATTGGCGCGCAGGATGTTGATCCGGTCGATCTCGTGCACGCTCGCGGCGCCGATCCCGATCCGCGCCGCGCCGCTGCCGGCGAGGCGCAAGAGGGCCCGGTAGCACGTCTCGCGCGCCTCGCGGGGCAATGCCTTCGAATCGTCGAGGGTGTGGCGCAGCGCGCCGCGAAAGCGCTGGCGGTCGAGGATCACCGCGGCGGCGACGACCGGCCCGGCCAGCGGCCCGCGCCCGGCCTCATCGACGCCGCACGCCACCCCTCCGCAGCGCCGTTCGATCGCGAAATCCGGCATCTTCCCCTCCCGCCGCCGCTTTGTGCCACCATCGCGGGCGACCGGCAAGCGGCCCCGTTGCTACGGTTCAAAACAGGAACAAAGCCGTTGACGCGACCTTCCGGTCGGCGATATTCTCTTTTTGTTCCAATCTGCGCCGGGAGGAGCACATGCGCTGGCTTGCGGTTGCCGCATTCACCATTGTCGCCCTGATGCTGTGGCTGCCGGGACAGGCGGCCGAGCCGGGTGGAGGGCCGCATCCGGCCGCCGCGGCTGCACGGATGGGTCCGGGTCCGGGGCCGGACAAGATCAGTTTTGAGGATTACCGCGCCTGGCGGCTGCACTGGAACGAGCGCCGGCTCGGCCAG
>DASUKH010000012.1:0-2550 GCA_036278835.1 Allostellaceae bacterium
TGTCGCCGACCTCGATTGCGACGTGGTTGATGCCGACCAGCCGCGGCTTTCTGCTATCGCTCATTCCCGTCCTCCGTTGTCGGGACCGCTGGCCGTCATTTGGCCCCACTGCTGCCACCGGTGCAAGCCGGGGCGCATTCGCAACGAAGGCCGGAGGGTAGGAGACCGCAACCGCCGTCATACCGAAGGCCGGTATCCGATGTGCTACCGCACGGGCGGCTCACACATGGGTCCTGGCCTTCGCCGGGACGACGAGGTGGGAGGGTGGTAGGATTGCCGCTTTCGGGGAGGCGGCGCATGCCTGAGTGGATCATCACGACCGTGGCGGGCACCGGCGACAAGGGGTTTGTCGGCGATGGCGGGCCGGCCGCCGAGGCGCGGCTTAACGGGCCGTTCGACATCGCCTTCGACCGGGCCGGCAATCTCTATTTCTCCGACACCTTCAACCATCGCATCCGCCGGATCGATGCCCGCACCGGGGTCATCGCCACGATCGCCGGCACCGGCGACGCCGGCCATGCCGGCGACGGCGGCCCGGCGACCGGGGCGGCGCTCAACGAACCCTACGGTATCGTCCTCGACCGGGTCGGCAACATCTACATCGCCGACCGGCTCAACCGCCGGGTGCGCCGCATCGACGCCACTTCGGGGATCATCACCACCATCGCCGGCACCGGCGAAGCGGCCTATTCCGGTGATGGCGGTCCGGCGGCGCGGGCCGGCCTCGCCGAGCCGAACGGCCTCGCCTTCTCCCCCGGCGAGCGGCATCTTTACATCACCGATGTCGCCGACCACCGGGTGCGGGTCGTTGATATGGCCGGCGGCAGCATTGCGACCTTCGCCGGCACCGGCCGCGGCGAGCATTCGGGCGACGGCGGCGCGGCGCGCGAAGCCGGCGTTTTCGGCGCCCGCGCCGTCGCGGTCGCGGCCGACGGTACCGTCTATATCCTCGAGCGCCAGGGCAGCAGCCTGCGCGCCGTCGATCCCGCCACCGGCACGATCCGTACAATTGCCGGGACGGGGGCTCGCGGCTATGCCGGCGACGGCGGCCCGGCACTCCGGGCGGTATTTGATGCGCCGAAGGAGATGACCATCGACCGCGCCGGCAATCTCGTCATCGTCGATACCGAGAACCACGCGATCCGCCGGATCGACCGGGCGAGCGGTGTCATCGCGACAATCATCGGCGGCCGCCAAGGTGCCGGCGGGGACGGTGGCGCGGCCACTGCTGCCGGCCTCGACCGGCCGCACGGCGCGGCAATCGGCCCGGACGGCGCCATCTATATCGGCGACACCAACAATCACCGCATCCGCAAGGCGATGCCGGCGCCGTGAGCCGCCGGCCCGAGCTTATCCGGCGGCGACGAGCCGTGGGGCGTCGGTGCCGATGTCGCAGCCGATATCGAGCGCCTTGAGGCACGGCAGGACGCGCTCCGCGAACAGCTGCACATTCTGGCGGGCCATGTCGTGCGGCATCCCGCCATAGCTGAAAATCCCGATCAGCGCGGCGCAATCGGTACGCTCGCGGTATTCGACGAGTCGGTTAAAGACCTGCTCCGGGGTTCCCCACACCTGAAGCTCCGACAGGAACTCGATAAACGCGTCCATCCCGTGCTTTTTGATGTTGGCGGCGAGCTTTCCGTAATATTCATAGCCGGGAATATCGGCCAATCCTTCGTTATGAAACTCGTAATGTTCGAGCGCCGAGCGGCTGTAGCCGCGGATGTAGCGCTCGAACATGTCTCGGGCGACCCGCTCGTCCTCGTGCACCGCGATGAAGGCGGCGACGATCGGCTTCGGCGCCTCCTCGCCGTTGAGCTTGCGGTAATGGCGGCGGTAATCGGCCAGCTCGGCCTCGGTCGTCGCCCACGGCTTTTGCGCGATGATCAACAGGCCGAGCCCCAGCCGGCAGCTCAGATCGAGCGATTGCGGCGAGATCGATGCGGCATAGGTGCGGCGGCGGAACGAGCGGTACGGGGCCGGCCGCACCGCCACCCGCGGCTGGCGGTAAAGCGCGCCATCGTACTCGATAAAGCCGCTCTCGAGACCCTGCATCAGCGCTTCGGCAAATTCGAGGAAGCGCTGGCGCGACTCGCCCATCGGCGAGCGGAAGCCGCGGAACTCGATGCGCCCGAGACCGCGGCCGACCCCGAGGATCACCCGCCCTTCTGACAAATTATCGAGCACCGAGATTTCCTCGGCGAGGCGCACCGGGTCATGCCACGGCAACACCATAACCATCGAGCCGAGAAGCGCCCGCCTTGTGCGCGCCGCCATCCAGGTCAGGAATTGCGCGACATTGGGGCACATCGTGTATTCGTCGAAATGGTGCTCGGCGCTCCAGATCGAATCGAACCCGAGCGGCTCGGCGAGATCGGCCAAATCCATCTCATGCCGGTACACCGCGTGATCGCTGAGCCGGTTGTCCGGGTTTTGAAAAAACGTCGACATTCCGACATGCATGAGGCGAAGCTCCTATTCCGCCGCCGCGAGGCGCGGCGCCGGCGCGGCAAGCGCCGCCTTCACGCTGCGGTGGAAATGCTGCAAGGC
>DASUKH010000013.1:0-8849 GCA_036278835.1 Allostellaceae bacterium
GATGAACGGCGGTTTCGTGAAACAGGAATTCCCCGCCTCGCTGGTGTTCCAGGCTGACCCGGCGTTCCGCTTCAAGCCGGCGACCCGCGTCGAGAATGCCTGCGCCACCGGCTCGGCGGCGATCCATATGGGCCTCAACACATTGGCCGCCGGCAAGGGCCGCCTCGTCCTCGTCGTCGGGGTCGAGAAGATGACAGAGGTTTCGGGGGCGGTCGTCAACGACCTCCTGCTGCGCGCCTCCTACCGCAAGGAGGAGGACCAGATCGAGGGTGGCTTCGCCGGCATTTTCGGCCAGATCGCCCAGAAATACTTTCAGCGCTACGGCGACCAGTCGGACGCGCTGGCGCGCATCGCGGCGAAAAACCACAAAAACGGGGTCAGCAACCCGATGGCCCAGATGCAGCGCGACCTCGGCTACGAGTTCTGCCGTACGGTCTCCGACAAGAACCCGATCGTTGCCGGCCCCTTGAAGCGCACCGATTGTTCGCTGGTGTCGGACGGGGCGGCGGCGGTGGTGCTGGCCGATACCCAGACCGCGCTCGCGATGAAGAAGGCGGTCGCGTTCCGCGCCGCCGAGCAGGTCAACGATTTCCTGCCGATGAGCCGGCGCGACATTCTGGCATTCGAGGGTCCGGCCTTGGCGTGGAAGCGGGCGCTGGCGGCGGCTCGCCTCGGCCTCGACGATCTCGACCTCGTCGAGACGCATGACTGCTTCACGATCGCCGAATTGATCGAGTACGAGGCGATGGGGCTGACCGCGCCCGGCGAGGGGGCGCGTGCGATCCTCGAAGGCTGGACGGAGAAGGACGGACGCCTGCCGATCAACCCGTCGGGCGGCCTCAAGTCGAAGGGCCACCCGGTCGGCGCAACCGGCGTTTCGATGCACGTCCTCGCCGCGATGCAGGTGACCGGGCAGGCCGGCGGCATGCAGATCCCCGACGCCTCTCTTGCCGGCGTTATGAACATGGGAGGCGCCGCCGTCGCCAACTTCGTAAGCATCCTCGAACCGCTGCGCATGTGAGGACCCGCCACGCAGGAGACCATATTGAAAAGGTGAAGCAACGCGATCGGAGTCTGCGTTAAACGCGCGTACTTCGCAATTTTCCGGACATGACGATATTTCCATCTAAATAGAAAAATCTCTGAAAAATTGAGATAAATTTCCTCGTTATCTACTGATCCTCTGTATGTTGCAACGCAACGCCTTGTGCGGCGTATACGGAGCATCTCCCCTTGGCCAGATCGCCGAACGAAATAAAACCCTGTTCCCGGCAGCCGCATAGCCGGGAGCCGGCGAGTTGGGGTGCGGAAGGAGGCCGGCGATGGATGCCCTTGAACGCGACTACACGCGGGTGCTGTTAGCGAAACACCAGCCGCCCTGCATGTCGCTGTACCAGCCGACACATCGGCACCACCCGGAAAACAGGCAGGATCCGATCCGGTTTCGCAACCTGGTCAGAGACCTGGAGGTTTCGCTTCGCCAGAGATACAAGGTGCGCGAAGTCGAGCCGCTTACCGCGCCTTTTTACGGTTTGGCCGATGATCGCGCCTTCTGGAATCATACCCTCGACGGGCTGGCCGTACTCGCCGCGTCGGGCCTGTTCAAGGTGTACCGGCTGCAGCGGCCGGTTCCGGAAAGGATCGTGCTTGCCGACAGCTTCCATACGAAGCCGCTCCTGCGCATCCTGCAATCGGCCGATCGCTACCAGATACTCGGGATCAATCGGCAACGGTTGCGGTTGTTTGAAGGCAATCGAGACGCGCTCGACGAGATCGAGCCGGCACCGGGAGTGCCGCGTACCGCAACCGAAGTGGTCGGCGAAAAGACCGGCGATCCCGAACGCAAGAACCGCGTATATGGGCCGGCATCGTCCGGCGCCACGACACGCCACGGCACCGACGTGCGGCAGGACGAGATTGACCGCGATACCGAGCGCTTCTTCCGTGCGGTCGACCGCGCCGTGCTGGAGGAGCATTCGCGCCCCTCGGGGCTGCCTCTCTTGCTGGCCGCGCTTCCGGAGCATCATCATCTGTTCCGCGCCATCAGCCGCAACCCGTTTCTGGCGGCCGAGGCCATCGACACGCACCCGGACGACTTGTCGATCGACGCCTTGCGCGAGCGTGTCTGGCAACTCATCCTGCCGCGCTATCTGAAGCGGCTGGGTGATCTGATCGAACGCTTCAGGGCCGCGCGGTCAGCCGGTCTCGGTGCCGATGATCTGGCTGAGATCGCCAGGGCGGCCGTCTCGGGCCGCATTGCCACTCTGCTGATCGAGGCCGAGCGTGTAATTCCCGGCACCCTTGATGCCGCCACGGGTGCGATCGGGCTGGTCGGCGAGCCCCGCACTGATGCGGACGATTTACTTGATGACATAGCCGAACAGGCGCTGAAGACCGGGAGTGAGGTCGTTGTGGTTCCGGCCGAGCGCATGCCGACCGGAACCGGGATCGCCGCGACCTACAGGTTTTAAGCCGACACCCCCTGGCTCCCTTCGCTATCGGTAAACTGTCGCCGCCTGGCCCAAAGCGGACCGGGACGGGCGGGCCGTTGCCTATATCGGAGCGGACAGGGCATGCTCGTGTAACGAGCGAGCGGAAAGGCCTGCGAAGGAGGTGTCATGGCAAGCTTTCGTGCGCTGGTTTTGCATGAAGAGAACGGCAATGTCCTGCCGCGCCTCGAGGCGGTGGACGAAGCCGGGCTGCCGGACGGCGAGGTGACCGTACGGGTCGCGTATTCGACCCTCAATTACAAGGACGGCATGATCCTCGAAGGGCAGGGGCGGCTGGTGCGGCAATACCCGCATGTGCCGGGGATCGATTTCGCCGGCACGGTCGAGCGCTCGGATTCGCCCGAGTTCAAATCCGGCGACGAGGTCATCCTGACCGGCTGGCGGGTCGGCGAGGTGCAGTGGGGCGGATACGCCGAGAAGGCGCGGGTCAAGGCGGCCCAGCTGGTCCGCCGCCCGGAAAACCTCGGCGCCGCCGAGGCGATGGCGATCGGCACTGCCGGTCTCACCGCGATGCTGGCGGTGATGGCGCTGGAGCGGCACGGGCTTGAGCCGGCGCAAGGCGAGGTGCTGGTGACCGGCGCCGGCGGCGGGGTCGGCGGCGTTGCCATCACGCTCTTATCGGCGCTCGGCTATCGGGTCGCCGCCGCGACCGGCCGCCCGGAATTGCGCGAGTACCTGACGGGGCTCGGTGCCGCCGAATTGGTCGAGCGTGCCGCGCTGGCACAGAAGCCCGCCCGGCCGCTCGATCGCGAGCGATGGGCCGGCGCGATCGATGCGGTCGGCGGCGCGACGCTGGCGACCATTTTGACGCAGCTCAAATACCGCGCCAGCGTCGCCGCCTGCGGCCTCGCCGGCGGCAGCGACCTGCCCGCGAGCGTCATTCCGTTCCTGCTGCGCGGGGTCAATTTGCTCGGCATCGACTCGGTGATGTGCCCGTGCGCCGAGCGCGAGGCGGCATGGGGTCGCCTCGCCCGCGACCTGCCGCGCGACCGGCTCGCCGAAATGACCCGTCACGTTCCGCTGTCCGAAGTGCCGGCCCTGGCGCCGGTCATCCTCAAAGGTGCGGTGCGCGGCCGCATCGTCGTCGATATAGGCGGATAGAGGGTCGTCGGGAGATTACTGCGCGCCGCCGGTGTTAGAAAGTACAGCCGGTCGAGGTGCGAACAATGAACAGGAAATGCAATAACAACAGCGAGATTTCGCCAGCCAGGCGCGGCCAGATCGTCCAGCGCGTGCTGGTCGAGGGCTGGAGTCCGGCCCGCGCTGGCGCCGCTTTCGGCATCGCCGAGCGGCAGGTCCACCGCTGGGTCGCAGCTTACCGCCGATTCGGCATGGCGAGCCTGCGCGGCGAGGGCGCCGTCGATTATTCGGCTTCCGGCTGGTGGCGCGGGTTGCGGCAGGCGCTGGCGCGCTGGTGCGGCGATTTCCGCCGCGGTTTTGGCTCGGATATCCCGGCCGCCTGCGTCGAGCTGCACCACCACCGCGACGACCGCCGGCTGCGCTGATCCCCGCCGCAGCCGCAGCGCCGCCCGGCCCGCCTTTGACGAAAGGCGGCTTTCGGCGACAATGCCGCACAACGGCGGTCCCCGGTCCCGGAGGGGCGGTCGCGCGGGGGATGGGGGGATGCGGGACACGACGATCTTGCGGCGCCGCGTGCTGGCGTTGGCCGGCGGAGTATTGCTGACCGGCTTGACCGGCTCTTCGGCGAGCGCGCGACGGCGGCATCGGCATGGTCACCATCATGCGACGCGGCACCGGCGGCGGATCGTCGCGCTCGACCCCGGCCATGGCGGCATCGATCCCGGCGCGATCGGACCGCACGGCGCGGTGGAGAAGAAAATCACGCTGGCGACGGCGCGCGATCTGGCACATCGCCTCGCGAAGAGCGGTCGCTATTCGCCGTTTCTGACCCGCCACGGCGATGTCTATGTGCCGCTGCACCGGCGGGTGGCGCTGGCGCGCGCGCATCATGCGGAGCTGTTCCTGTCGATCCATGCCAACATATTGCCGGACCACGGAATGCGCGGCCTGTCGGTCTATACCCTGTCCGACAAGGCCTCCGACCGCGAGGCGGCGGCGCTGGCGAAAAGCGAGAACCGCGACGATTTCCTGCCGCGGTTGCGCCAGCATCAGCCGCACATCGCCGCGATCCTTCGCGATATGCGGCAGCAACGGGTCGAAAACCTCTCATTGCGGTTGGCGCACGTCCTCATCGCGAAGCTCGGCGACGAGGTGGCCCTGATGAAAAAGCCGCACCGCTCGGCCGGGTTTGTCGTCCTGACCGCGCCGGACATTCCCTCGGCCCTGGTCGAGCTGGGCTGCCTGTCGAACCCGCGCGAGGAGCGGTTGCTGCGAACCCGCGCCTACCAGCGGCGGCTCGCAAAAGGGCTGGCCGGCGCGATCGACGATTACTTTACGGCGGCGGCGTGAGGACGGCGGCGGCTCAGCCGGCGGCGGCCTGCGGCGGACCGGCGACCGCCGCCTTCGGCCGGGTCATCTCGGCGTCGATCTCCTCTATCGTGCGGCCGCTCGTCTCCATGCCGATCAGCCAGAACGCCAGCGCCCCCAGCACATACCACGAGGCGAAATAGGCAAAACCGGGGAGCAGCGCGTCGAGCGTGGCGGCCGGCTTCACGTAATTTGACGAGCCGGCGATCAGCGCCAGACCGGCGGGGCCGATGAACTTGCCGAGATTGCCGACCCCGTACACGAACCCCATACCGCTGCCGCGCAACCGGGCCGGCCACATCTCGCCCATATAGGGCCCGACGATCGAATAGTTGCCGCTGCCGAAGAAGTTTTGCGCCAGGATCATCAGGAAGAAGACCGAGAACCCACCGATAAACAAATTATGCAGATACCCGGCCATGAACATGAAAAACGCGGCGATCAGGCAGGCAAAGATGCCGGAAGCGCGGCGTCCCCAGGCGTCCGATATCCACGAGCAGAAGAACCGGCCGGCGATCGAGGACAGGCTCACCCAGACGACCAGTTTGGACGCTTCCGGCGGGGTGATCCCCAGCACCATGACGAACAGCGTCACCTGCCACAGCGATAGTCCGACCCCGCCGGTTTGCGTCAGGCCGGTCAGGCAGCCGGCGACGATGCTGCGCGGGTATTTAAAAATCTCGAGCCAGCGTGTGCGCTCGACCGGCGGCGCGACCGCCGGCAGGCTGATGTCCGCCGGATCCATCCGCAGCGCCCAGGCGAGCGACTTGCGCGCCTCCTGAACGCGGCCGCGGCGCAGCAGCCAATGCGGTGATTCCGGGACGAAGACCCGGATGTAGAGGCACAACAGCGCTGGAACCAGACCGAGCGCCACCATGCCGCGCCAGCCGATATAGGGCGCGGCGAAAGCTCCCAGCAGCCCGGCCAGCAGGCCGCCCGCCGGCAGCATCGTCGTGGTCAGCCCGGTGAACCAGCCGCGCTTATGCGCCGGGGAGAACTCCTGCATCAGCGTTATGTCGACCGAATAAAGGCCGGTCACGCCGAAGCCGACAAAGAATCTGCAGACGACCAGATAGATCCAGCCACCTTCCGGGGTCAGCGCCATCGCGCCGGTGGCAAGCGATACATTGAGCACCGCGGCAACCAGCGCGGTCCGGCGCCCGATCTTGTCCGCCATCCAGCCATAGAGCAGCGAGCCGAATGGTGCGCTGATCCCCGAGGCCAGCAGGATGGCCCCCGACTGGCCATAGGTCAGATGCCACGCCTTGACGACATAAGCCAAAACGAATGCGATCATGTAGAAGTCGAAAAAATCGAGCATATCGCCGAGTGTTGCGGCGCCGGCGATCAGCCATTGGTTCTTGGTCAGTTTGCTCTGCTGTTCCAGCAGTTGCAGCATGGCCTCTCCTCCCGCGGCCGGGCATGTCCCGCGGGGGCAAGGCAGACGCTGCGATTACGGTGCCGGACAGGCGATCCGTAGATTCTTGCTTTTCGGATTCTTCTTTTTAACCACCAAGTGCTTGCGTAACAAAAAGCCCGCCACCGTTCGCCGCGGCCGCTCGCCCGCACGGTGCGCTCGGCCCTGTTTTCGTTTGCACGGCCGCGGCGTAGCGCCGCGTGCGACCCTTGGTCGCGGGGCCGCAATTGCACCCTAAGCGATCCCGCTGCAGAACGCCATCCGAAACGGCGCGCATGAGCACAGAAGCGCCGATCTTCTGCCGTCAGGCCCGCAGGATGCCGGCAGTCCCGACCGGCGGCGTCACAAATCGGCGAGACGGACCCACAGGGCGATCGCGACACCGAGCGCGAGGCCGATCGTGACGGCAAGCGGGACCGGCCCGCCGGCCAGCAGCAGGCACAGGACAAACACCGCGACACCGCAGGCGATGCCGCCGAACAGCGAGGCTCGCGAGCGTTTCAGCCGCGTTGGCGGCGCGTTCAGCTTATCGAAGCTCGTCACGGATCATGCTCCGGCCGGCGCGGGGTCGGTGGCGGCCTGCGCCTCTTTCGCATCACGCCGCACCCGGCTTGTATCGCAGCCATTGAACAGATGACCGAAGAAGCCCCGGTCGAGATCGCTGGTGCCGAACAGCCAGTCGGCAATCGGATAGGTCAGGTTCATGTTCTTTTCCATCATGATCGCCTGGTTGTGATGGGCGATGTGATGGCGCCGGATCGTGTTCATCAACGGCACGCGTCGAATGATGCGGTCGTCTTTGACGTGACAGCCCCAGTGAAAGAATTCGTAGTTCAGATACATGCCGACCGTCGTGCACAACAGCAGCCACCCGGCATTGGCCGACCACGCGAATCCGACGACCAGCGCCGCCGGGATCGACATTCCGATAAAGGTGACGAGCGCGTAGGGCGGAAAGAACGTGATGCGATAATCCCGTGCGCTGTCGAATGCCGGTGCGTGATCGGTGAAAAACTGGTGATGCGCCAGCGTGTGGCGCCGGTAGATCCCCATCAGCCCCTTGACCGGCCGATGCATGACGAAGCGATGGATCCACCATTCGAACAGGTTGCAGGCGAGGAACACGATCGGGACGATCAGCCAGTCCGACCACGCCGGGTCGTGGATGTGCGGGATGAACCACGCGAGCGCCGCGCCGCCGATCGCATAGATCACGGCGACATGCAGCCAGCCACTGTACCAGGGCGAGATGCGCGGCCGGTACTCGGCGCGAAAGGCTTCCTGCCGTGCGGGCATCATGGATTGGCGTCTCCAGCCTTGCCGGGACTGTGGGTCGCCGGGCGATAGCGGAATGCCTCGCACTATAGACCGGGGCCGCCGCCTCCCCTATGGGTTTCGTCGGCTCAGGGGGCGGGGCAGGACAGGGTGGCCTGGATTTGTCCGAGCAGGATAGGGTCCCACGGGCGGTTGGCGCAGCGCGCATTGTATTCGGCGCCGGCCTGATTATAGCGGCTGACCGCCTTCGACAGTTCCGAAACGAGGGGGCCCGACGAGCGGCGATACGCGGCGTCGCGGCGCGCCAGGAGTTGGCGGAAGCGCGCCACTGCTTCCGGGTTGTCCACATTCATGGTCGCGCGCTCACGCTGCATTTCGGCGTCAAGCCGCCCGATCTCGGCCTTGCTCGCGTCGTAAGCCTGCCGCCGCGACTGCATCGCTGTGCTGAGCGCGTCGAGGCGGCGGTGCTGGCACAGGCAACCGGCAATCTCGGCGGCCTGCGGTGTCGCGGGCGGGGCCGGGACCGCTGCCGGCGGGGGCGGCGGATAGGGGGGAACCTGAGCCTCCGCCGCTCCCGACAGCGCGGCCAACAACACTCCGGCTCCGATTACGGCCGCCGTGCGGTCCCCCCAACGCATTCCCGCCTCCGTTATTCGTCGGCGCGCATATCGCGCGCCTATCCAAACGGAAAGACTAATAAGGGAAGGGGAAGGCGAGGTCCAATGCCGTGTCTTCGCGCCTTACTCGCGATGCGGCTTGCTGCCCAGCTCCTCGCGGATCTCTTCGCGGACTGTCTCGGCGGCGGCATCGGCGGCGGCATCGACCGCCCGCGATGCGGCGCGCGACGCCGCGTCGCGCATCCGGTTCGCCGCGTCCTGACCAGCCTGCTGGGCCTTGTGCCACAATTCATCGCCGGTGTTGCCGATCATCTCGTGCTCGAAACGGCTCAGCGGCAGCAAGGCCGCGAGCAGCGCGCCGGTTGCCACCGCGACGCCTCCGATCGCCAGCGGGTGGCGGTCGATTATCCCGGTCACCTGGCCCGCCATCTGGTTGGCGCTGTCGGTGGTCCGGTTGATCGCGCCCTGCGCCCGTCCGGTGGCCTGGTGGACCCATCCCGACGCCTGCTGGCCCATTTCCTCGCCGCGCGGGCCGAGTGCCCGGCCGGCAATGCCGGTGGCGAATTCGCCGGCGCGGCTGCC
>DASUKH010000014.1:0-2617 GCA_036278835.1 Allostellaceae bacterium
ACTTGCTGCCGGTGCCGCGCAGCCCCAGCACCTCCCAGTCGTCGATGATCTCGGCTTCGGCGAGCGGCACCAGGGCGTAGGCGATGCAGCTCGGATCGCCCATTTGCCCGAGGAAGCAGCCGAGGATCGCCCATTGCGCGAAGTCGCAGCCGCTCGAAAACGTGTATTTGCCGGAGAGCCGCCAGCCGCCGGCGCACTGCGTTGCGGCGGCGCGCGGCGCCAGCGAGGAGGAAGCGACCGCCGCCGGGTTGTCGCCCCACACGTCGATTTGCGCCTCTTCGGGATAGCAGGCGATGATCCACTGATGCTCGGCCAGCACCGCATAAACCCAGGCCGAGGAGGCACAGCCGAAGGTCAATTCCTCGACGATCCGCGCGAACAGGCTGAAGCGGCCTTCGATCCCGCCGAACCGGCGCGGCTGCAGGATACGCAGGATGCCGGCTTCGTGGTACTCGGCGATCGTCGCGTCGGGCAGTCGCCGCTGGCGCGCCGCCTCGGCCGCGCGCCCGGCAAGCCGGGGCACCAGCGCCATCGCCCGCCGCAGCATTTGGCGCTCCTGCTCGGGCAGGGCACGATCGTCGCCGGAACGCGGGGCCGGGCAGGGTTCGCTCATCCATCGCCTCGTGCCAGTGTCCTGAACCAGAAGTTTGTCTTGAACCAGAAGTTCGACAAATCAGAGCGGCCATTTTCGTCATACCGGCGAAGGCCGGTATCCATGCCTCAACCGTCAACCCGGCGGACAGATGGGTCCCGGCCTTCGCCGGGACGACAGCGTTGAGGTGCTGTGAACTTCGGAATCAGTACACTAGATATTCCTGATTTTATCGACAATTTACCCGTTTCCCGCATTCCCGGCAGGCCCCTTGGGTCGGCGACCATCGACCGGGGTTGCGCTGGTGCCGGCGATGACGGCAGCATCGTGGAAGAGAAAGCCGTTCGGGGGCAGAATGAAGCCGGTCAACGTCATGACAATTCAGCGCATTTCCGCCGCCGACCGCGACCGCATCGCGGCGATCGGTCCGGCGGTGCGGCTGGTTGATGCCGGCGGCTGGTTCGATGGCGAATATCGCGAGACCTGGCCGGCCGCATCAGCCTCGCGCTACCTGCCGCCGACCTCGGCGGGACACGGCAGCCGCGAGGAACGCGACCGGCTCTTGGCGGAGGCGGAGGTCATCCTCGCCGGCTGGCCGTTCCCGCTCGACCTGCGGGCGCGGGCGCCGCGCCTCAAATGGTTTCACCAGCGGCCGGCCGGCGCCAGCAACCTCTTGATCGGCGATCTATGGGGCAGCGACGTCGTCGTCACGACCTCGCGCGGCGCCGGCAACACGCTGGCGATGGCGGAATACGCAATCGCCGGCATCCTGCATTTCGCGAAGGGGCTGCACCGAGCGGTGGCGGACCGCGCCGCGGGCGCGTTCGACCATCGCGCCTACCGGCCGCTGCTGGTGCACGGCAAAACGGCGTGCGTCGTCGGCGCCGGCGGGATCGGGCGCGATGTCGGACGGTTGTGCGCCGCGCTCGGCATGCGGGTGATCGGCACCCGCCGGCAGACTCCGCCACCCGGCGCGCCGCTCCCCGACGGCTTTGCCGAACTGGGCGGCCCCGGGGACCTCGCCCGCTTCCTGCCGGACAGCGATTTCGTCGTGGTCTGCTGCCAATGGACCCCCGAGACGACCCGCCTGTTCGACAAGGATAGGTTCGCCGCGATGAAGCCCGGCGGCGTCTTCGTCAATGTCGCGCGCGGCGAGATCGTCGATGAGGCGGCGCTTGCCGAGGCGCTCGACAGCGGCCATCTGCGCGGCGCCGCGCTCGATGTCTATGTCGGCGAGTTCGAGCACGCGCCGCCGGCCCGGCTGTGGTCCCACCCCAACGTGCTGATCACACCGCACGTCTCCGGCGCCAGCGACGACGAGCGCCATCGCGGCGTCGACCTCTTCTGCGACAACCTGCGCGCCTACCTCGACGGCCGGCCGCTGCAGAACGTCATCGATTGGGAGCGCGGCTACTGAGCATGGTCCCGCTCTCGGTTCTCGATCTGTCGCCGATCACCGAAGGCAGCGACGCCGGGCAGGCGTTGCGCAATTCCCTCGATCTGGCGCGCCATGTCGAAGCGCTCGGCTATCGGCGCTACTGGATGGCCGAGCACCACAATCTGCCCGGCATCGCCAGCGCGGCGACCGCCGTGGCGCTGGCCCATGTCGCGGCGGGAACCAAACACATCCGCATCGGCGCCGGCGGCATCATGCTGCCGAACCACGCGCCGCTATTGATTGCCGAGCAGTTCGGAACGCTCGCGGCGCTACATCCCGGCCGGGTCGAATTGGGCCTCGGGCGGGCGCCGGGGTCGGACCAGGTGACGGCGCGCGCGGTGCGCCGTGCCCTCTTCGGCAGCGAGGACAGCTTTCCGCAGGAAGTCGTCGAGCTGATGGGCTATTTCGAGCCGGCCGAACCCGGCCAGGCGGTGCAGGCGGTGCCGGGCGCCGGCCTCAGGGTGCCGCTGTGGATACTCGGATCGAGCCTGTTCGGGGCGCAGCTCGCGGCCTATCTCGGCCTGCCTTTCGCGTTCGCCTCGCATTTCGCGCCGGGGATGATGATGCCGGCGATCGAGATATACCGC
>DASUKH010000015.1:0-8310 GCA_036278835.1 Allostellaceae bacterium
AGGCGCGCATATGTCCGCAACCGCCGGCCGACGGAGCGCCACCCATCGACGGTCTTGTATCTCTGGCGTCCCCGGCAGGACTCGAACCTGCGACCCCCGGTTTAGGAAACCGATGCTCTATCCGGCTGAGCTACGGGGACGAGTTAGATCGATTGCATCGGGTGGAGATGCGATGCTCGCGCGAGCGTGTGCAGTGCAGTTTGCCATCCTTCACCCTCAAAGCAGCATGGTTATAGCACCATAGATGCCTGTGTCGAGCCGTGCCGCCGCAACCGCTTGCGACGGCCGACGCCGGGATGACGGTCCAGGCTAGCTGAAGTGCCCGGCAGCGATGCCGGCGAGCAGCAGCCAGCCGACAAACCGGTTGGCGCGGAATTTGGCGAGGCAGTCGGCGGGGGCGTCGGGCTTGACGGCGGCCGCCTGCCAGAGGAGCTGCGCGAGGACGCCGGCGAGCAGCGGCCAGAACGCCCAGCCTAGCCCCGCCGCCGCGCCGGCCGCGCCCCATAAGGCCGCCGCCATCCCGTAGGCGGCGAACAGGAACGGCCGGGTGCGGGGGCCGAGCGCCAGGGCCGAGGATTTGACGCCGATCCGCGCGTCGTCCTCCTTGTCCTGATGGGCGTAGATCGTGTCGTAACCCAGGGTCCAGCAAATGCCGCCGAGATAGAGGAGGAGGGGCGGCCATGCCATGGTCCCGGCCGCCGCTGTCCAGCCGATCAGCGCGCCCCAGTTGAAGTTGAGGCCGAGAAACAGTTGCGGCCACCAGGTGACCCGCTTCATGAACGGATAGGTGCCGATCAGCGCGAGAACAGCGACCCCGAGAGCGATGCTGAGGGTGTTCAGGCTGAACAGGATGGCGGCGCCGATGGCCAATTGGACACCGAGAAACAGGAATGCCTGCCGCACCGTGACCCGGCCGCTCGGCAGCGGCCTGAGGCGGGTGCGCGCGACCTGGGCGTCGTAGTCGCGATCGGCGATATCGTTGAGGGTGCAGCCGGCGCCTCGCATTGCCACCGCGCCCAGCGCGAACAGCGCCAGCAAAAGCGGGTCCGGCCAGCGCGGTCCCGCCAGCGCGATACCCCACCAGCCGGGGAACAGCAGGAGCCAGGTGCCGATCGGCCGGTCGAGCCGCGCCAGCCGGGCATAGGGCTCGGCCCACGCCGGCAGAAAGCGTGCCACCCAGTCGTCGGCGCGGATGTCGCTCAGGTCGTCGGACGCCCCCACCCTTCCCTCCCCCGCAAGCGGGGGAGGGTTAGGGAGGGGGTCAGCGGGCGGGACGCCCGCGGTCCGTCCGGCAGGCGGTTGCATCAGCGAAAACTTGGCAAGCCAGCGGTCCGCCCGCAATGTCTCCCGATCATGTCAGACCGCGCGGCGACCCGGCTCTACGTCCCCGACCCGTTGGCCGGCGGCGCCGAGGTTGCGCTCACCACGGCGGCGGCGCACCGCCTGCAGCACGTGCTGCGGCTCGGCCCCGGCGCGATCGTTGCCGCTTTCAACGAGCGCGACGGCGAATTTTTGTGCCGGATCGGCGGGTACGGCCGCGCCGCCGCGACGCTCGTCGCGGAGCGGCAACTGCGCCTGCCCGTACCGGAAACGGGTCCCTGGCTCTTGTTCGCGCCGATCAGACGGGCGCGGCTCGACTGGCTGGTCGAAAAGGCTTGCGAACTCGGGGCCGCGGCGCTCGTACCGGTGCGCACCGAACGCACCACGCCCGAGCGCCTCAACCCCGAGCGGCTGCGCGGCATCGCAATCGCCGCAGCCGAGCAGAGCGGCAGGCTGTCGATCCCCGAGTTCCGCCCCCTGGAGCCGCTCGATCGGGTGCTGGCGCACTGGCCGGCCGATCGCCGCCTGTTCGTGTGCGACGAGAGCGGCGGCGGCATGCCGATCGCCGCGGCGCTTGCCGGTCTGTCGCCGGCGATGCCGGCCGCCGTGCTGGTCGGTCCCGAAGGCGGCTTCGCGGAAAGGGAGCTTGACGCTCTCGGCAAACTCCCCATTGTTACCCGCGTCGGGCTTGGCCCGAGGGTGTTGCGCGCGGAAACCGCGGGTCTCGCCGCGCTCTCGGCGTTTCAGGCGATCGCCGGCGACTGGCGCCGCCCCCGTTCACGCTGACAACGGCGCGGCCCGCTCGCGCCCGGATTACCGCCGTGCGTTACAGGAGGAGGTTCGGGACCCCGCATGTCCGGCCCGTCGAGCGTTGAGGAACCGCCGATCACCGACAAGCGGCAGCTCGTCCTCTATCACGAGGCCGGCGGCAAGCCGCATTCGGCGTGGCGGGTCGGCACCGAGCATGAGAAGTTCGTCTATCGCCGCGCCGATTTGAAGCGGGCTCCCTATGACGGGCCGGACGGCATCGCCGCGCTGCTCGCCGGCATGACCCGGTTCGGCTGGGAGCCGGTGCGCGAGAAGGGCAACATCATCGCACTGTCGAGCGACAGCCAATGTTCGATCACCCTCGAACCGGGCGGTCAGTTCGAATTGAGCGGGGCGCCGCTCGAAACCGTGCACCAGACCTGCGACGAGGTGCACGAGCACCTGCGCCAGGTACGCGAGATCTGCGACGAGCTGGGCCTCGGCATGCTCGGCCTCGGCTTCGATCCGGCGTCGCGGCGCGACGAGGTGCCCTGGATGCCGAAGGGCCGCTACCGGATCATGCGGGACTACATGCCGAAGCGCGGCGGTCTCGGTCTCGACATGATGCTGCGCACCTGCACCGTGCAGACCAATCTCGACTACGCGGATGAAGCGGACATGGTCCGCAAATTCCGCGCCAGTCTCGCCCTGCAGCCGGTGGCGGTCGCGCTGTTCGCCAACTCGCCATTTGTCGAGAGGCAACCCTCCGGCTATCAGAGCTACCGCAGCCTCGTGTGGACCGACACCGACCCTGACCGCTGCGGCACGCTGCCCTTTGTATTCGAGGACGGGTTCGGCTTCGAGCGTTACGTCGATTACATGCTCGATGTGCCGATGTATTTCGTCTATCGCGACGGGACCTATATCGATGCCAGCGGGCAGTCCTTCCGCGATTTCATGGCCGGCCGGCTGCCGGCGCTGCGGGGCGAGTATCCGCGGATCGGCGACTGGGCCGACCACCTGACGACCGCATTTCCCGAGGTCCGCCTCAAGACCTATCTCGAAATGCGCGGCGCCGACGGCGGGCCATGGCGCCGGCTATGCGCGCTGCCGGCCTTGTGGATCGGACTTCTCTATGACGGGGCGGCGCTCGATGCCGCTTGCGAGCTTGTCGCCGACTGGACGGCGGCGGAGCGCGAGGAGATGCGGCGTGCGGTGCCGCGGCTTGGCCTCGACACGCCGCACCGCAGCCGCACCGTGCGCGAGATTGCGCTGGAAATGCTGGAGATCGCTCGCGACGGGCTGTCGCGCCGCGCCCGCCGCAACCTCGCCGGCGAGGACGAGGTGCATTTCCTCGACCCGTTGTTCGCGATCGCCGCCTCGGGGGAGAGTGCGGCGGCGCGAATGCTCGCGGAATATGCCACGGACTGGGCCGGCGACATCAGCCGGGTGTACGAGGAATATTCCTACTGAGCCGGGCGCCGGATCCCTCAGGGCCGGCCCCAGATCGACATGATCGCGCGCTTGCGGGTGGTGTTGACAATCAACGCCAAGCCGAGATACGCGGCGCAGAACGCCGAGGCGCACATGAACCAGCCGCCGATGTTCCCGACGATGCCCCAGCCGCCCACATTCACGGAATTGACGAGATAGGGGATGCCGGCGCAGCCGTAGCCGATCGCCAGAAGCCCGAACATCGCCACCGCCGCCCAGTTCGTCTCGATCGCCGCCAGCGTTAATGCGAGCGCGATGAAGCAGAACGACTCGATCAGGAAGCCGATGACGAGCTGATCGGGCGCCGTGGTGCCGACCAGGGTCCCCGCCGCCAGCAGGAACATGAAGCCCAGCGCCGTGTACAGCGACCCGATGCAGCAGAACGAAGTCGCCGCCAGCGCGTGCGCCCGCCGATAGGCGAACAAGCCGGCAATGAACTGGGCGAAGCCGCCGAAGATGATCAGGATCGGCGCCACCTGCGGAAACGTCGCGGTGGACAGCGCGCCGCCGAACACGGTGCCGGCGATCCAGGTCCCGGTGGCGAACGCCCACAGCCCCATCGGCACCGGGTCGGCCACGGTCGCCATCGTCTGCGCTTCGAGGTTTTCAATCTGATCGTCTGGAAGTCGCGAGACGACCGGCCCGGCCTTGGTCCACGCCTCGTGTTCCTCCAGGTCGGTTTGCAATACGCTAACCATGATGAGGCTCCTTAAAGTAAAAGGGTTCCCCGATTTCACAACAGAGCGGTTCGCCGGACGTTCCAGAGGATCACCCTGCCGTAAATGGCGGCAGGCCTTTGTGCTATCATGCGGTTTGTATGCTGCTCGGGCTGAATGTTCGCGACGTGGTTTTGATCGATCGGCTGGCGCTCGCCTTCCGACCGGGTCTTTGCGTCCTGACCGGCGAGACCGGCGCCGGCAAGTCGATCCTGCTCGACGCGCTGGGGTTGGCGCTTGGCCGCCGCGCCGATGGGGGGCTGGTGCGGCCGGGGGCCGAACAGGCGGCGATTACCGCCGAGTTCGCGGTGAGGCCCGACCATCCGGCCGCCGCGATCCTCGACGAGGCGGGGATTGCGGCCGATCTGGCCGGGACGATCGTGTTGCGCCGGGTCATAGCCGTGGATGGCCGCAGCCGGGCGTTCGTCAACGACGAGCCGGCGAGCATCGGGCTGCTGCGCACGCTCGGCGACAGCCTCGTTGAAATCCAGGGACAGGGCCAGCAGCGCGGTCTGCTCGACCCCGCGACGCACCGCGACCTGCTCGACGCGTTCGCCAAGCCGGCATCGGACGCGCCTGGCCTCGCCCGCTCATGGCAGGACTGGCAGGCGGCCGCGGCGGCGGCGCGCGAGGCAGGGCGGCGCCTCGCCGAGGCGCAGGCCGAGGAAGATCTGCTGCGCCATCACAAGGCCGAACTCGACGCGCTCGCCCCGGAAGGCGACGAGGAGGAGCGTCTGGGCGCCCGCCGCGCGCTGTTGCAGAATGCGGAGCGCCTCGGCGAGGCGATCGCCGAGGCGATCGGCGAGATCGACGGCGAGGGCGGTGCGCAGCGTTCCCTGGCGCGCGCCCTCAGGCGCCTCGAGCGGGCCAGCAGCCGCGCCCAGGGGCTGCTTGAGGGTGCGCTCGCCGCGGCCGAGCGGGCGGCGGCGGAAACCGACGAGGCGCTCGCCGCGCTGACCCAGGCGGCGCAGGCGCTGGAACTCGATCCGCGGGCCCTGGAACAGGTTGAGGAGCGGCTGTTCGCTGTGCGGGCGTTGGCGCGCAAGCACGATGTCGGAGTGGCCGATCTGCCGCGGTTACGCGCGGCGCTGGCGGCGCGTCTCGCGGATATCGAGACCGGAGCGGAGAACGCCGCGGGGCAGGCCGAGGCCGCAGCGGCGGCGCGTAGCCGCTATATCGCCGCCGCCGCTTCGGTCTCACAGGCGCGCGCCGAGGCCGCCGCCCGGCTCGACCGGGCCGTCGCCGGCGAACTCGCGCCGCTGCGGCTCCAGAAGGCGCGCTTCCGCACGGTGCTGACCCCGCTCGCCGAGGCCGAGTGGGGGAAGCACGGGGTCGAGCGGGTGCATTTCGAGGTGGCGACCAACCCCGGCGCCGGTTTCGGACCGCTGGCGCGGATCGCCTCGGGCGGCGAGTTGTCGCGGTTCATGCTGGCATTGAAGCTGGTACTGGCGGGTACCTCGTCGGTTCCGACCTTGATTTTTGACGAGGTCGACAGCGGCATCGGCGGCGCCGTCGCGGCGGCGGTCGGCGAGCGGTTGCAGCGGCTCGGGGCTGGTTTGCAGGTGCTGGTGGTAACGCATTCGCCTCAGGTCGCGGCGCGCGGCGCGCACCACTGGCGGGTCGCCAAGGCCGAGGCGCAGCGCGCCGCGGTGACCCGGGTCGTGGAACTCGACGCCGACGATCGGCAGGAGGAGATAGCCCGCATGCTGTCCGGCAGCACGGTCACCGCCGAAGCGCGCGCCGCCGCCGCCAGCCTGATCGCCGGGGCGCGGACATGACCGTCCTTCGGGCGTTCCTTCGAGACGCGCCCTTCGGGCGCTCCTCAGAATGAGGCAGATTTCAGATGAAACAAACGGTTCTCCTCATCCTGAGGAGCCCGCGAAGCGGGCGTCTCGAAGGATGTAAAGCGCTGATCCAGCGATGCTGAACCACGATCTTGCAGCGCGCCCGGTCGAGGCGCTGAGCGAGGACGAGGCGCGGCCCGAGCTGGCGCGGCTGGCGGCCGAGATCGCGCACCATGATGAGCTCTACTATGCGAAGGACGCGCCGGAGATTTCCGACGCCGAGTACGATGCGCTGCGCCTGCGCAACGAGGCGATCGAGGCACGCTTCCCGGCATTGGTGAGGCCCGACAGCCCGTCGCACCGGGTCGGCGCGGCGCCGGCCGCCGGGTTCGCCAAGGTCACGCACCGCGTGCCGATGCTGTCGCTCGGCAACGCATTTGCCGAGGCCGATGTGCGCGAGTTCTTCGCGACCGTGCGCAACTTCTTCCGCCGGCCCGAGGATTTGGCGCTGGTCGAGGCCGAAACGATCGAGGTGATGGCCGAACCGAAAATCGACGGGCTGTCGTCCTCGTTGCGCTACGAGGGCGGCAGGCTGGTCCTGGGCGCGACGCGCGGCGACGGGGTGACCGGCGAGGACGTGACGGCCAACATCCGCACCCTGAAGAGCGTGCCGAAGCAACTGGCCGGCGCCGATTGGCCCGATTTGATCGAAATCCGCGGCGAAGTCTATATGGAGCGGGCCGGGTTCTTCGCGGTCAACGCGGAGCGCGAGGCGGCCGGCGAGCCGGTCTTCGCCAACCCGCGCAACGTCGCGGCCGGCTCGCTGCGCCAGCTCGACCCGGCGATCACGGCGCGACGCCCGCTCAACTTCTTCTGCTGGGGCTGGGGCGAGGCGAGCCGGCCGTTCGCCCGCACGCAGGAAGAGGCCCTGGCGCGGTTCGCCGAATGGGGTTTTACGGTAAACCCGAACGTGCGCCTGTGCCGCGGCATCGACGATGTGCTCGCCTATTACCGTGACATCAGCGCGCGCCGTGCCGATCTGCCCTACGACATCGACGGTGTGGTTTACAAGATCAACGATCTCGCGCTGCAGGAGCGGCTCGGCATGCGCAGCCGGGCGCCACGCTGGGCGCTCGCCCACAAATTCCCGGCCGAACAGGCGCAGACCGTGCTGCGCGACATCATGATCACCGTCGGCCGCCAGGGCACCCTGACCCCGACCGCGATCCTTGAGCCGGTCACGGTCGGCGGCGTCGTCGTGCAGCGCGCCACCCTGCACAACGAGGACGAGATCGCCCGCAAGGATGCGCGGATCGGCGACACGGTGATCGTGCAGCGGGCCGGCGACGTGATCCCGCAGATCGTCGCGGTGGTGCGCCACGCCGACGGCTCGCAGCCCTACCAGTTTCCCGACCATTGCCCGGTGTGCGGCAGCCTGGCGGTGCGCGAAGAGGGCATGGCGGCACGGCGCTGCACCGGCGGCCTCGTCTGCCCGGCCCAGGCGGTCGAGCGGCTGATCCATTTCGTGGCGCGCGACAGCTTCGACATCGACGGCCTCGGCGAAAAGCACATCGCCGTCTTCTGGCAGGACGGGCTGATCCGGCAACCCGGCGATATTTTCCGGCTCGATCCCGAAATCATCGCAAAGCGCGAGGGTTGGGGCGCGATCAGTGCGAAGAAACTGGTCGCCGCGATCGACGACCGGCGCCGCATTCCGCTCGACCGCTTCATCAACGCGCTCGGCATCCCGCAGGTCGGGCAGGCGACGGCGCGCCTCCTGGCCCGGCACTACCGTTCGATGGCGGTGTGGCGGCAGGCGATGGAGGCGGCGCAGGACCCGGAGAGCGCGGCCCATGCCGATCTGCTCGATGTGCACGGAATCGGCCGCGACATGGCGACCGACATCGTCGGCTTCTTCGCTGAGCCGCACAACCGGGCGGTTCTCGACGATCTGGCGAAGGAGGTCGAGGTCATCGACTACGCCGCGCCGGCCGCCGCCGCCTCGCCGCTCGCCGGCAAGACGATCGTCTTTACGGGCGGCCTCGAGCGGATGAGCCGGTCGGAAGCGAAGGCGCGGGCCGAGGCGCTCGGCGCCAATGTCGCGAGTTCGGTATCGGCCAAGACCGATTTCGTCGTGATCGGCGCCGACGCCGGGTCCAAGGCGACGCGCGCCGCGGCGCTCGGCATCAAGACGCTCGATGAGGCCGCATGGCTCGACCTCGCCGGGCTGTCGGACCCGGCCGGCTGAG
>DASUKH010000016.1:0-2443 GCA_036278835.1 Allostellaceae bacterium
GCGGCGGCGGTGATTTCCTGCAACACCGCCTTGAGGCGCTCCTCGAACTCGCCGCGGTATTTGGCGCCGGCGACCATGGCGCCGAGGTCGAGCGCCAGAAGGCGCTTGTCCTTGAGGCTCTCCGGCACGTCGCCATTGACGATGCGCAAAGCAAGGCCCTCGACGATCGCGGTCTTGCCGACCCCCGGCTCGCCGATCAGCACAGGATTGTTCTTGGTGCGCCGCGACAGGACCTGGATCGTGCGGCGAATTTCTTCGTCGCGCCCGATCACCGGGTCGAGCTTTCCTTCCCGCGCCGCCTCGGTCAGGTCGCGCGCGTATTTCTTGAGCGCGTCATAGCCTTCCTCGGCCGACGGGGTGTCGGCCTTGCGGCCTTTGCGGACCTGCTCGATCGCCGCGTTGAGGTTTTGCGGCGTCACCCCGGAAGCGGCCAATGCCTTGCCGATGGCGGTGTCCTTCGCCATGGCCAATGCGAGCAACAGCCGCTCGACCGTGACATAGCTGTCGCCGGCTTTTTCGGCGATTTTCTCCGCCTGATCGAAAATCCGCGCCAGCTCGGGGCCGAGATAGACCTGGCCGGCGCCGCTGCCCTCGATCTTGGGCTGCCTGTCGAGGTCGGCGTCGATTTGCGCCAGCACGGCCTTGGGATCGCCGCCGGCAGCGCGGATCAGGTTGGCGCACAGCCCTTCCTTGTCCTCGAGGAGCACCTTGGCGAGGTGCTCGGGTACGAGGCGCTGGTGGCCGCTGCGCAACGCCAGATTCTGCGCCGATTGGACAAAGCCCTTCGAGCGCTCGGTGTATTTTTCGAGATCCATGACGCAACCTCCATGAACCGGAAGCGGCATCCCTATTAGGCGACCCCGTTTCCTTTCATGCTCCCATATGGTGTGGCCGCCGTTCCCCGCCAATCCGGGCCGGCCGTCATTCGGCTAACCCGAAGCGATCACCGGAGTTTCCGAGCAGTGTCGTCTGGGACCGCCGGCCTCCGGCCGGCATGCCGGCGGTCCGGAACCGGGTTCAGCGCGGGCGCAGGGTTGGGAAGGCGATGACGTCGCGGATCGACGGGCTGTCGGTCAGCAGCATGACGAGCCGGTCGATGCCGATGCCGAGGCCGCCGGTCGGCGGCAGGCCGTATTCGAGGGCGCGCACGTAATCCTCGTCCAAGGGCTGCGCCTCCTCGTCGCCGGCGGCGCGCGCCAGCATCTGCGCCTCGAAGCGGGCCCGCTGGTCGAGCGGATCGTTGAGTTCGGAGAAGGCGTTGGCGATCTCCCAGCCGTAGACATAGGTCTCGAAGCGCTCGACGAGGCGCGGGTCATTGCGGTCGGCCTTGGCGAGCGGCGAGATGTCGCGCGGGAAGCCGGTGACGTGGACCGGCTGGATCAGCCGGTCCTCGACCCGCGCCGCGAACACCGCCTCGAGCGCCTGGCCCCAATTCTCGCCTCCCCGCAGGGCGACCCCGAGATGCGCCGCCGCTTTGCGCGCCGCCTCGGCGCTGTCGATCGCCAGGAAATCGACGCCGGTCGCCTCCTCGACCAGCTCGGCCATGCCGCGGCGCGGCCATGGCGACGAGAGGTCGATCGTGGTGCCGCCATACGAGATCTGGCGGCCGCCCGCGGCGGCCTCGGCGACATTGGCGACGATCGCCTCGGTCAACGCCATCATGCCGGTATAGTCGGTGTAGGCCTCGTAGAGTTCGAGCGAGGTGAATTCCGGGTTGTGGCGCGGCGACAATCCCTCGTTGCGGAAGCAGCGGTTGATCTCGAACACCTTGTCGGCGAGGCCGCCGACCACCAGCCGCTTCAAGTGCAGTTCCGGCGCGATCCGCAGATAGAGGTCGATGTCGAGCGCGTTGTGGTGGGTGACGAAGGGCTTCGCCGCGGCGCCGCCGGGGATCGTGTGCAGCATCGGCGTCTCGACTTCGAGATAGCCGCGCGCCAGCAGGAATTCGCGCATCGCCGCGACGATCCGGCTGCGCCGCCGCAAGGTCTCGCGGCTCTGCGGGTTCATGATCAGGTCGAGATAGCGCTGGCGGTAGCGCAGCTCGATATCGGCGAGACCGTGATACTTCTCGGGCAGCGGCCGCAGCGACTTGGCGAGCAGGGTCAATTCCCGGGCATCGATCGTCAATTCGCCGCGCGGGGTGCGGCGGATCCGCCCTTCGGCTCCGATCAGGTCGCCGATGTCGAGGAGACGCAGCAGCTGCATCTGCTCCGCCGCAAGGTTGTCCTTGTGGCTGAATATCTGAATTTTGCCCGAGGCGTCGTGCAGATCGATAAACATGCCACTGTTGCGGATTGCGCGAATGCGGCCGGCGACCCGCACCCGGTTGTCGGTCGTCGTGCCGGCCGGCAGTTCGGCGTAGCGGCGATCGAGCGCCGCCGCCTCGTCGCTGCGCTCGAAGCTGACGGGGTAGGGATCGATCCCCATGTCGCGCAAAGCCGCG
>DASUKH010000017.1:0-14428 GCA_036278835.1 Allostellaceae bacterium
CGCCGCTTCCATCCCAACATGCGCGAATTGAAGGCGCGCATCGCCGACGGAAGGCTCGGCACGATCGCCCATTGCCACGGCGAGCAGAACGCGCCGGCCGGCCTTTTTATGAACCCGGAATCATGGCGCGCCCAGGCGGCCGAGGCGCCGGCCGGCGGCATGACGGCGCTCGGCGTCCACAATCTCGACGCGATGATTCACCTGTTCGGCCCGATCGACGAAATCTATGCGACGAGCCGGCGCCGCACCATCGCCTATGACGCCGACGACACCACCGACGTGATGCTCGGATTTGCGAGCGGCATGTCGGGCAATCTGTTCTGCTCGCTGGTCACCGCCGTCAGCTATCGGCTGGCGGCGTTCGGCAGCAAGGGCTGCGCCGAACTCGTCACCCCCGAACTCGAGTTCCGCTTCACCCCGGCCCCGGCGGCGATGCCCGCCGGGCGCCACAGCCAGCCGGAACCCGAAATCATCGCCAATCGCGGGTTCAATACGATCCGCGCCGAACTCGACGCCTTCGCCGCCGCGATCGAGGGCGGCCCGGCCTATCCGATCCCGCCGGCGGAGGTGTTGCACGGGGTCGCGGCGTTCGAGGCGATCGTGCGCTCGGCCGCCACCCGTCAGGCCGTCCGGGTGACCCGCGATTGAGGCGGCCGTCCGGTCAGGTGCGGTAGCCCGGGTCGAGCCGGTCGCACAGGCGCAGCAAGGCCGGCCACTCGCGCTGGCCGCCGAGGCGCGGCGTCGTGCCGGCATTCTCGAACTGGGCGGCCTGCTTTTCGCAGGTCTCGTCCGACGGCACGACGACCCGGCTGCCGCCGGCTGCGGCCGCCTGAATTTTCAGCTGCGCCTCGGCCGAGCGCTCGAAATGGTAGGTCATCGAAAACGCCTCGGCGACATTGCGCCCGGTAGCCAAAAGGCCGTGGTTGCGCAGGACCAGCACCGGGTGGTTGCCGATGCTGCGCTGCAGCCGCTCGCGCTCGTCCATGTCGAGCGAGACGCCCTCGTAATCGTGGTACCCCAGCCGGTTGTAGAAGCGCATCGCCCATTGACTGAGCGGCAACAGGCCCTCTTCGAGCGCGCCGACCGCGATGTCGGCCTCGGTATGGGTGTGGACGACGCATTGCACGTCGGGCCGCGCCAGGTAGATCGCACCATGGATGACGATCCCGGCATAGATCGGCTCGTATTCCGACGGCTCGATCAAATTGCCGTCGAGATCGACCTTCAGGATGTTCGAGGCGGTGACCTCCTCGAACATCAGCCCCATCGGGTTGATCAGGATCTGATCGGTGGTGCCCGGCACCCGCGCCGAGTTGTGCGTCAGGATCAGATCGTCCCAGCCGAAATGTGCGATCAGCCGATAGCAGGCGGCGAGATCGACCCTGACCGCCCATTCCTCCGGGCTGATATGGGCCGGCCGCGCCGCCATGCTCGTTTCCAGCGTGTCCATGATGCGTCCTCCCGCGACCTTGCAGACCTTGTAGGATGGGCTGAGCATAAGCGAAGCCCATCGCCCGCCGCGCATGCAATTATCGATGGGTTTCGCTGCGCTCAACCCATCCTACAGTCGTTTCGTCAAACCCGCTCATACCCCGCGGTCGCGGGCGTACCAGCCGCCCTTGCGGAAGCGGTCGATATAGGTCGGCAGGATCGCCTCGACCGCGGTCGGCGTGATGCCGAGGGCTTCCAGGGTCAGCGCGCCGGCGCCGACGACATTGTCGCGCTTCAGCATTTCGACCTGATCCGGGGTCAAGGGCGGCTCCGGCAGCAACGACAAAAGGCGCGCCTGCAGCCCGGCGAGGCCGAACGGCAGGTTGACGAGGAGCCGCTTGCGGTGAATTTCGGCGAGCAGCAATTCGGTCAGCTCGCGCATCGTGTAAACCTTGGGGCCGCCCAATTCGTAGGTGCGCCCGGCTGTCGCCGAATCGTCGATGACCCGCACCGCCGCCTCGGCGACATCGCCGACATAGACCGGCTGAAACCGCGTCTCGCCGCCGCCGATCAGCGGGATTACCGGCGAGATCATCGCCATCGTCGCGAGCCGGTTGAAGAACTGGTCCTCCGGCCCGAACACGACCGATGGGCGCAGGATCGTCGCGGTCGGAAAGGCGTCGCGCACCGCCCCCTCGCCGGCCGCCTTGGTGCGCGCATAGATGGACGGCGAGCGCGGGTCGGCGCCGAGCGCCGAGATGTGGACGAAGCGCTCGACCCCGGCCTCGCGGGCCAGCCGCGCGAGGCGCGCCGGCCCGACATGATGCAGCGTCTCGAAGCGCTGCCGGCCGCTCTCGTGGAGAATGCCGACGAGGTTGATGACGGCGTCGTTGCCGGCGACAAAGGCGGGCAGGACGCTCTCGTCGTCGATCGACAGGTTGAAGAGGCCGACCTGCCCGACTTCGCCCTTCAGCCTAAGATAGCGCGCCGAGGCCGCGTCGCGGCCGCCGACCGCCACCACATCGCCGCGCTCGGCCAGCCGCTTGACGATGTACCGTCCGATAAACCCCGCCCCGCCGAGGATCGCCACCCGGTTCTGTCTCATCTCGTCTCCCCGTCGTGGGCTGCGCATATCAGAGGGATGGCGGTTCGGCAATATCGCGCGGCGCGAAGCGGCTTATCGGAGGCGGCATGCCAGAGAGAGCGGAAAGCATTCAGAGCGGAGAGACGGCGGGGCGGCAACAACGGGCGGCGGCGTGGTTCGCCGCCCTGCAAGAGCGGCTATGCGAGGCGTTCGAAGCGGTCGAGGACGATTATGCCGGACCCGGGGCGGCGGAACTGCCGCCCGGCCGGTTTGAGCAAAGCCCATGGCAGCGGCCGGGCGGCGGCGGCGGCACGATGGCGATGATGAAGGGGCGAGTGTTCGAGAAGGTCGGGGTCAACATCTCGACTGTTTCCGGCGAGTTCGCGCCGGAATTCCGCGGCGAAATCCCCGGCGCCGACGAGGACCCGCATTTCTGGGCAAGCGGCATCTCGCTGGTCGCCCATATGCGCTCGCCGCTGGTTCCGGCGGCGCACATGAACACGAGGCACATCGTCACCCGCAAGACGTGGTTCGGCGGCGGCGCCGATCTGACCCCGATCTATCCCGATCCCGATGCCGCGGATGCCTTTCACCGGGCGCTCGCCGCCGCCTGCGTCGGCTACGATCCCGAGAGCTACGCGCGCTTCAAAAAATGGTGCGACGACTATTTCTACCTGCCGCATCGCGATGAGCCGCGCGGCGCCGGCGGCATTTTTTTCGATTATCTCGACAGCGGCGACCCTGAGCGCGATTTCGCCTTTGTGCGGGCGGTTGGCGAGGCGTTTCTCGACGTCTATCCGGCGATCGTGCGCGACCGGATGGACCGGGAGTGGACCCCTGAGCAGCGCCGGCATCAGCTGGTGCGGCGCGGCCGCTATGTCGAATTCAACCTGCTCTACGATCGCGGCACCCGCTTCGGCCTCAAGACCGGCGGCAATGTCGAGGCGATCCTGATGTCATTGCCCCCGGAAGCCGCCTGGCCGTGACCGGCGCGGTTATTGCCGGGAACTCCCGTTCTCGCATTCCGGCGAAAGCGGAAGCCGGACCCGTGCCGCAACATCGCGACCGTGGAGGGGTGGGTCCCGGCTTTCGCCGGGAATGCGGGTTTTCAAAGGGGGCGGTGCTCTTTTTGGACCGGCGGCGGTCCGAATACCGGCGCGGTTGTTTCAGGACCGTCTGCGCCCCGGAACCGGCTTTTTTGCGTGGAAGGGAAAAACCGCTGTCATTCCGGGGCACGGGCGCAGCCCGCGAACCCGGAACCTATGAACCCGCGCTTCCGGGTTATTGGAAAAGCCGGTGTTCATGGGTTCCGGGTCCAGCCCTTCGGCCGTCCCGGAATGACCGGGCGACCTCACACTTGCTGGATCGCCGACAGGAGCCAGTTGCCGCCGCGGCGGCGGACGAAGGTCCAGACCTCCTCCTGCTCGACCGGGCGGCGCGGATCGCCGCTTACGACATAGCCGGGTGAGCCGGGGGCGGCGCCGAGCCGCGCCACGTAATCGACCGCGCTCCATTGCATAAAAGCGGTGGCGTATTGCAGGTCGCCCTCGTCCCAGCTCTCGCTGACATCGCCCTTCACGAGGTGCACGTCGGCGACGACGTTCTGCATGCCCTGGCTGGCGTTGCGGGTCATCTCCTCGGAGAAATAACCGACCATCTCGGGGGTCATCAGCTGGCGCATACGGCCGAGATCGCCGCGGCTCCACGCCTCCTGCACAGCGGCATGGAGCCCCTGAAAGGCGTTGAGATCGGCGTCCGACACGGCGGTGTCTACACCGCGGAAGCGGGAAGCCGGGGCCGCTGCCGAGCCGAGCGAGCGAGGCACCATGCCGCCGGCCCATGAAAAACCGCGCCCCGATATGAGGCGGAACACGAACCAGATGGCGAGGCCGATGATTACCCACGTCAGCAATCCGCCGAACGCGTACCCGAACCCGCCGCCAATCCCCAGGTGATGGAATAGCATCGAGCCGAGAAAGCCGCCGCCGAGGCCGGTCAGAAACGGATGCCGCTGAAAAAAGCTGCCGCCGTAACCATAGCCGGGGCCGGCGAGCGGACTCCCGGCGTGCGGCACCGGGGCGAGGCTGCGGGTCACCGGCCCGGCGCCGTTATGCTCGAAGGTGCGGCTGCCGCGGCTGCCGAAGCCGGAAAAGCTGGAATGCCCGCCGAATGAGTGCGAGCGCCCGGCGCGCGCGTCGGCAAGGCTCGGGGCGAAGGCCAGCGCAAGGCAAAAGAACAGCGACAACAGGATGCGCCACCGCACCGGGCGCCCGCCGAATTTTATTCGGGGCAGGCGCGGCAACGAGATTTGCATCGACATGGCAAAAAACCGTCCGCGAGCCAGGGAAAGATCGGGCGCCACAATATGGGGGGCGGCTGTCGCCGACGAAAGAGCAATCGCCGGCCCCGGATTCGGCCGCTTGCTTGACCGCACCCTTCTGCCTCCCCAGATCTGCGATGATTTACGCGTTTCCGTTGCCGGGTGCCGCCATTGGGCCCGGCGTCGGGTCTCGCTCATTGCGAGGAGAAGCACGATGTCGCGGCTGTCGCTGTTCAACTCGCCGTTGCTGTTGGGGTTCGAGCATTTCGAGCGGGCGCTCGACCGGGTCAACAAGGCCTCGGGTGACGGCTATCCGCCTTACAATATCGAGCAGCTCGGCCCCGACGAACTGCGCATCACGCTGGCGGTCGCCGGCTTTACGATGGCGGATCTCAGCATCACGATCGAGGACAACCAGCTGATGATCCGCGGCCGGCAGGTCGACGACACCGAGCGGGTCTATCTCCATCGCGGCATCGCGGCGCGCCAGTTTCAGCGCTCGTTCGTATTGGCCGAAGGGATCGAGGTGCGTGGCGCCTGGCTTGACAACGGCCTCTTGCATATCGATCTGGTGCGCCCGACGATCGAGGCGCGGGTGCGCACGGTGCCGATCCGCGGCCACGGATCCGACAAGGGCCAGCAATCCGACAAGGCCAAGGCCGCCGTCGGCCGGGATGGCGCCGGTTCGCCGCCGGCGCGCCGGCCGGATAATTCGGCCGGCTGACCCCGTTGTCTTAAGGAAGCCGGGCGACGGCCAAGTCGAAGGCCGGAGGACGGTAGCGGCGGCGCGATGGAGGTGAAGATGCAGTTCCTTGAGGACATCCGGCATTTGTCGCCGCACGAGCTGGGCCTCCTCGGGATCGAGGATTTGGCGTATATCAAGCGCGTCCTGGTGGACGGCGCCGACGCCGTTGCGGTGCACGCCGCCGACGGCACCGAGATCGCTGTGATGGCCGACCGCGACGTCGCCTGCGCCCTCGTCCGCCAGCACGAAATGGAGCCCGTCAGCGTCCACTGAGGGTTGCCGCGGCCTCCGAAGGCCGGCCCTCGGCGCCGAGGGAGCCTGATCGCGGCGGCAGGAGCGGTCTCCGATTCGGCGGCTGCCGGCCGGCGTGGATCGCCCCGTCATTTCCCGATCGGGCACGGAAACGGGCGGTGCGACGGCGGGTTTGCGCATTGCCGGCGCGTCCTGTAGGGCAATAGCGTAGGCGGCAGACGGCTTGGGGCCGGCCGCGGGCGGGGCGGGGGGCTAAGGATGCCCAGAACGGCATACATGCCGCGCGGTCTCGGCGGGAATCTGCGCGGCTGGCGCGACACGCTGGACGGGTTTGGCCGGCGGTTCCTCGCCTGGCTCGGCGTCGCGCTGCTGATCGCCGCGCTCGCCTTGCTTCTGGCCTTGCTGACCTATACCGGGGGCGACCCCTCGCTCGACACCGCAACCGCCGCGGCGCCGCACAACTATCTCGGCCGCAGCGGCGCGCGTCTCGCCGATCTTCTGCTGCAAGCGTTCGGGCTGGCCGCGTGGCTGATGCCGGCCGCCCTGCTCGGCTGTGCCTTCCGGCTGATGCTGCAGCACCCGCTGCGCCGGCCACTGCGGCGAGGACTGAAGCTGGTGCTGGCGCTGGTCCTCGGCGCCTCCGCCTGCGCGATCCTCGAGCCGCATTTCGGGCTGCCGGCCGGCCCCGGCGGCGCCGTCGGGTGGGCGATGCTGCATCTCTTGGGGCAGATCGGGCTGGCGCCGCTGGCGGTGCCGCTGGCGATGGCGGCCGCGGCGCTGGTCGCGCTCCTGTTGCTGTCGATCACCGGGCTGACGCCCGGCAACTGGCGAGAGATCGGCCGCGGCGCCGGCGGGGTCGCCCGCCTGTCGGGCCGCGGCACCGCGGCGGCGGCGTCGTTCGGTTGGGGGGTGCTGCGCGAGGCGGGCGCCCGCCATCGCGACCGCGCCGCCGCCGGTCGGCCCCCGGATGCGACCGCGCCGCCGCGCCGCCGCCCGCCCGACCCGGAAGCGCAGCGACGCGAGCCGCGATTCGCGGCAGAAGGGCCGTCGGCCCCAACCGCCGCGCCGCTGCCGGAGGAGGAGAAGCGGCCGGCCGGCGGCATCGTCCGGCTCGTCACGCCCCGGGCAAAGCCGCCGGCGCCGGGCCGCGTTGCGGATGCCGACCGGCAACAGGCGCTCGATCTCGTCTCGGCCGACGAGCCGCTGCTGCCGCCCTTGCACCTGCTGGTAAAACCGCCCACCGTCAATACCGGCACGGTGGACGAGGAGGCGCTCGAGAAAAACGCGCGCATGCTCGAGGCGGTGCTCGCCGATTACGGGGTGCGCGGCCAGATCGTGCAGGTGCGCCCCGGCCCGGTTGTCACGCTCTATGAACTCGAACCGGCCCCCGGCATCAAGGCATCGCGGGTGATCGGCCTCGCCGACGACATCGCCCGCTCGATGAGCGCCATCTCGGTGCGGGTCGCCGTGGTGCCCGGCCGCACCGTGATCGGCATCGAATTGCCGAACCGCAAGGCCGAGACCGTCTATCTGCGCGACCTGCTCGATGCGCCGGCCTATCAGAAGCACAGCGGCCGCCTCGTCCTGGCGGTCGGCAAGGATATCGGCGGCGAGCCGGTGCTGGCCGACCTCGCCCGCATGCCGCATTTGCTGATCGCCGGCACCACCGGCTCGGGCAAATCGGTCGGGATCAACACGATGATCCTGTCGATCCTCTACCGGATGCCGCCGGAGCGCTGCAAATTCATCATGGTCGATCCGAAGATGCTGGAACTATCGGTCTATGACGGCATCCCGCACCTTTTATCGCCGGTGGTGACCGACCCGAAAAAGGCGGTCATGGCGCTCAAATGGACCGTGCGCGAGATGGAGAGCCGCTATCAGAAGATGTCGAAGCTCGGCGTGCGCAACATCGACGGGTTCAATGCGCGGGTGCGCGAGGCGGCCGAGAGGGGCGAGAACCTCATCCGCAAGGTGCAGACCGGGTTCGATGCCGACACCGGCCGGCCGGTGTTCGAGGAGCAGCCGTTCGACGCCACCGAACTGCCGCTGATCGTCGTCGTGGTCGATGAGATGGCCGATTTGATGCTGGTCGCCGGCAAGGACATCGAAGCGGCGATCCAGCGTCTGGCGCAGATGGCGCGCGCCGCCGGCATCCATATCATCACGGCGACCCAGCGCCCCTCGGTCGATGTCATCACCGGCACCATCAAGGCCAACTTCCCGACCCGCATCAGCTTCCAGGTGACGAGCAAGATCGACAGCCGCACGATTTTGGGCGAGGGCGGCGCCGAGCAGCTGCTGGGCCGCGGCGACATGCTTTACATGGCCGGCGGCGGGCGGGTCACCCGGGTGCACGGCCCGTTCGTTTCGGACGAGGAGGTCGAGCGCGTCGTCTCGCACCTCAAGGCGCGCGCCCAGCCCCGCTACATCGACGAGATCACCGAGGACGACGGCGCCCCGCTCGATCCGCTCGCCGGCGACGACGAAAGCTCCGGCGACGGCCTCTACGACCAGGCCGTCGCCCTCGTCACCCGCGAGCGCAAGGCCTCGACGAGCTTCGTCCAGCGCTATCTGCAGATCGGCTACAACCGTGCCGCCCGCCTCATCGAGCGCATGGAAGCCGAAGGCGTCGTCAGCCAGGCCAACCATGTCGGCAAACGCGAAATACTGGCGCCGCCGCCGCGGTGACGCGGCGCGTGTCCTGCATCAGCCCTTCTCGGGCACGTGGGAGCGGAACTCGGTAAAACGCATGAGAGCGCACGACCTTGCCGGGCAGGCCCCTTGCATCTAGGTTAGCAGCTAGATGCAGGAGGCTGCGGCATGGATATGGTCGGCGCGTTTGAGGCGAAGAACCGGTTGAGCGAGTTGCTGCGGCGGGCGGCGGCAGGTGAGGAGATCGCGATCACGCACCGCGGCAAAGTGCTGGCGCGGCTCGTGCCCCCGGAATCCAGGTTTGATCGGGCCGACGCCCGGGCGGCGGCGGCGCGGATCCGTGAGCGGCGAAGAGGGGTCACGCTCGGCGGGCTAAAAATCAAGGAACTGATAGAGGAAGGACGGCGGTGACCCTGGTGCTGGACGCCTCGATAGCCCTCGGCTGGTATTTCGAGGACGAAAGCAGTGCCATCGGCGATGCCCTCCTCGATCGGGTCATCGAAGAGGGCGCGACGGTACCGGCATTGTGGCCTTACGAGGTGGCCAACGGCTTCCAGACGGCAGTGCGCCGCAAGCGCATCGATGCTGCCTATCGCGATGCTTCCCTGACGGAACTGCGGATGTTGCCGATTACGGTCGATCGTGCCGGTGGTGACGCCGCATGGAGGGGGCCGCTTCTCGGCTTCGCTGACCGCTACCGCCTCACAGTGTACGATGCCGCCTACCTCGAACTGGCGTACCGGCTCGGCCTCGTCCTCGCGACCGCCGACAATGCTCTGCGCAAGGCGGCGCAAGCCCTGCAGTTGGATTGGGTCGGCGCCTAAGCACACGCCGCCCGCCCGGCGATCTCTTGTAATCAGCGCGGCAGGTGGATGCGGGCGCGCAGGCCGCCTTGCGGCGAGGTTTCGAGGCGCACGTCGCCGCCGTGGCTGCGCGCCACGTCGCGGGCGATCGTCAGCCCGAGGCCGACCCCGCCTGTTGCGCGGCTGCGTGAGGCGTCGAGGCGGATGAACGGCCGGAACACTCGCTCGCGCTCCGCCTCCGGGATGCCCGGGCCGTCGTCGTCGACCACGATGTCAACCCCGTCCGCCGTCGCGACGCTCGAGAGCCAGACATTGCGGCCGTAGCGGCGGGCATTGCCCATCAGGTTGCCGAGGCAGCGTCGCAGCGCCTGCGGCCGCACCGGCAGGACCAGTTCGGGCTGCGGCTCGACCGCCAGCGCGGCGCCCTCGCGCCGCATCGCCGCCGCGACCTCCTCGATCACCAACGCGATATCGGTCTCGACCGGGGTCTCCGTCCCCTCGCCGCGGGCGAAATCGAGGTAGAGGTTGACGAGCTGCTCCATCTCCGCGACGTCGGAATGGAGTTCCTGCGCCGCCGGGTGCGGCCCCATCATCGCCAGCGTCAGCTTTATGCGGGTCAGCGGCGTGCGCAGGTCGTGCGAGACGCCGGCCAGCATCTCCGTTCGCTGCGCGATCTGGCGCCGGATACGCTCGCGCATGCGGATGAAGGCGGCGGCCGCCTGACGCACTTCCAACGCGCCCTCGATCGTGCTGAAGGCGACCGGCCGCCCCTTGCCGAACCCTTCCGCCGCCGCTGCCAGCCGGCGCAGCGAACGCACTTGGTTGCGCAGAAAGATCGTGGCGATCGCCAGCAGCACCAGCGACGAGCCGACCATCCACAGGATGAAGATGTAGGTTGTCGGGGTGTAAAGCCGGCTGAGCGGCACATCCGCGTCCAGCACCCCGTTGGTCAACTGCACGGCGATATAGATGCGATGCGGGCTGCGCACCGCGTTGATCCAGAACGGCCGGCCGACCCGGTGGATCATCGCGCGCCGGAGCCGGCTTTCGAGCCTTGTGCCGCTCGATTTGGGGGCCGGCGGCAGGCGGGCGCCCGGCTCGAAGGCGAACCCGAGCTCGGTGGCAGGCGCGGCCAGCGCGAAGATCCGGTGCCGCTCGGCCCGGTTCGGCGCCTTGTGGACAGCGTCGATGATCAGTGCGACATCGCCGGCGACGTCGGCGGAAAAGCGATATGAGACCGCCTCCCAATGCCGGTCGTAAAAAATCCACGTCGCGATGATCTGCAGCAGCACGAGCGGCATCACGATCAGCAGCAGCGAGCGGCCGAACATCGATTGCGGCAGCATCCGCTTGATCCAGCCGCGCGGACGCAGCGCGAGATCGTCGGGGACGCCGTCCCGCTCGGCGGTCATCAGAGCGGCCTCGGCCGTCTCATTCGGGCTTGAGGGCATAACCGGTGCCGCGCACGGTTTGCAGATAGCGCGGGTAGCGCGGATCGGCCTCGATCTTGCGCCGCAGCCGCGTCATCTGGACATCGACGTTGCGGACGTTGCCGCTGAACTGGGCCGATTGCGACAGGTCCTCGCGCGAGACCGCCTGTCCGGCTTGCGCTGCAAGGCTAGCGAGCAACCCTGCTTCGGCCGCGGTCAGCCGCACGATCTCGGTGCCGCGGAACAATTCGCCGCGCGCCAGGTCAAAGCGGAACAGGCCGAAGCGGATGTTACGGTCGCCGCCGTCCGGCGCCGCGCGGCGCTCGAGGATGTTGCGGATGCGCAGGACCAGTTCGCGCGGCTCGAACGGCTTGGCGAGGAAATCGTCGGCCCCTTGTTCGAGACCGTTCACCCGGTCCTCCGGCTCGGCCATCGCGGTCAGCAGCAGGATCGGGACGTGCACCCGCCCGTCGCCGCGCAGGGCGCGGGTCAGGTCGATTCCAGTTTCCCCCGGCATCATCACGTCGAGGACAATGAGGTCGAAGGCGAGGTTCGCCAAATTTGCGCGCGCCTCGCCGGCGTCGGCCGCGACCGTCACGCGAAACCCGTTCTCCATCAGATAGCGACGCAGCAATTCGCGCAGGCGCGCATCGTCATCCACCACGAGCAGGTGAGGATCGAGATCGCTCATCGCCGGCCAGTATAGCCGAAGCAGGCCCATGCCGACCCATCGGCATTGTCATTGCGAGGAGCGCAGCGACAAAGCAATCCCGTGCCGGCGGTCGTCCGTTATCGGGATTGCTTCGCTTCGCTCGCAATGACAGCATCTATTTCAACGAGAAGCTATCGGCCCTGCTCTCCCGTCGCGGAAAATCATTCGCGGCGCGGCGGGGGACGCCAGGCGAAGCGGCGGCGGTCGTCCTCATCGGCGATGATGCCGAGCAGCACCTTGCGAAAGCCGTCGACGGCGGCCCCACCGGCGGCGCGGAATGCATCGGCGACGCGGGCGCGCTGCGGCGCCGACAGGCGGCGTTCGAGTTCGCGGCCCTTGTCGGTCAGTTCGAGGAGGCGCTGGCGGCGGTCCTGCGCTCCCTGGTGCTGCACGACGAAACCCTGGCGCACCAGCTGACCCAACACCCGGTTAAGGCTCTGCTTGGTGATCCGCAGGATGCCGAGCAGTTCGCCGACGGTCATTTGCGGATGCCGCCCGACAAAATGCACGACCCGGTGATGGGCGCGGCCGAACCCGTATTCCGCAAGGATGGCGTCGGGTTCGGCGGTGAAATCGCGGTACGCGAAAAACAACAGCTCTATGCCCTGGCGCACCGCCTCCTCGCGCGGCGGCCGCGTGCCGCTTCTTTCCGACGCTGCCGGTTCGCGGCTTTTTATGTCAGCCATGTTGACTTATCTGGCAACGATCGGTACAAGCTGACCGTCTTCTGGGATATAAGATTCCCCGCTTGCGGCAGCGCCCCGGGCGGGACCCGGCAATGACACATTCTCCGGCGAGGAAGGCCCATGACCACCTCCGTGCTCCCCTTCGACGATCGCGACGGCTTCATCTGGTATGACGGCCGCCTCGTCCCGTGGCGCGAGGCCAAATTGCACGTGCTGACGCACGGGCTGCATTATGCGAGTTGCGTGTTTGAAGGCGAGCGCGTCTATAGCGGCAAGGTCTTCAAGCTGGAACAGCACAACGAGCGGCTGATCAATTCGGGCAAGATACTCGGGTTCGAAATCCCGGCGAGCATGGACGACCTCGCCAAGGCGACGCACGACGTGATCACGAGCAACAAGATCGCCGACGGCTATGTTCGGCCGGTGGCGTGGCGCGGCGCCGAGCAGATGGGCGTGTCGGCGCAGGCCTCGAAAATCCACCTCGCCATCGCCTGCTGGGACTGGCCCGCCTATTTCTCGCCGGAGGCGCGGGCCAAGGGCATCCGCATGCTGTGGTCGCGCTGGGCGCGGCCGGCCCCCAACACCGCGCCGGTCCACGCCAAGGCGTCCGGCCTCTACATGATCTGCACGATGGCCAAGCACGAGGCCGAGGCGCAGGGCTGCGACGACGCATTGATGCTCGACTGGCGCGGCAACCTCGCCGAGGGGACCGGCGCCAACATCTTCCTGGCGATCAACGGCGAATTGCACACCCCGACCCCCGACTGCTTTCTCAACGGCATCACGAGGCAGACCGTCATGGGTCTCGCGCGCCAGCGCGGCATCAAGGTGGTCGAGCGCGAGATTCGGCCGCAGGACCTGGCGAACGCGCAGGAAGTGTTTCTGACGGGCTCCGCCGCCGAGGTGACCCCGGTCGGCGAAATCATCGGCACGGTCGGGCATTTCCGCTTCACCCCTGGCGCGTTGTGCCGGCTGATGTGGGAGGATTTCGACCGCCTCGTCGGCAAGAAGGTGGAGGCCAGCGCGGCCTAGGGTCGGTCGGAGCGCCGGCGGTCCAGGTTGAAGAGCGGAGGACCGAGCCATGCTGCGCATCTATGAAGGCGGCTGCCATTGCGGGCGGGTGCGCTTCCGCATCGAGGCCGATCTCGCGGCGATTTCGATCGGCGAGTGCAACTGCTCGATCTGCACGAAGAAGGGCATCCTGCACCTGCCGGTCGCCGGCGATCGCCTGACGCTGCTCAGCGGCGCCGACGCGCTGACGACCTATCAGTTCGGCACCGGCATCGCCCGGCACACCTTCTGCCGGCATTGCGGCATGCACCCGTTCTACACGCCGCGCTCCGACCCGGAGAATTACAGCGTCAACGCGCGTTGCCTCGACGATTACGACCCGCAGACGATGCGGCCGACCCGGCTGTTCGATGGGCTCCACTGGGAGGAAGCCTTTGCCCGCGTCGGCCCCGAATGGACCGCGCCACGCTGACGAGGGAGGCCGGCTCAGTCGATATGCAGCACCGCCTTGCCGGCGAAATCGCGGTCGATCAGCCGGCGGGCGACCGCAGCAATCTCGCGCCACGAGGTCTCGACCGCGATCTGCGGCCGTAATTTCCCCGCGGCGATCAGCCCGGACAAGAGCGCGAGACCGACGCCGCCGCGCTCGACGCTCATCAACTCGTGGAACAGGGTCAGCCCGTAGAGGCGCGCGCCGCCGGTCCCGAAGAAATCGCGGCTCTGGAAGGTGGCGGTCGCGGCGTCGGAAATGCCGAGGGTGACGCAGGTGCCGTTCGGCTGCAGCATGCCGAGGGCGGCGCCGAGCGCCGAACCGCCGAGCGAATCGAGGATCAGCCAGAAGGGGCTGTGCGGCCGGGCGGCGGCGAGGTCGCGCGCGACGACGACCCGCTCGCCGCACCATTCGGCCACCGCCTCGCGCGATTCCGGCCGCCTGACCTGGCCCCACACCTCGGCGCCGGCGGCGGCAGCCAATTGGCAGGCGAGGTGGCCGACCCCGCCCGAGGCGCCGTCGATCAACACCCGGCGGCCGAGCAAGAGGCCGCCCTGGCGCAACGCATGGAGTGCGGTCAGCCCCGCCACCGGCAGGGTCGCGGCCTGGGCGTCGCTGACCGCATCGGGCAGGGCAGCGACCGCATGGGTGCGGCAGGCGACGCGCTCGGCCCAGGCGCCGGACGGCAGGATGCCGACCACCCGCGTCCCGGCCGCCGGCCCGCTGCCGTCGGCGGCGGCGCGCTCAACCACCCCGGCGAAATCCCAGCCCGGCCGCCACCCCGGCTCGGCGGTCTGCAGGGCGCGCCG
>DASUKH010000018.1:0-11013 GCA_036278835.1 Allostellaceae bacterium
CCGGTTACATCGCCGTCGCCGGACTTCTTCCCCGTCCGCGGCTCGACGCTCTCCTCCGTCCACTCGATCGGCACCGGCTTGCTCACCAGCGCCTCGGCCAGCACCTCATCGGCGCTGGACACCGGTACGATGCGCATACCGCGCTTCACGTTGTCGGGGATTTCCGCGAGATCTTTTTCGTTCTCCTTCGGAATCAGCACGGTCTTGATCCCGCCGCGCAATGCCGCAAGCAGCTTCTCCTTCAGGCCGCCGATCGCGAGGACGCGGCCGCGCAACGTGATCTCGCCGGTCATGGCCACGTCCTTGCGCACCGGGATGCCGGTGAGCGCCGAAACGATCGAGGTGCACATCGCGACGCCGGCCGAGGGACCATCCTTGGGTGTTGCACCTTCCGGCACGTGCACGTGGATATCCTTCTTCTCGAACATCGTCGGCGCGATACCGAACTCCACCGAGCGCGAGCGCACGTAGGAGCGCGCCGCCTGCGCCGACTCCTTCATCACGTCGCCGAGCGTGCCGGTATGTGCGACGTTACCCTTGCCGGGCATCGTCACCGCTTCGACCGACAGCAGTTCGCCGCCGACCTCGGTCCACGCCAAGCCGGTGGTCACGCCGACAAGATCGTTTTCCTCGATCATGCCGTAGCGATAGCGGTGCACGCCGGCGAACTTCTCCAGCGTGCGGCGCGTCATTCGCACCGTCGTCGCCTTCTTGGACTCGATCTGGCGAACCGCCTTGCGCACCAGGTTCGCCAACTCGCGCTCCAGGTTCCGTACGCCCGCCTCGCGGGTGTAATAGCGGATCAGGTCACGCAGCCCGTCCTCGGAGATTTCCCATTCCGACTTTTTGAGCCCGTGCGCCTTGAGCTGCTTCGGGATCAAATGCCGGCGGGCGATTTCGACCTTCTCGTCCTCGGTATAGCCCGAGATGCGGATGAGCTCCATGCGGTCGAGCAGCGGCGCCGGGATACGCAGCGTGTTCGATGTTGTGACGAACAACACGTCTGAGAGATCGTAGTCGACCTCGAGATAATGGTCGTTGAACGTGTTGTTCTGCTCCGGATCAAGTACCTCGAGCAACGCCGATGACGGGTCGCCGCGCCAGTCCTGGCCGAGCTTATCGATCTCGTCGAGCAGGAACAGCGGGTTCGACGTCTTCGCCTTGCGCATGCCCTGGATGACCTTGCCGGGCATCGAGCCGATATAGGTCCGCCTGTGGCCACGCACCTCCGCCTCGTCGCGGACGCCGCCGAGCGACATGCGCACGAAGTTGCGTCCCGTGGCGCGGGCGATCGACTTGCCGAGCGAGGTCTTGCCGACGCCGGGCGCCCCGACAAGGCACAGAATCGGGCCGCGCACCTTGCCGACGCGCTGTTGCACGGCGAGGTATTCGAGAATGCGCTCCTTGACCTTGTCCAGCCCGTAATGGTCCTCGTTCAGCACTTTCTCGGCGTACGAGATATCGCGCTTCACCTTGCTCCGCTTTTTCCACGGAATGCTGAGCAGCCAGTCGAGATAGTTGCGCACCACCGTCGCCTCGGCCGACATCGGGCTCATGGTGCGGAGCTTCTTCAGCTCGGCCATGGCCTTTTCGTTCGCTTCCTTGGTAAGGCGTGTCTTCTTGATCCGCTCTTCGATCTCGCTGGCCTCGTCGCGGCCGTCCTCGGTCTCGCCGAGCTCCTTCTGGATCGCCTTGAGCTGTTCGTTCAGGTAGTACTCGCGCTGGGTCTTCTCCATCTGGCGCTTGACCCGGTTGCGGATGCGCTTTTCCACCTGCAGGACGCCGATCTCGGCTTCCATCAGCGCGAAGGCCCGCTCCAGCCGGTCGGTCACCGTCGGCAGTTCCAGCAGCTCCTGCTTCTCGGCGATCTTGAGCGCCAGATGCGAGGCCACCGTATCGGCGAGCTTGCTCGGGTCCTCGATCTGGTTCAGCGACACCAGGACCTCGGGCGGAATCTTCTTGTTGAGCTTGATGTACTGCTCGAACTGGGCGATCACCGAACGGGCAAGCGCCTCCCATTCCTTCGAGCCCTGGGCCGACTCCTCCATCACCTCGGCATAGGCCTGGAAGAAATTGGGATTGTCGGTGAAGCCGGTGATCCGGGCGCGCTTCGCCCCTTCGACCAGCACCTTCACGGTGCCGTCGGGAAGCTTCAGCAACTGCAGAACCGTTCCGACCGTACCGACGCGATGGATATCGTCGGGCGACGGATCGTCGACGCCCGCATTCTTCTGGGCAACGAGCAGGATCTGCTTGTCGTCCTTCATCACGTCCTCGAGCGCCCGCACCGATTTCTCGCGGCCGACGAATAGCGGCACGATCATATGCGGAAACACCACGATATCGCGGAGTGGCAGGACCGGGTAAAGCGCAGCGCGAGCGGGTTCGAACATAGGGCCTCTTTTACCTGGGGACCGCCCGCCATCGAAGGCGGCCGGCCGGTAGACAAGCCTGGGTTAGGTTGGCCTCCCGCGCGCGGCCGTCAAGGCGTGGCGCTCGGGATACTCCGGGCGAGACAGGGTCGCCCGGATCGCTTGATCCCCGCACAAGCGAGGTCCAGGGTCGGCGGGAGGCCGGTCGCCCGGATTCCCGCTTACGCCGGAATGACGCTACCGAATCTCAGTCTGCGGTGCCGACGTCGCCGCGCCGGTCGGAATAGATGTGCAGCGGTTTGGCCCGCCCCTCGACGACCTCGCGGTTGATGACGATCTCGCTGACCCCCGCAAGGCTCGGCAAATCGAACATCGAATCGAGCAGGATCGATTCCATGATCGAACGCAGCCCACGCGCCCCGGTCTTGCGGGCGATCGCCTTCTGCGCGATGCCGCGCAACGCCTCCTCGCTCAGTTCGAGCCGGACATCCTCCATCTCGAACAGCCGCTGGTATTGCTTGACCAGCGCGTTCTTCGGCTTGGTCAGGATATCGACGAGCGCGTTCTCGTCGAGATCGTCCAGGGTGGCGACCACCGGCAGGCGCCCGACGAATTCCGGGATCAACCCGAATTTCAGCAGGTCCTCCGGTTCGAGGTCCCGCAGGATTTCGCCGGTCTTGCGCTCGTCGGGGCCGCGCACCTCGGCGCCGAAACCGATCGAGGTGCCCTGGCGGCGCTGCGCGATGATCTTTTCGAGGCCGGCGAAGGCGCCGCCGCAGACGAACAGGATGTTGGTGGTGTCGACCTGCAGGAATTCCTGCTGCGGGTGCTTGCGGCCGCCTTGCGGCGGCACCGACGCGATCGTCCCTTCCATGATCTTGAGGAGCGCCTGCTGGACCCCCTCGCCCGAGACGTCGCGGGTGATCGACGGGTTGTCGGATTTGCGCGAAATCTTGTCGACCTCGTCGATATAGACGATGCCGCGCTGCGCCCGCTCGACATTGTAGTCGGCCGCCTGCAGCAGCTTCAGGATAATGTTCTCGACATCCTCGCCGACATAGCCGGCCTCGGTCAGGGTCGTCGCGTCGGCCATCGTGAACGGCACGTCTATGATTCGCGCCAGGGTCTGCGCCAGGAGCGTCTTGCCCGAGCCGGTCGGCCCGACCAGCAGGATGTTCGACTTGGCGAGTTCGACATCGTTGTTTTTCGAGCCGTGCGCCAAGCGCTTGTAATGGTTATGCACCGCCACCGACAGGACCCGTTTGGCATGGTCCTGGCCGATCACGTAATCGTCGAGCACCCGGCAGATGTCGCGCGGACCCGGCACCCCGTCGCGCGACTTGACCAGAGTCGTCTTGTGCTCCTCACGGATGATGTCCATGCAGAGCTCGACGCACTCGTCGCAGATGAACACGGTTGGACCCGCAATCAGCTTCCGGACCTCGTGCTGGCTCTTGCCGCAAAAGGAACAGTAGAGCGTGTTTTTCGAGTCGCTGCCGCTGGACTTTGTCATCGCCACTCCATTGCCGGCCCCGCCCGGGCGTGACCGCCGCACGGGCCGCGCTCGCTTCCCGCGCCGGTGGATCGCGGTCGGCGGGCGCGAGCATTTGCCGCGCTGCCCGCCGGTTTGCCCCGGCGCGGGCCAGCCAAGTATATGTGCTCCTGTCGGATCAACAACCAGTTAAATCCGCCGCTCCCGCCCGGTCCTCGCGCACGCAAGGGGTACACAATTCGTAGGGTGGACCGATCGTCGGGTGGGCTGAGCAACGCGAAGCCCGCCGCGCCGCGATTGGAGATGGGCGTCGCCCGGCTCGCGCCGGGTTCAGCCCATCCTACGAAGCTACGCAGCCGTCAACGTCAGGAGCGGAAACCGCGGTCTTCCTCCCGTACCGGGCGGGCCTCGACGACCTCGTCGATCAGGCCGAATTCTTTCGCCTCGAACGGGGTCAGAAAGCGGTCGCGTTCGACGGCCGAGGAGATCGTCTCGACCGGCTGGCCGGTGTGGCGCACGTAGATCTCGTTGAGCCGGGCGCGCAGGCGCAGAATCTCGCGCGCCTGGATTTCGATGTCGGTGGCCTGGCCCTGCACGCCGCCCGAGGGCTGGTGGATCATGATGTTGGCGTTGGGCAGCGCGAACCGCTTGCCCTTGGCGCCGGCGCACAGCAAGAGCGACCCCATCGAGGCGGCCTGCCCGATGCACACGGTCGAAACCGGCGAGCGGATGTACTGCATCGTGTCATAGATCGCGAGGCCGCTCGTCACCACCCCGCCCGGCGAGTTGATGTAGAACGCGATGTCCTTGCTCGGGTTTTCCGATTCGAGGAACAGCAGTTGCGCGCAGATGAGGCTCGCAACGGCGTCGTGCACCGGCCCGACCAGGAAGATGATTCGCTCCTTCAGCAGGCGCGAATAAATGTCATAGGCGCGCTCGCCGCGGTTGGTCTGCTCGACCACCATCGGCACCAGCGTGTTCATATAGAATTCAGACCCATCGGCCATTGTCGTCTCCTTGATCGCCCGCGCCGGCGGGGCGCGGCTCGGATGTGCATGCGCAGGCGGGCCGGATCAATTCGGCTCCGCCGCCAGGTCTTCGTCCTCGTCATCCGCCTCGTTCGCCGCCACCAATTCCTGCGGCGTCACCTTGCGCTCCTCGGGCTTGGCCAGTTCGATGATGAAATCGACGACCTTTTCCTCGAAGATCGGGGCGCGCAAATTGTTCAGCGCGTCCGGGTTGTTGCGGTAATAATCGATGACTTGGCGCTCGTAGCCGGGATGGCGCCGCGCCTCCTGAACCAGCGCCTGGTTGACCTCCTCCTGGCTGACCGAGATATTGTTGTTGCGGCCGACTTCGGCAAGCAGCAGCCCGAGACGAACCCGCCGTTCGGCGATGCCGCGGAACCTTGCCCTGGCCTTCTCGTCGTCTGCCTTCTCGTCATCCGCATCGGTGGCGCCGGGCGCGACCGGCGGCTCGGCATCCGCGGCGCCTTCGAGCGCAGTCTCCTCGGGCGCGACGACCGCCGCCGCGTCGAGCGGCGCCTCCGCCAGGTTCTCGCCCAGCGTCACCTCGTGCGCCGCCGGATTCGGCGCAGCCGCTGGCGGCTCCGGCCTCGCCATCTCGGCGGCGGCCGGCGCCCGCTCGCTGGCGCCTTCGAGCGCGGTCTCCTCGGGCGAGACCACCGCGGCGCCATCGACCGGCCCGGCGGCGGCATCGGCTGAGGCCGGCTCGGCCGCCTTGCGGGCCGCCTCCATCTGTTTGCGCGCTTCGCGCTCGCCCTCGAATTGCGCCCAGATCGAGTTGAACTCCATCTCGACCATGCCGGGCGGCACCATGAAATCGTAGCGCTCGGCCAGCTTGTCGAGCAGCGCCCGCTTCAGCTTCTGCCGCGCCATTCCGTCATAGTCCCGCTGCATGCGCTGGCGGACCTCCTGGCGCAGCTCGCCAAGGTTGTCGAGCGCCATTGCCTCGGCCAGCGCATCGTCGACCACCGCCGGCAAAAGATGCCGGACCTCCTTGACCGCGACCTCGAACACCCCCTCCTTGCCGGCCAGCTCGGGATTGCCGTAATCGGCAGGGAACGCGACCCGCACCTCGCGGGTCTCGCCGGCGCTGGCGCCCGTCAGCTGCTCGGTGAAGCCGGGCAACAGGCCCTCGCCGCCCAGCTCGATCTGCCGTCCCTCGCCGCGGCTGCCCGGGATTTCGTTGCCGTCGATCCGCCCGACCATGTCGGCAACGAGAATGTCGCCGCTTTCCGCCGGGCGCTCGACCGGTTCCGATTTGCGCTGCGACTCGGCCAGACGCTGCAACGCTTTGTCGACATCCTCGTCGGGCACCTCGGCGATCAGTTTTTCCAGCCCGAGACCGGCGAAATCCGGCTCCGGCATATCCGGCAGCACTTCCAGCGACAGGGTGTATTCGACGTCGGCCCCTTCCGCCCCGGAGACGAGCTCGTAACGCGGCGGCATCGCGGGGCGCAAATTGCGCTCGCGCACCGCCTCGGCCGAGCTGTCCTGCACCGCGCTTTCCAGCACCTCGCCGCGCACCGCCGACCCGAACCGCCTGCGCAACAACGGCAACGGCACCTTGCCGGGGCGGAAGCCGGGGATCCGCGCAACGCGGTTGATCTCGTCGAGGCGCTTTGTAATCTGCTCCTCGATCTCGCCGGCCGGGATGGTGATCTTGAATTCGCGCTTCAGGCCGTCGGCGCTGGTCTCGGTCACGTTCATCTGAGGCTGCTCACATCCTTTGCTGTGCCGGGTGTCGCGGCGCCGCCGCGGCGGAAGCTGGTGCGGGCGGGGGGATTTGAACCCCCACGATTTTCATCGCTGGAACCTAAATCCAGTGCGTCTGCCAGTTCCGCCACGCCCGCCCGGGCTCCTCGCGCGGCGCGTCCTTAACATAGTCGCTCGCGCGAACATAGCGAGCCGGCGCGAGCCCACGCTCACGCCGCCCGCGTCAGGGCGCGCACGGCCGTGGCGGCGACCACCCGTCCGTCGTCGCGATAGGCCTCGTGGTTGGCCTCGATGTCGCCCAGCCGGTAGAGATAATTGACCATGATGCCGGCGGATTGCTGCAACCCCTTGGGGGAGAGGTCGGCGAGCCAGTTCAGCTGCTCGATGCGCGCCCCGTTGGTCAGGTGGAAATGCGCGACCGGGTCGAGCGCGCGGCCCGATGGCGCGCGCGCCCGCATCAGGTAGCGCGCCGCCAGCCGTAACAGCGGCTCCCGCAAAGAGGCGGCGGTATGCGGGTCCTCGTACCAGTCCGGGCGGTCGAGAAGGCGCAGCAGGACCTGATCGCCGCCGCCATCGGGGCCGCCGCCGAGCGCGTTGATCGCGCGCGCTTCGCCGGCCAGCAGCAGCCCATCACGGCGCACCTCCGCGGCGAGCCAGGCGCGGAACCCCGGCAGCGGCGACAACGTCGCGTAGGTCTTGACCCGCGGCAGCTCGCCGGCCAGCGCATCGACCACCCGCTTGATCAGGAAATCGCCGAGGCTGATCCCGACGAGGCCGCGCTGGCAGTTCGAGATCGAGTAGAAGATCGCGGTGTCGGCGCTGTGCGGGTCGCCGATCGGCGCCGACTCGTCGAGCAGCGAGCGGACGTCGCCGGCGATGCCATCAACCAGCGCGATCTCGACAAAAATCAGCGGCTCGTCGGGCATGCGCGGGTGGAAAAAAGCAAAGCAGCGCCGGTCGGCTTCCAGCCGGTTTTTCAGGTCGGTCCAGCCGCGAATTTCGTGCACCGCCTCGTAGGCGATCAGCTTTTCGAGGAGCGAGGCAGGCGAATCCCAGGTGATGCGGCGCAATTCGAGAAAACCGATATCGAACCAGTTGGCGAGCAGGTCGCGCAGATCGTCGGCGAGCGCCTTCAGCGCCGGGTCCGCGGCGGCGAGCGCCAGCAGCTCGGCGCGCCGATCGACCAGGAACTTGACCCCTTCCGGCAGGGCGTTGAACTGGCGCAACAGCGTGATGCGCGGCGGGGTCAGCGCGGTCCGCAGCGCCCGCTCGGCGGCGGTCCGCGCCACCGGGTCGGCGGCGGCAGCAACCAGCGCGCAGCAATCGTCGACGACAGCGTGGTCGGTGTCGAACTCCTCGGCGAGGAGACGCAGGAAACGCTCGCGGCCCGCGGCGTTGAGCGCGAGAAAGCTGCGCCCGAGCTGGGCGGCGCGGGCACGGGCGGTGACTTCCCCGCCGCGCCCGTCGAGGCAGCTGAGCATCTGCTGGCGCAGCTTGGCGGCATCGTCATCGGGGAGTTCCGGCCGCGGCGCGCTGGAGCGCACCCCTCGCGCCGACAGCGCGATTTCCCGCCAGGCGCTGCGCAAATTGGCCAGCGTCCGGTCGATGACCCCGTCGAGAATGCCGGCAGGCGCGCGGTCGCTCATGAAGGCTCCAGTGTCGTCAACAACGGGCCGCGAGATTAAGCCGGCCTCTGTCGTAACGCACGAGCCTTCAGCGTCGCGAGCGCGCCGGGCAGCGCCTCGACCAGATCCTCGGCGACGAGGCCCGGCCCGACCGCGCGGGCTGCCGCGGCGTGCAGCCAGGCGGCGGCCGAGGCCGCCTCGAAGGCCGGCATGCCTTGCGCGAGGAGGCCCAGAACGATGCCGGCGAGGGTATCGCCCGAGCCGGCGGTCGCCAGATCGGGCGGCGCCCCCTCGTTGATCGCGGCGCGGCCGTCGGGCGCGGCGATCACCGTATCGTTGCCCTTCAGCAGCACCACCGCCCCGCTCGCCGCCGCCGCCTGTCGGGCGCGCTCGGGCTTGCTCGCGGCGGCGCGGCCGAACAGGCGGGCGAATTCGCCCTCATGCGGCGTCAAGACCGGGGTCGGCACGCCGTCGCGCCGGATCGCCGCGAAAAGATCGTCGGGCCTGCCGGCGAACGCGGTCAGCGCATCGGCATCGAGGACCGCCCGCTTGCCGCAGCCGAGGATCGCCAGCGTCTTGTCGCGGGTTTCGGCATCGACCCCGGCGCCCGGCCCGATCAGCGCCGCGTTGCGCCGGGAATCGGCGAGCAGCCCGGCGAAATCGCCGGGGCCGGCGACCGGCTGCACGATCACCCCGGTCAGCGCCCCGGCGTAGACCGCAAAGGCGCGCTCCGGCGCCGCCACCGTGACGAGTCCGGCGCCGGCCCGCGCCGCGGCGCGGGCAGCGAGCCGCCCGGCGCCGGTCATCACCGCACCGCCGACGACGAGCGCGTGGCCGCGGCTGTATTTGTGATCCTCGGGCCGCGGCCAGGGGAAGACCGCCTGCCACCAATCCGGGTGGTTCGCGGCCGTCGGCGGGTTCACCCGGCCGAGCGATGCGGCGGCGATGCCGATTTGCGCAACCAGGGTCTCGCCGCAATGCTCGCGTCCCGGGAGCAATAAATGCCCGGGCTTCCGGCGGAAAAAGGTCACGGTCAGCGCCGCCCTGGGCGCGATCCCGCGCACCAATCCGCTGCCGCCGTCAATTCCGCTCGGCACATCGACCGCGACGACCGGCAGCGCTCGCCCCGCCAGCCCGGCGATAACCGAACACGCGATCCCCTCGATCGGCCGCGCCAACCCCGCCCCGAACAGCGCGTCGATCACCAGCCCCGCGCCGTCGAGACAGGTTTCGCCGAGCGGCTCGACCGGCCCGGTCCAGCGCGCCGCGGCGATGGCGGCATCGCCCTTCAGCGCCGCCCGCTCGCCGAGGAGCGCGAGCCGCACCGGCCAGCCGCGCGATGCCAGCAGGCGCGCCGCGACAAACCCGTCGCCGCCGTTGTTGCCGGGGCCGCACAGCACCGTCACCGGCCGCTGCGGCCAGCGCCGCGCCACTGCGTCGGCGACGGCCCGCCCGGCCGCCTCCATCAGATCGATGCCGGGGATACCGCCGGCGATCGTCAGCCGGTCGGCGTCGCTCATCTCGGCCGGCGACAGCAGCGCGTGATCCCGCCAGGCTTTTGGCAATCCGCTCATGCCGCGAAGAGGTGGGGAAAACGCGGCCGGCGGCAAAGCCCGCGACTGCCACGCCGGCGCCGGCATTCTTGACGCTGCCCCGGCAATTCGCTACCTCCAGCGCTGACGGCGGGTGTAGCTCAGCTGGTTAGAGCGCCAGATTGTGGATCTGGATGTCGTGGGTTCGACTCCCATCACTCGCCCCATTTCCCCGACAACCGCATTTTTAAGGACGGCGCGGACCGGCGGCCTCGCGGTCAATCGATCGCGGCGTGCACGAGGTTGGCGATGCGGTCGAGCCGCAGCGAATGCCACGGGTCGGGCTGCATGTAATTCGTTAGATAGGTGAACGACACGCCGCTCGTCGGGTCGGCCCAGGAATAGGACGTGCCCGCGCCGCCATGGCCGAAGGTCTGCGGCGCCGCCAGGGTGCCGAGGCCGCGGATGCGCTCGCTGTCGCCACGCACATGCGGCCCAAGGCCGCGATGCATCGGGATGCCGTCCATCTGGTAGTCGCCGCGCTCGCCGGTGTGGTTTTTCGTGACATAGGCGACGAGGCGTGGCGACAGCAGGCGGACATGGCCGAGCCGGCCCTGGCCGAGCAGCATCTGGTAAAAGGCGGCGATGCCGCGCGCGGTCGCGTAGCCGCCGCCGCTCGGCAGGCCGGCGGCCTTGAATTCGGCCGAATTGTCGCGCGGCTCGGCGGCGAGCGTATCGGCGCAGCGGCCCTGCATTTCGGGCGGGACCCCGACGAACACGTCGTCGGCGAGCCCGAGCGGCGCCAGCACGTTGTCGCGGATCACTTCGCGATAGTCGCGCCCCGTCACCGCCTCGATCACCATCGCCTGCGTCAGATGCGCGGCGCGCGGGTGATATTGCAGCCGTGAGCCGGGGGTCCAGTCGAGCGAGAAATCGCACACCTCAGCCCGCATGCGGCGGTGATCGGCCCAGCTCTCGCGACTGACGTCGCCCGACGGATAGCCGGCCTGATGCGTCATCACCTGATGCAGCGTGATGTCGCTTTTGCCGCGCGCCGCAAACTCCGGCAGGTGGTCGGCGATCCGGTCCATAAAGGACAGCCTGCCCTCCTCGACCAGGGTCCAGACCGCCGCGCTGGTCAACACCTTGGTCTGGCTGAACAGCAGGAACAGCGTGTCGTCTCGGGCCGGCAGGGGATCGGGTCCGCTCCGGGCGAGGCCATAGCTGCGGAACAGCGCCAGCTGCCCGTCGCGC
>DASUKH010000019.1:0-15630 GCA_036278835.1 Allostellaceae bacterium
TTATGTCCGCGAGGACCAGCTGGCGATGACCCCGGCGATGCAGCCCGACGAGGAGGCGATGCTCGAAGGCACCGCCAGCCCGCGCCGGCCCAACAGCCGCCTCTCCTGTCAGCTCGTCGTCTCGCCGGAAATGGACGGGCTGGTCGTGTACCTGCCGGAGACGCAGACGTGAGCGAATATCTGGTCGTACTCGTAGGATGGGCTGAGCGCTGCGAAGCCCATCATCCGCCGGTGCCGCCTGGGATGGGCTTCGCTTTGCTCAGCCCATCCTACGGTCCGTACGGCCACGGTTGACAGAGAATGCCTGATCACCGGGTCGTCATCGTCGGCGCCGGGCATGCCGGGTTTCAACTCGCCGCCTCGTTGCGCCAGCACGGGTTCGACGGCCGCATCGCGCTGCTCGGCGACGAGAAGGTGGTGCCCTACCAGCGGCCGCCGCTGTCCAAGGACTACCTCGCCGGCAAGATCGGCTTCGACCTGCTGCTGATGCGGCCGGAATCGTTCTACCGCGACCACCATATCGATTTTCTGCCCGGCGCGCGGGTCGCCGCGATCGACCGTGCCGCCCGGCGGGTCGAGCTCGCCGCGGGCGAGCGCCTCCAATACGACCACCTCGTCCTCGCCACCGGCGCCCGCAACCGGGTGCCGCCCTTGCCCGGCATCGACCTCGACGGCGTCTGCTGGCTGCGCAGCCTCGCCGAGACCGACGAACTGCGCGACCGGCTCGCCGCCGCCGAGCATGTCGTGGTGATCGGCGGCGGCTTTATCGGCCTCGAATTCGCTGCCGTGGCGCGCGCCCAGGGAAAGCCGGTGCATATCGTCGAACTGACCGACCGGGTGATGGGGCGGGTCGCGTCGGTGCCGGTGTCGCATTTCTTCGCCGCGGCACACCGCCGGGCCGGTGTCGAATTCGGTTTCGGCGCGCAGGCGGTGCGCATCGCCGGCAGCCTCGGCCGGGTCGAGCATGTGGAACTCGCCGGCGGCGAGCGCCTCCAGGCCGACCTCGTCGTCGTCAGCATCGGGGTCGTGCCGAATGCCGAGCTTGCCACCGCGGCCGGGCTGGCGGTGGCGAACGGCATCGTCGTCGACGACCGCCTCGCGACCGCCGATCCGGCGATCTCGGCGATCGGCGACTGCGCCGCCTTCCCATGCGTCCATGCCGGCGGCCTGCCGAGCCGCCTCGAATCGGTGCAGAACGCCGCCGACCATGCGCGCTGCGTCGCCGACCGCATCCTCGGCAAGCCGCACGCCTATGACGCATTGCCGTGGTTCTGGAGTGAGCAGGGGGAGTTGCGGCTGCAGATCGCCGGGTTGACCGCCGGTCACGACCACGCCGTGCTGCGCGGCGATTCCGAGAGCGGCGCGTTCTCGGTATTCTGCTACCGACAAGGGGCGCTGACCGGCATCGAGTCGGTCAATCGGCCGGCCGACCACGCGCAGGCCCGCCGGCTGCTGGCGTCAGGCCGGCAGGTCACCCCGAACGAGGCGGCCGACGACAGCTTCGACCTGCGCGCCGCCGCCGCAAAACGCGGCTGAAGGTTCGACTGGAAGGCTCTACCTTCACCAACCCCCCTTCCGCGTTCCCGGCGAAAGCCAGGACCCACCGGTCCGCGCTCGGGTTGTTGCACCGTGGGTCCCGGCTTTCGCCGGGAATGCGGGTTTTCAGAGCACGGCGGGATTCCGGAAACGGCTTTCTCCGGAGGCGGATTGACGTCGCGCCTATGCGCTGTCGCGGGAATGACGCTATGAATCTGCGGAGATCAGCAATCCTCATAGGAGGGAGCGATGGCGGAGTTGCAGCGCACCTACATCAAGCGCCCGACGGCGCAGGCCCGCGCCTATTCGCAGGCCGTCATCACCGAGGGCGGCCGCACGATCTGGCTCGCCGGGCAGGTGGCCGTGGAGGATGGCGGCGGCCGCTCGCTTGTCGGCGATTTCGACGGCCAGGTGCGCGAGGTGTTCGCCCGCCTCGGCCGCACCCTCGAAGAGGCCGGCGCCAGCCTCGCCGATATGGTGACAATGACGGTGTTCATCACCGATGCCCGGTTCGGCGACCGCTTCACCGAGCTCCGCAAGGAGATTTTCGGCGACAACTTCCCGGCAAGCGCGCTCATCACCATCGCCGGTCTCGCCCGCCCCGAAATGCTGGTCGAGGTCCAGGGCATCGCCGTCGCCCGCTGACCCGTCACTCGTAGCATGGGCTGACCCCGGCATCGCCCGGGGAAGCCCATCGCGACGCCGAAATGGCGGGCTTCGCTTCGCTCAGCCCACCCCACTCACGCGAAGCGGGCGGGGGCGAACGGCGCGATGTCAATCGGCGCCGGGCGCCCGGCGATGAGGTCGGCGACGATGCGCCCGGTCATCGGTGCCGCCGTCATCCCGACATGGCCATGCCCGAACGCGTAGAGCACGTTGCGGCCGGCCTGCGAGCGGCCAAGCGCCGGCAGTGAATCGGGCAGTGACGGGCGGTGCCCCATCCATAGCGACAGCCGCTCCTCGGGGTGATCGGTGGCGAGGCCCGGCAGCATCCGGCGGCCCTGCTCCAGCAGCACGCGGGCGCGGCGCCAGTCGGGCGGCGCTGCGAGACCGGCCAATTCGACCGTGCCGGCAAAGCGGAGACCCTGGTCCATCGGGGTCGCGACAAATTTGCCGTCGCCATCGGCGGTCGGGATGCGCGGCATGATTTCAGGGTCGCGGATCATCAGGTGATAGCCGCGCTCGGTTTCGAGCGGGATGCGGTCGCCGAGCATCGCCGCCAGGTCCTTCGAGTGGGCGCCGGCGCACACCACCGCGGCGTCGGCGGCAATGTCGCCGGCAGTATCGGTCGCGACCGCGACGAAGCGACCGCCGTCGAGCCGGAAGCCGATGGCACGCGCCCGCACGATCGCGCCGCCCTGCCGGGAAACCTGTTCGGCAAGCCGGGTGACGAGGCCGTGCGGGTCGCCGATATGGCCGTTCTCGCGCACCAGCAGGCCGTGCACGTAGTCGCGCGACAGGGCGGGTTCGAGCTGGCGCAGCCCGTCGGCGTCGAATTCGTCGACGACGACCCCGTTTTCGCGCCGCAAGGTCCAGGCGAAGTTATCCTTCGCGAGCGAAGCGGCCGAGCGATAGACGTAAAGATGCCCGACCTGATGGATCAGGTCTTCGGCCCCGGCACCGCGCGCCAACTCGCGCATCAGCGGCACGGTCGGCCCGAGCAATGGGCGCAAGGCCCGTGCCTGCGCCCGCACCTTCTCGGGCTGTGACGAGCGCAGAAAGCGGATCAGGTAGGGCAGGGCGGACGGCAGATAGCTCCAGCGCAACGACAGCGGCCCGAGCGGGTCGCGCAGCCAGCGCGGCACCTGACGGATCACCCCCGGCATCGCCATCGGCGTCACCGACGAGCCGTTGAGGCACCCGGCATTGCCGAACGAGGCGCCTTCGCCCGGCGGCAGCGGGTCGATCAGGGTTACCTCGTTTCCGTCACGCATGAGCCAGTTCGCCGTGCACACCCCGACGATCCCAGCGCCGATTATCGCGACCCGCCGTCCCCGCGCCTCGCTCATCGCCCGCTCCCCGACATTTTTCCCGATGAGGATAGCATCACGACAACGCAATTCGGGCGGGACAAAGCGGGACCACCGGCGGTACGGGGATTGCCCGATGTCGGGCGATCGCGGTTTCGCCTATGCTGCACGCCCAGCCATCGGTGGGGGATGATGCCGGGTTTAGGTTTTTCGACTGCTGAGGCATGGGCTCAGGAATCATCCGCGCAACGGGCGCCGGCCTACGGGGGGTGGACACTGGCGGCGATCGCCGCGCTCACCGGGCTGCGGCTCGTCTGGCTCGCGGTGCAGCCGGCGGGGCTTTATCCCGACGAGGCGCAATACTGGGTCTGGGCGAAGCATCTCGCGTTCGGCTACTACTCGAAGCCGCCGCTGGTGGCGTGGGCGATTGCCCTGACGACCGGTTTGTTCGGCGACAGCGAGTTTGCCGTTCGCCTCGCTGCGCCGCTGTTGCACGCCGTCGCCGCCGGTTTTGTTTATGCGACGGGCGCGCGGCTCTACGATTCGAGGGTCGGGTTCTGGTCGGCGCTCGCCTATGCCAGCCTGCCGGGCGTCTCGATCTCGGCCTTCATCATCTCAACCGACGCGGTGCTGCTGCCGTGCTGGGCTGCCGCCCTCTACGCTTTCATCCGCGCCCGCGAGCCGGGTGGCGGGCGCTGGTGGCTCTGGGTGGGGGTATCGATCGGCCTCGGAATGCTCGCCAAATACGCAATGGCATACTGGCTGCTGGCGGCGTTCGGCTGGTTGCTGGCGGTGCGGGACGAGCGGCGGCATTTGGGGCCGCTGCTGGCCGCGACCGGGATCGGCGGGCTGATCTGGCTGCCGAACCTGTGGTGGAACTGGGATAACGGCTTCGTCAGCTTCATGCACCTGCGGGACAATGCCGACCTGACCCGGCACTTGTTCCACCCCTCTGCCTTCGCCGAATTCTTCGGGTCGCAATTCGGCATCGCCGGGCCGCTTGTTTTCGCGGCATTGCTGGCGATTGCCGCGACCGGCCGGTTTCGCGCCGACCGCCGGGCGTGGCTGCTGGCGACATTCGCGCTGCCGGCCTTGGGGCTGATGCTGTGCCTGAGCTTCTTGTCGCGGGCCGAGCCGAACTGGGCGGCGCCGACCTACATCTCGGCGGTCGTGCTGATCGCCGCGGTGCTGCTCGAAGGCGGCTGGCGGCGCTGGCTGCGCCTGTCGGTCGCGATCAACCTGCTGCTGGCCGTGATCGTGTTCGGCATGACCGACGCGCTGGCGTCTGTCGGGGTCTCGGTGCCGGCGAAGCTCGACCCGCTGCACCGGCTGCGCGGCTGGCGCGGCCTCGGGCAACAGGTCGGCGCGCTGCTCGCCGCGCATCCCAACCTGAAGCTCCTGGCCGACGATCGCGAGGTGCTGGCGGCGCTCACGTTTTATGTGCGGCCGCACCCGTTCGGGGCGGTCGAATGGAACCCGATCCCCGGCATCACCGACGAGTGGCGGCTCGTCAATAATATAGGCGACCACCGCGGCGAGGATTTCCTGGCGGTCACCGTGCACAACCTCGCGCGCGAGATGCGGCCCGATTTTGCCGCGCTGATCCCGCTGACCACGATCACCACGACGACCGGCCCCAATGGCGGCCGGACCTACAAAATTTACATCGCGCGCGATTTTCGCGGCAGCGGCCGCCGCAGCCCCGCCGCAACCACCAGCCGGTAACCGCCCGCTTCGGTGACGAGGATTTCGGCATGCCCCGGATCGCGCTCGATCTTGCGGCGCAGCCGATAGACGTGCGTTTCGAGCGTGTGGGTCGTGACGCCCTCGTTGTAGCCCCAAACCTCGCCAAGCAGGGTGTCGCGATCGATGACGCGGCCGGCGCGGTGGAGGTATTCGAGGATCGCCGCTTCCTTGTCGGTGAGGCGCACGGTGCGGCCGTCGCCGTCATCGACCATCAGCTTGCTGCCGGGGCGGAAGGTGTACCCTCCGATCGCCACCGCCGCACCGGCGCCGGTCCGGCTGCGCGCGAGTTGCACGCGCAGCCGCGCCAGCAGGTCGCTGAGCCTGAACGGCTTGGCGAGATAATCGTCGGCCTCGGGACTGCCTTCGGTGGTCGGGTCCGGCGCCTGCCCGGCGGCGGTCATCATCACGATCGGAATATGGCGGCCGGCCTGCCGAATCAGGCGGCACAATTTGTATCGCGCCGCATCGGGAAGATCGCCGTCGAGCAGCACGGCATCGCTGCGCTCCTCGCGCAGCAGGCGGGGAGCCGCGGCGCTATCGCAGTCGCGACCGACGAATTCCGCACTTGCATCGAGCTGCTCGGCCAGCGACCGTCGCAGCGCCGGATCGTCGACGACGATCAGAATCCTGTGCCGTTCGCGCATATGCCGCGCCCCTGAATGTCCCGCTCTCCTCGACTCTCGAAGGTTGCCGCCATTATGCGCGGATCGGGCGCGAATTCTCCCCGCGTTTGCGGAACCCTGCCCCCCTCGGCCGGGTCGGCAACCGTTTGACCCGCGGCCGGTTATCGAACAGGCTCGCGCGCGATTGCCTCGCGGGAGCGGAAAGGACAAGCATGGAATACACGACGCTCGGGCGCACCGGCCTCAGGGTCAGCGTCGCCGGCCTCGGCTGCGGCGGGTTCAGCCGGCTCGGGCTCGGCACGGGCGGCAGCGAGGCGGACGCGGTCGGCATCATCCGGCTGGCGCTCGATCTCGGGGTCAACCTGTTCGATACCGCCGCCATTTACGGCACCGAGCCGGTGCTCGGGCGGGCGCTGCGCGGCGTGCCGCGCGAGCAGGTGGTGATCTGCACCAAGGCGACGCTTGGGGCCAGCGGCCCCGACGGGTCGCCGGAGCGCGCCGTGGCCGCACTCGACCGCTCGTTGCGCGAACTGGGCACCGATTATATCGACGTGTACCAGCTGCACGGGGTCGCGCCTTCCGCCTACGATCACGCGCATACCGTCATCGCCCCGGCTTTGCTGCGCGAGAAGGAGAAGGGCAAGTTCCGCCATCTCGGCATCACCGAGACGGCGCCCGGCGACCGCGAGCACGAGATGGTGGGGCGCGCCTGCGCCGACGGCATCTGGGACGTGGCGATGATCGCCTTCCACATGATGCACCAGAACGCTCGCCGCCGCGTCTTCCCGCTGACCCTGCAGCACCGCGTCGGGACGCTGCTGATGTTCGCGGTGCGCAACATCTTTTCGCGCCCCGAGCGGCTCGCCGAAACGATGCGAGAGCAGGCCGCCGCCGGCACGCTCCCGGCGGCGCTCGCGGACAACCCCGACCCGCTCGGCTTTCTGGTGCACGAGGGCGGCGCCGCCAGCATCGTCGATGCCGCCTACCGCTTCGTGCGGCATGAGCCGGGGGTCGATGTCGTGCTGTTCGGCACTGGCTCGCCGGCGCACCTGCGCAGCAACATCGACTCGCTGCTGAAGCCGCCTTTACCGGAGGCCGACCGCGCCCGCCTCGCCGAATTCTTCGGGCACCTCGTCGGGATCGGCCTCGACGCGCCGCACCTGGCGCCCCGCCGCGGCTGAATCTGCGCTGGTTCAGCCGGCGGTGGACGCGAGATCGACCAGTTCTAGCGAATGGATTTCGTCCGGCTCGCCGGTATAGATGACGAGCGCCACCGTCTCCTCGGCGATCATCGCGCTATGCGGCTGGCCCTTCGAGTTCAGCGTGTAGTCGCCGGCTGCGCGCCGCCGGTCGCCGCTCTTGGTCGCCCGCCCGCCTTCGAGGGTGAAGGCGTGTTCGTCCGACAACGCGGTGGCGACGATCTTGATCAGCCTGCCGGGCGGTGGCGAGAACCGGACCAGCCACGCGATCCCGCCGCCCGCTTTGCGGCGGTCGCTCAGCACCTTTAGCGCAACAATATCGTTGCCGTCATGCACGGCGCCCGGCCCGTAAAACGGCGCTCCCGAAATCCACTCGGCTTTCCCGGTATCCACATGGGTGGATGGCATCGCGACCTCCCGAAGCATCTGAAAGCCCATCATAGCTGCCGGGGAGCCGCAGATGCTTCGGTGCCGGCCGAAACGGCGGACAGCCGACTCGCACAGGATTCCGGTTGCACCTGCGGGCGATTATCCCTAATCTGAACGCTACCGTCTGTTCCCCCAGCTCGACGGTAGAAGGCCGCTTCGTCCTTGCGGCGAAGCGCGAAACCCCGGCCACCCCCCGGCCGGGGTTTCGCATTTCGAGGCGCCGTCCGGGACGCCTCGGAACGCTGCGCGCGGGCGATATCTTCAAAATCTTCCGTATTTCCGCATTCCCGGCGAAGGCCGGGGCCCACCCCTCCACATCCGTGATGTTGCCGCCGTGGGTCCCGGCCTTCGCCGGGAATGCGGTTCATCGAACGTGCGCTCTCGAGTGGGCGGCGGCCTCACCCCGGCGCCTCGTCGAGATCGACATAGAGGTTGGCCATCGCTTCGCCTGCCAGTTCGGCCGTCAGGACAGGTGGCAGGCCGAACGAGCGGCACATCTCGACCGCATGATCGCAGATGAAGCGCGGCTGGTAATAGGCAAGGCCGAACGGGGACAGCGTCTCGACGACCCGCCCGAATACCCCATCATCAAGAGCGAGACCGCTGTTGCGGGCGACGGCTTCGAAAATCCGCCGGTACTCCTCGCGGGTCGGCTCGAACAATTTGATCTTGTATTGGATGCGGCGCAGGAAGGCGGCGTCCATCAGATCGCCCGGCTGCAGATTGGTCGAAAACATCAGCAACACGTCGAACGGCAATGTGAAGCTCGCCCCGGTATTGAGCTTCAGGAAGTCGATGCGGTTCTCCATCGGCACGATCCAGCGGTTGAGCAGGTCGTCCGGGGTGAATTTCTGCCGGCCGAAATCGTCGATCAGCATCATCCCGTTCAATGCCTTGACGTGCAGCGGCGCGTCGTAGAACCGGGCGTCGGGGCTGAATTTCAGGTCGAGCATGTCGAGCGTCATTTCGCCGCCGGCCATCACCACCGGACGGGCGCAGGCAACCCAGCGGCGGTCGAACCCGTCGCGCCGGAGGCCGAGCGCCCCGCCGGCCGGATGCTCCGCCTCCGCCTCCGCCGCAACCGGCTTGTGTATCTGCGGGTCGAACACCGTGATGATCTGCCCCGCCACCTCGACCGCATGGGGGATGTAAACGGGGTTCTTGAACAGCCTGGCGATACGGATGGACAGCGTCGTCTTGCCGTTGCCGGGCGGGCCGTAGAGCAGCACGCTGCGCCCGGCGTTGATCGCCGGCAGCAGCCGCCGGACCATGTGATCGGGCACCACCAGCCCGGCAAATCCCTCGCGCAGCGCCGCCTCGTCGATCGTCTCGCTGGCCAGCATCTGCCGGTCGAGCTGCGCCCGATAGGCGTCGAGCGGGACCGGGGCGGGGCCGAGATAGAGGCTCTGGTCGAGCGCCTCACGCACCGCTTCGCGCCCCGCTTCTGTCAGTGCGTAGCGGGTGGACAGCGCGAGGTCGCTGCTTGCCCCGGTCGCCCCGATCAGCCGCTGGCGGACCCCTTCCTCGACCAGCTTTTGCGCCAGCCGGCGCGGCAGCTTGAGCCGTCCGGCGAGGTCGAGGACCGTCTCGCACGCCTCGACATGCATGAATTTGAGGGCAAGGTTGAGCAGGCTGCGCCGCGACAGCCCGGTCTCGTCGAGGCTCGCCGGCACCGCCGGCGCGTTACCGGGAGGTGCCGGGACGGGCGCAGCGAGCAGTTCCGCAACTTGCATCGGTCGTATTCCGGCGGGCCGAAAGGGTCTGCCGGAGTGTCGGTCCTCAACGTTAAGAGAAGGTTGCCTCGGCGAAAAGCCCTCTCCCGCACTGCGGGAGAGGGGGGAGAGGGAGCGCGTAGGGGTTGCCTACGTCTGCTCCCGGGTCGCCGCGAAATGCAGCGCCGGCCATTCCTCGATCGTCGTGCGCAGATCCCAGGCGTTGCGGGCGAGAAACACCGGGACGCCGTCATGGTCTTCGGCCAGCGCGTTTCCGTTCTTCAGCCGGAAGCGGTCGAGTTCGCCGCGTTCGCCATCGAGCCAGCGCGCCGCCTCGTAGGGGGCGCCGTCGAGCCTTGTCGCGAGGCCGTATTCGGCGGCGAGCCGCGCCTGCAAGACGTCGAGCTGCAAGCCGCCGACCACCCCGACGATCCAGTCGCCGCCATTGGCCGGTTTGAACACGCGGGTCACCCCCTCGTCGGCCAGCTGGGTCAGCGCGTGGCGAAGATGCTTCTGCTTCATCGGGTCTTCGATCTTCACCCGCCGCAGGATTTCCGGCGCAAAGCTCGGCAGGCCGGTGACCCTGATTTCGGCGCCCTCGGTCAGCGTGTCGCCGACCCTGAGGCTGCCGTGATTGGGGATGCCGACGATGTCGCCGGGCCACGCCTCCTCGGCGAGGTTGCGCTCGCGCGCCAGAAAGAACACCGGGTTCTGGACCGCCATCAGGCGGCCGGTGCGCAGGTTCTTCAGCTTCATGCCGCGGCGGAAGCGCCCCGAGCACAGCCGCACGAAGGCGATGCGGTCGCGGTGCTGCGGGTCGATATTGGCCTGCACCTTGAAGACGAAGCCGGCGACCGCCTCGTCTTCCGGCAAAATAGGCCGAGGCGTGGCCGGTTGCGGTCGCGGCGGCGGCGCCAGATCGGCGACCCCGCGCAACAATTCGCGCACCCCGAAATTGTTGAGGGCGCTGCCGAAGAATACGGGGGTCAGGTGGCCCTCGCGGAATGATTCCAGGTCGAAAGCCGGGCACAGGCCGCGCGCCATCTCGACCTGCTCGCGCAATTGCGCGATGGCCGGCGCGGGCAGCCGCTGTGCCAGCATCGGATCGCCGAGGCCGCGGCAGCGGATCGGGTCGGTCACCCGGTCCTCCGCGCCGCGCTCGAACAGCAGCAGGGCATCGTGGGACAAATCGTAGGTGCCGAGAAAATCGCGGCCCATGCCGATCGGCCAACTGGCCGGGGTGGCGTCGAGCGCCAATGTCTGCTCGATCTCGTCGATCAGGTCGAACGGGTCGCGCCCCTCGCGGTCGAGCTTGTTGATGAAGGTGACGATCGGCACGTCGCGCAGGCGGCAGACCTCGAACAGTTTGCGAGTCTGCTCCTCGATGCCGCGCGCCGCATCGATCACCATGACGGCGCTGTCGACCGCAGTCAGCGTGCGGTAGGTATCTTCGCTGAAATCCTGGTGGCCGGGCGTGTCGAGCAGGTTGAAGACCAGCCCGTCATGCTCGAAGGTCATCACCGCCGACGACACCGAGATGCCGCGCTCGCGCTCGATCGCCATCCAGTCGGAGCGCGCCCGCCGGCGCTCGCCGCGCGCCTTGACCTCGCCCGCCTGCTGGATGGCGCCGCCGAACAGCAGGAGTTTTTCGGTGAGGGTGGTCTTGCCGGCGTCCGGGTGCGAGATGATCGCGAAGGTGCGCCGGCGCGCGGTCTCGTCGGGGAGGGTGGCCATGAAACCGGGGGAATGATGCGGGATACCGGAGATATGCTTCTCCGTATGCCGATTGCCAAGCTCCGGCGCCGGTTTGCCCAGCGGCAACCGGAAAGGTGAAGGGAGGTCCGATGCCCGCGACCGGCGACAAGGTGTTTCTCGATTACGACCAGGCGACACTCGATGCCGCCTACAACCAGGCTGCCTACGCCGCCAATCGCGCGCAGCTGATCGCCCGCCGGGTGCGCAACAGCGCGCTGGCGCGGGCGCGGCTCGGCGAGCCCGAGCGCGCCGCCTATGGTGAAGCGCCGGTCGAACGGCTCGACATCTACCGCTGCCGCCGCGAGCGCGCGCCCGTGTTCGTCTTCATCCACGGCGGCGCGTGGCGCGCCGGCCTTGCCGCCGAGTTCGCCGAGCCGGCCGAGATGTATCTCGCCGCCGGCGCCCATTACGTCGTGCCGGATTTTTCCTGGGTGCAGGATGCCGGCGGCAATCTCACGGTGCCGGCCGACCAGGTCTGCCGTGCGGTTGCCTGGGTCTATCGAAATGCCGGCCGGTTCGGCGGCGATCCCGGGCGGCTTTATATCGGCGGCCACTCCTCGGGCGCCCATCTCGCGGCGGTGGCGCTGACTGCTGACTGGCCCGGGCGGTTCGATCTGCCGGCCGACCTGATCAAGGGCGGATTATTGGTCAGCGGGATGTACGACCTGGAACCGGTCCGCCGGTCGGCGCGCAGCCAATACGTGAAGTTCGACGACGCGACGGTGGCCGCCTTAAGCCCGATCCGCCACCTCGACCGGCTGCACGCCCCGCTGGTCGTCGCGTACGGCACCCTGGAAACCCCGGAATTCCAGCGCCAGAGCCGTGATTTCGCCGCCGCTGTCACCGCCGCCGGCAAGGAGGCGCAGCTCCTCGTCGCGGAGCACTACAACCATTTCGAACTCCCCGAAACCCTCGCCAACCCCCACGGCCTCCTCGGCCGCACCGCCCTCGAGATGATGGACCGAGCCGAATTTCGGAGCGACCCCTCTTGAACACCTTCTAAACCACGCATAATTCTACGAGCAACTCAGGAGGCGCGGATGCTCGATAGCGACTATCAACAGTATGTGCTGCCGCATCTGCGAGCCGCGATGCAGCGGCTGCGCGATCCGCAGGCGGTATGGGACATCTTGCGTAGCGACGACACGGTAGCGGAAATGGAGCGCCTCACCGCCCGCCAGCGCCCCGCCGTCATTGCTGCGAGCACAAAGCTGCTGGGCCTGGGAGATTGGGTGCGCGGCAAAGATGCGCGGACGACCTTTGGCAAGATCACGCGGTGCGTCATGGAAATGAGGGGCTATGTCGTTGCTTCACGCGGCGTCGAAACGCCCGATGATCCACTCTTCACGAAGGCGACGCGCTATCGGCTCCGGGAACCGGCGATCAGTGATAAGCGTCGGGTCGTGCTTAATATCGGCGGTGTTGATGCCGAGCTTCTCTCCCGCCTTCGGCGGCGTTCCACGCTTCATGGCCGCTCGATCGAAGCCGAAGCGCTGGACATCCTGACCGACGCACTTCTGGATGATCGGCGTAATGCCAAGCCCAATCTTGCGGAGGCGATTCATCGGCGCTTCGCGCCGCTCGGCGGGGTGGACGATTTGATTCGGCATCCGCCAGTATCGGCCGAACCGCCTCCTGAGTTCGATCCATGATCGTGCTCGACACGAATGTGATTTCGGAATTGATGAAGGCAAACCCAAATCCGGCGCTGTTCGCTTGGGTTGCGGCCCGACCGCCCGAAGAATTGTTCACAACCAGCCTCAACAAGGCAGAGATTCTGTATGGGATTGCAGCACTCCCCGAAGGCCGACGGCGCGCGGCGCTTGCGGCTGCCGCTGAGGCCGTATTTACCGAGGACCTCGCCGGCCGCGTACTGCCGTTTGATGCCACCGCAGCCGAGCGATACGCCGAAATAGTGGTGGCGCGACGTCAATCAGGCAGGCCCATAGAAGGTTTCGACGCCCAGATCGCGGCAATTGCCTTCGCGCTCGGTGCCGATGTTGCAACCCGCGACATTCGTGATTTCGCCGGCTGCGGCTTAAATTTGATTGATCCCTGGATCGTTGAATCGCAAAAGGGGAGTAGTTGATGGAAACGCGCGCGGCGGTGGCCCACAAGGCGGGCCAGCCCCTGACGATCGAGACGGTTCGGCTCGACGGGCCGAAGGCGGGGGAGGTGCTGGTCGAAATAAAGGCGACCGGCATCTGCCACACCGACGCGTACACGCTGTCGGGCGCCGATCCCGAGGGGCTGTTCCCGGCGATCCTCGGGCATGAGGGCGCTGGCATCGTCGTCGAGGTCGGGCCGGGGGTGACGAGCCTCAAAAAGGGCGACCACGTGATCCCGCTCTACACCCCTGAATGCCGGCAGTGCCCGTCCTGCCTGTCGCGCAAAACCAATCTCTGCACCGCGATCCGCGCGACCCAGGGGCAAGGCGTGATGCCCGACGGCACCAGCCGCTTCTCGCTGGGCGGCGACAGGCTGTTCCACTACATGGGAACCTCTACCTTCGCGAACTTCACGGTGTTGCCGGAGATCGCGGTGGCGAAGATCCGCGAGGACGCGCCGTTTGATAAGGTCTGCTACATCGGCTGCGGCGTCACCACCGGGGTCGGGGCGGTGATCAACACGGCAAAGGTCGAGCCGGGCGCGCGGGTGGTCGTGTTCGGCCTCGGCGGCATCGGCCTCAATGTCGTGCAGGGCTGCCGGATGGTCGGCGCCGACATGATCGTCGGGGTCGACACCAACCCGCGCCGCCGCGCGCTCGCCGAGAAGTTCGGCATGACGCATTTCGTCAACCCCGCCGAGGTCCAGGGCGACCTCGTGCCGTACCTGGTCGACCTGACGAAAGGCGGCGCCGATTACAGCTTCGAATGCATCGGCAACGTGCAGACGATGCGCCAAGCCCTCGAATGCTGCCATCGCGGCTGGGGGGTCAGCGTCATCATCGGGGTCGCCGCCTCCGGCCAGGAGATCAGCACCCGGCCGTTTCAGCTGGTGACCGGCAGGGTCTGGAAGGGCACCGCGTTCGGCGGCGCCAGGGGCCGCACCGATGTGCCGAAGATTGTCGACTGGTACATGGACGGAAAGATCAACATCGACGATTTGATCACGCACACCTTGAAGCTCGACGACATCAACCAGGGCTTCGACCTGATGCACGCCGGCGAGTCGATCCGCAGCGTCGTCGTTTATTGACCTGCGGAGAGAGCCTAGCCGGCGCGCGTCTCTTCGAGGAGCAATTCGAGGGCGAGGAGCAGGGCGGCGTGGCGGATCGCGGTGCGGTCGCCGGGGAAGACGTGGCGCTCGACCCGTGCTGCGCCGGCCTTGGTCGCCAGCCCGAGATAGACGAGGCCGACCGGCTTCTGCGCGGTGCCGCCGCCGGGGCCGGCGACCCCGGTAATCGACACCGCGAGATCGACCGGCGCTCGGGCCAGAACGCCGCGCGCCATCGCCGCGGCGGTTTGGGCGCTGACCGCGCCATGCATCGCGATCGTCTCGGCCGGCACGCCGAGCAGCGTACTCTTCGCCTCGTTCGAGTAGGTGACAAAGCCGCGCTCGACGGCATCGGACGAGCCGGCGATGGCGGTCAGCGCCGCCGCGACGAGGCCGCCGGTGCAGGATTCGGCTGTTGCGAGCCGCCATTTGCGCACCCGGCAAGCCGCCAGCACCCGCTCGGCGAGGGACAGCGTCTGAGAATCGAACATGGTGCCCTCCTAAACGGGTGATCTCACCGGGTCGAGGGTCAATATCGTCATGCCCGGCCTTGTGCCGGGCATCCATGCGAACCGGTAAGATTTATGCCGGTTTCCGTGGATGGCCGGGACAAGCCCGGCCATGACCGGATAATCATCCTGCCCGGGCTCCGTGCCAGCCCCATTTCATCAGCCCAACACCTCCTTGTTGACGACGTTCTCGCGGTTGGGCTTGCCGTCGAGGACGGAGAGGAGATTCTGGACGGTGACGATCGCCATGCGGTCCACCGCCTCGCGGGTCACCCCGGCCATGTGCGGCGCCGCCAGGAAATTGGGCAGAGTCAGGAGCGGGTTGTCCGCCGGGGTCGGCTCCTGGTCGAACACGTCGAGAGCGGCGCCGGCGATGCGTTTTTCGGACAACGCATTGTAAAGCGCCTTCTCATCGACGATGCCGCCGCGCGCGGTGTTTACGAGGAACGCCGTCCGCTTCATCCTGGCGAGCCGGGCGGCGTTGAAGAGGCCAATCGTCTCCGGCGTCTTCGGGCAGTGGATCGTGATGAAATCGGCACGCGCCACCCCCTCGTCGAGGTCGCCGACCGGCTCGTAGCCCATACCGCGGATCGTCTCGGAGTAGGTGTAGGGATCGTAAACGAGGACGTTCATCTCCATCGCGGCGAGGCGCTTGGCCGAGCGCGAGCCGATCTTGCCGAAGCCGATGACGAGCGCGGTCTTGGCGTAAAGATCGACCGGCAGGTCGCTGTAGCGGTCGCGCCAGCGTCCCTCCTTGACCATCCGGTCCATATAAGCGCCGCGCCGCGCCAGGGACATCAGCAGGAACACGCCGGCCTCGGCGACGCTGACCGAATTGGCGGTGCCGGCGATCATCAGCGGCAGCTTGCGGCGGGTCAGCGCCGGCACATCGACCGCGTCATAGCCGACCCCGATGCGCGCGACGACTTCGAGAT
>DASUKH010000020.1:0-5549 GCA_036278835.1 Allostellaceae bacterium
ATCTCGTGCCGGCGAGAGTCGGTTCCAAGGCTCGTCGGTATTATTTCGTCACCCCCGCGAAAGCGTTGCGAAAGCGGGAATGACGGTTCAATGAAGGTGGATCGCGCCGGCCAAACCTGTCCAAGACCGGCCGAGGCGCGCCGCGGGCAACCGCTCAGCGGCCCCCGACGGCCGACAGGCGCGGGCCCGCCTCGCGATCGCGGCTCGCCGCAGCAACGCCGCCGCCGGCCTCCGCGCTCTCGCGCTCGCCGACATAGCGCGGCAAATAGAGCTTGATCGTCGTGCCCTGGCCCGGCGTGCTGTCAATCGCGCAATAGCCGCCGAACCGGGTTACAAAGCCGTAAACCTGCGACAGCCCGAGCCCCGTCCCTTTGCCGGCCTCCTTGGTCGAGAAAAACGGGTCGAAGGCGCGCCGGCGCACTTCGGGCGGCATGCCGCAACCGGTGTCGCCGACCCGGATTTCGATATACAAGCCCGGCGTCACCCCGGGATGGGCCGCAGCATAAGCGTCGTCGAAAGTGGTGTTGGCGGTCTCGATCGTCAGCGTACCGCGCCCGGCCATCGCATCGCGCGCGTTGAGGGCGATATTGAGCAGCGCGTTTTCGAGCTGCTGGGCATCGACGAAGACCGGCCAGAGGTTCGGCTGCAGGCGGAATTCGGTGGCGATCTGATCGCTCATCGAGCGCCACGGCAGCTCGGACATGCCGCGCACCGCCTCGTTGGCATCGGTCGGCTGCGGATCGGCCGGTTCGCGGCGGGCGAAACTCAACAGGCGCTTGGTCAGCGCGGCGGCCCGCTCGCAGCCGCCCAATGCCAGCCCGATCAGCTTCTCGCGGCGCGGCGCGGGGCATTCCGGATCGCTTTCGAGAAGCGCGATGTGACCGGCGACGACGGTCAGCAGATTGTTGAAATCGTGCGCGATGCCGGCGGTCAAGAGGCCGACCGCCTCCATTTTCTGGGCCTGGTAAAGCTGCGCCTCGATCGCCGCACGCTCGGCGACCGCGTCGCGCGCTTGCGCCAGCGCCTGCTGTTCGCGGCGGGTCCTGCGCAACGCCAGCAAGGTCAGCGCCATCAGCCCGATCGCCGCAGCGATGCCGATCCCCGCATAGCCGGCGATCGAATACAGCCACTCGCGCAGGATCGACGCGCGGGTACGGCCGATTGCGACATAGATCGGATAATCGGCGAGCCGCCGGTAGGCGACGATGCTGCCCTCCGCTTCGAGCGGCATGCCGGTCGCGACGATGCCGCTTTTTCTTTTGGCCGCCATCGCCTTCGCCAGCATGCCGCCGGCCGTAGCGGTCTTGACCCCGGTCATCGGGTAATGCGCCAGGACGGTGCCGTCCTCGCGCAGCACGCTGGCGGTGTACGCCGTGTCGCCGAGCAGCGAATCGTAAAAGGATGCGACGTAGTTGCCGGACACCGCGACAACGATGATGCCGCGGAAGCTGCCGTCGGGTCCGGTCAGCCGCCGGCTTACCGTGAAGTACGGCCGGTAGACGCCGTTATCGAGGCTGCGCGCCCGCACCGCCCAGATGTAGGCCCGGATTTTCGGATTTTTCAGCGCCTGAAAATCCGCCCGGCTCGAATTGACCAGCGTGCGGTCGACCGGATAGACGCGGGCGCTGACGAGTTCGTGCCCGTCCGCATCGATGACCCAGGCCGCCGCGACTTCCGGCACGTCCTTGATCTGCGCGGAGATGCGGTTGTGCAGGGCCTGCTCATTGCCGCGGATCTGCTCGTCGCTCAACCCGCCGAGCAGATCCTCGATGCGGGCGGCGACCAGCATGTGGGTTTCGAGCACCTTGTTGGTGTTCTCTTCGGCGACAGCGACCGCTTCGGCGAGCCCGTTTACGGCATTGTCGTAGGTGGTGCGGTGCGACAGGTAGGCGCCGACCGCCCCAAGCACCAGCGGCACCACGATCATGCCGAGGAACAGCAGCCGCAGGGCGCGGATCGCCCCCGACGCCGCGTTGCCGGGCACCGCTCGCTTCCCCTGATCCATGCCGCCTAGCATCCGCGATAAACAGCACGGGCCGCGGCTGCGGTCAATCGCCGGCCGTCGCATGCAAAAGAGTCGAGCGGTTGTGCGGGATTTGCCGTGTTGATTGAGATAAGCTGTCGTTCGAGGCGAGGGAAAGGCATGCGCAAGACGGTTTCGAGAGCTCCGTTAGCACTTTTTCTGCTCATTCTGGCGGGCTGCGTCGCCCGGCCAGCGCTCCCCCCGGCGACGGGCATCGCGCTCTTGCCGAGCGGCGAGCCGCTGCTGCGCTGCCGCGAGGCCTGCGTCGAGCAATGGCGGGCGGCGGTGCCGCAGGCGGTCTTGCTCAATCGCGAGGGGCGCTGGCGCGAGCTTGCCTGGCTGGTGCTGAGCATCGGCTATCAGGACGATCTGACGCTGTATTATCTCGGCAGCGCCGCCGCCGGTCTTGGCTATCCGGTGGGGGCGGCGAGCTATTTCCGGCAGAGCCTGGAACTGTCGGGCACCGCCGCTTCGTGCGTCTATGCGAGCCGAACCTGCGGCGGGCTGCTGCTGCCCGAGGCCAGCCGCGCCGAACTGGCCGCCCTCGAACCGCGGCTTCACCCGCCGCGGCGCCGGGCGCTCCGACCGCGCCGGCGCCGCGCCGGGGCCGTAGAGGTCCCGAAGCCGAAGCCCACCGCGCCGGGCGGGACCGGGGAGCCGGTGCCGCTCTCGCCCGCCGCCGGCATGCCGCCGCCGCCGGCGGTGCCGGCCCCCGCAGCCGCGCCGCCGGCTCCCGATCCGACCGCCCGGCCGGTGCCCTCCGGGCACGGCGCCGGCGAGTTCATCGAGCCGCCGCCGGCGCGCTGAGCCGGGTGACCGGGCCGCGGCATCGCGCTAGCATTCCCGGATCGAACAGGAGGAGCTACCGCGATGAAAGCCGCCGTCCTGCACGCGCCACACCAGCCGTTGACGATCGAGGAGGTCGCGGTCGAAAAGCCGAAGAGCCGCGAAGTGCTGCTGCGCACCGCCTTCGCCGGGCTGTGCCACAGCGACCTCCATTTCATCGAGGGCCTCTACCCGATCCCGACCCCGGTGGTGCTCGGTCACGAAAGCTCGGCGGTGGTCGAGGCGGTCGGCGACGGAGTGAGCTACGTCAAGCCGGGCGACCACGTCATCACCTGCCTGAGCGTCTTCTGCGGCACCTGCCCGCAATGCCTCACCGGCCACCCGAATTTGTGCGAGAACACCGACGTCAAGATGCTGCCGGGTCAGGCGAAGCGCATGACCTGGAAGGGCGCGCAGATGAACCAGGCGTTCAATCTGTCGTCGTTCGGCGAAGAGATGCTGGTCCACGAGAATTCGATGGTGAAAATCGACGACGACATCCCATTGGACCGCGCCGCGCTGGTCGGCTGCGGCGTGATGACCGGGGTCGGCGCGGTGTTCAACGCCGCCAAGGTCGAGCCCGGCTCGACCGTCGCGGTGATCGGGTGCGGCGGGGTCGGGCTCTCGGCGGTCAACGGCGCGGCCCTCGCCGGGGCCGAGCGGATCATCGCGATCGACACGGTGCCGGCAAAGCTCGACCTGGCCCGCGAAATGGGCGCCACCGACACGGTCAACGCCAGCAACGCCGACCCGGTGGAGCTGGTCCGCGACATGACAAAAGGCGGGGTGCATTATTCGTTCGAGGCGCTCGGCACCAAGGACACCGCCGAGCAGTCCTTCCGCATGCTGCGCCCCGGCGGCACCGCGACGATTATCGGCATGGTGCCGTTCGGCCTGAAGATCGAACTGCACGGGTTCGATTTCCTGCGCGACCGCAAAATCCAGGGCACCTCAATGGGCGGCAACCGCTTCCGGGTCGACATGCCGCGGCTCCTCTCTTTGTGGAAGCAGGGCCGGCTCAAGCTCGACCACCTGATCTCCGGCCGGCTCCGCCTCGACGAGATCAATGACGGCTTCGCCCGCCTCAAATCGGGCGCGCCGGTGCGCCAGCTGATCGATTACCGCGCAGCGTCCTGATTGCGCAGCAGCGACTGGGAATCCAGACGGCCGTCATTCCGGGGCGCGGGCGCAGCCCGCGAACCCGGAACGCATGAACACCAGCGCAGACGGTGAGAAAGCCGCCGGCCCTCAGGCGAAATCCTCGGCCAGCGCGGCCCGCACGGGTTCGGGCAGTGCTGCCATATGGCCGTAATTCGGGTGGTCGAAGCCGATGACGACCCGCGCGCCCGGCGCCTTGAAGGCGGCGATCTGCTCCGGCGCAAAACCGAACCGCAGAAACTGCACCGACGAGGCCTTGCCCTCGGGGCTGGTGTTCTCGCGGGTTGGGTCTGCTTCGCCCCGGATGCGGCCGCCCGCAACCTCGATAAAGGCGCGGTCCTCGATGCCGCCGAGCCGCGCCAGCTCGCGCTCCCGGCGGGCCGGGTCGTCGATCTCGAACATGACCGTCGCGACCAGCTCCTCTCCCTGCGGGATCAACGGGTTGTAGGCTTCGAGCTCGTCGGCGATCTGCGCCTCGCCGCCTTTCTCGATGTAGAGCATCTCCTGGACCTGCTGCCACATCGTGTCGAAATTCTCGAAATAAAACGCGGCGAACGGGCCGATTTCGACCCGCCGGCGCTTTTTGAGTTCGCTGATCTCGGCCCGGCGCTGGCGCCGTACCTTGGCGTATTCCTCCAATGGCAGGATGTCGGCGCGAGTCAGATGCCGCCGGCCGGCGGCTTGCGGATCGCTCATGTCTCTCTCCGTTCGGTCGGCCGCGCCTCGGCCGCGAGGCCATAGGCGCGCGCCAAAAGCTCGATCGGGTGCGGCGCATGGTCCGGCACCGCCGCATCCTTTGCCTGCATCTGCATGCCCTGGACGATGTGCATCCCGGCGAGCGGGCATTCCGACGAGACATAGGACCGCTTGTCGCGCAGCGCCTGGCGGAACACCGGCCTTCCGACCTTGAGCGCCGTCTCGAAATTGCCCTTCATCACCCCCCATGAGCCGCCGTGGCCGGAGCACCGCTCGATCACCGCGATGTCCGCTTCCGGCACGAGGCGCAGCATTTCGGCCGCCTTATGCCCCATGTTCTGCGCTCGCGCGTGGCAGGCGATGTGCAGGGTGACGCCGCCGTCGAGCGGCTGCAGCCCCGGCGCCAGCCCCTCCTTCTTGGCGATATCGACGATGTATTCCGAGATGTCGAAGGTCGCCTTCGACAGCCGCGCGACCGCCGGATCGTCCGGCACGATCAGCGGCCATTCGAATTTCAGCATCAGCGCGCAGGACGGCACCAGCGCCACGATGTCGTAGCCGCGGTCGATATAGGGGTCGAGCGCCGCCGCGACGTGGCGGGCCGAGTCGGCGACCTTGGCGAGGTCGCCCGCCTCGAGTTGCGGCATGCGGCAGCAGCCGGGATAAAGGACCTCCGCCTCGACCCCGTTTTTCGCCAGCACCGCCTGCGCCGCCTCGCCGATCGACGGGTTGTTGTAGTTGGCGAAACAGGTGGCGTAGAGCACCGCCCGGCGGCCCGACGCCGGCGCGTTTCTATCGACCTTCGGCGGGTTGCGGCGGGCCCGCATCAGAAAGGTGCGGCCGTGAT
>DASUKH010000021.1:0-19521 GCA_036278835.1 Allostellaceae bacterium
TCGCGTCCCAGTTTGCGGTGGTCGCGACGCTCGGCCTCTTCGAGGCGGAACAGGTATTGGTCGAGCTCCTTCTGCGACGGCCACGCGGTGCCGTGGATGCGCTGCAATTGCGCGTTATTGGGGTCGCCGCGCCAATAGGCGCCTGCGACGCTCATCAGCTTGAAGGCCTGGCCGAGCCGGCCGGTCGAAGGCAGGTGCGGCCCGGTGCACAGATCGACGAAGTTGCCCTGGCGGTAGAGGCTGATCTCCTCGCCCGGCGGGATTTCGCCGATATATTCGGCCTTGTAGCGCTCGCCGATGGCGGCGAAGAAGGCGACCGCGCGGTCGCGGTCCCATACTTCGCGGGTGATCGTCTCGTCGCGCCGCACGATTTCGCGCATGCGCTCCTCGATCCTCGCGAGGTCGTCCGGGGTGAACGGCTCGGCGCGGGCGAAATCGTAGTAGAACCCGGTCTCGGTCGCCGGGCCGAAGGTGACCTCCGTGTCGGGATAGAGTTCTTTGACCGCCTCGGCCATCACGTGCGCCGCGTCGTGGCGCAGGATCTCTACCCCCTCGGCCGTGTCGCGGGTGACGATCGCGACCCGGGAGTCGCGATCGATAATGGCGGCGAGGTCGCGCGGCTTGCCGTCGATCGTAATCGCGATCGCCGCCTTAGCGAGACCGGGGCCGATCGCGGCGGCCAACTCGGCGCCGCTGACCGGATGGGGGAAGTCGCGCCGGCTGCCGTCCGGCAGGGTCACCGCGATCGCCCTCGATCGCGCGGCGTTGTCAAGCTGCTGCGTCATTCTCCGCCCATAAACGACCGTCGGCGCGGTTTAGCCCAACGCCGCCGGCTCGGCAACAAGCCGGGGCGCCCTTGCTCTGTCGCCAAACAGCACGCCCGGCGAGGGTTGGCCGCGCCACTTCTGCCGTGCGGAGCCGCATGCGGCCACATACTTTCGGAGGCATTGACTCGCCATCGCGAAGCTGCCATGTGCTGTCACCATGGCTGCGGGCGCGCTGTGTGGCGGGTCCGGGCCGCCAACCAGGGGAAGGAAACGTTATGCCAGGAATCACCCGCCGCACCTTGATCAACAACTCGCTCGGCCTCGCCGCGGCGGGAACCCTGGCGCGCCCGTTCGTCGCCAACGCGCAGGCCAAGACGATTACGGTCTGGTGGGTGCAGGGCTTCGTCCCGCAAGAGGACGCGGCGTTCCGCGAGCTGGTCGCGGAGTACGAGAAGAAGACCGGCGATAAGATCGCTTACAGCATTGTGCCGTTCGCGCCGCTGCGGCAGAAGATCGTCTCGGCGATCACCAGCGGTGTCGTGCCCGATCTGATTTATGCGACCCCTCCCGAGGTGGTGCCGGAGCAGGCCTGGGCCGGCCGGCTCGAAGAGATGAGCGACGTTCTGGATACGCAGAAATCCAAGATGCTGCCGATCGCCGCCGCGTCCGCGATCTGTTACAATAACGTCGAGAAAAAGCACGGCGTCTACGGCGTGCCGTTCGAGGGAGCGGTGGTGCCCTTCCACATCTGGGGCAGCCTCGTCGAGAAGGCCGGGCACAAGCTGTCGGACATCCCCGGCAAGTGGGATCAATTCATCGATTTCTTCCCGCCGGTCGCGAAGAAGCTGCAGTCGATGGGCATGCGGCACACCTATGCCAGCGCCTTCGTGATCAGCACGATCGGCAACGATCCGACCAACACCTTCCAGCAGTTCATGCTCGCCTACGGCGGCGCCAACATCGTCGGCAAGGACGGCAAGTTCAACGGCAAGGACCCGAAAGTTCACGATTCGGTGGTCCGGGCGGTCGACAAGCTGTCGACCCTGTTCAAGAACGGCGCCATCCCACCGAGCTCGGTCAATTGGAACGATGCCGATGACAACAATGCGTTCCATTCGAAATTGGCGGTGATGGATTTCGACGGCACGCTGTCCACCGAACTGGCGATGCTGCGGACGCCGGAGGGCAAGCAGGCCTATTATCACGAAGTCATCACAAATCTGCCGAGCACCGGCGACCTGCCGCTTGATGACAACGGCGAAGTGATGACGCGGCAATTCGGTGTCAACTATTTAATGATTCCGAAGGGCGCAAAGAACGTTCAGGCTGCCAAAGAGTTCTCAAAATACATCATCACGCCGGAGATAAACGGCAAGTTCCTGAAGGGCGGCCTCGGCCGCTGGCTGCCGGTGTTCCCGGAGCTGGTCAAAAACGATCCGTTCTGGACCGACCCGAAGCAGGACCCGCACCGGCCGCCATATGTTAAGGAGGCTTTCGGCGGCGCGCCCTTGGTGCCATACTACTACATCTATAACCCGGCCTGGGCGCAGGTGCGCACCGAACATCCGTTCAACGTCGCGATTCATGACGTGACCGCCGGCGGCATGAAGCCGGCCGATGCCGTGACGAAGGCGTTCAAACGGATCGATGATATCTTCATCAAGTACGAAATCAAGGCGTAACGGCCCTGAGAGGAAACCATGGCGGACGGCACACAGGTCCTACCCAACAGAGCGGCGGTTGCCACCCAGCCTAATCTGGCCGGGCGGCTCCGCAGCCGCTTCTGGCGCGGGCACTTGCAAGGCTCGGAATACGCATGGGCGCTGGCCTTCTGCGTGCCGTACATCCTTGTATTTTTCGTGTTCGTTGTCTATCCGGTCGCCTTCGGCATCTGGATGGGCAGCGAACCGAAGCTGTACACCCAGCTGTTTTCCGATCCGATCTACGAGATGACGCTGGTCAACACGGCGATCTATCTCGGGGTTGCCATCAATCTCAAGATGTTCTGTGCGCTTCTACTGTCGGGCTTCTTCATGCGGCCCGGCTGGTGGAACAAGGCGCTGTTGATGATCTTCGTCCTGCCCTGGGCAGTGCCGTCCTTGCCGGTCTTCATCTCGATCCACTGGCTGCTGAACGGCGAGTTCGGCCTGCTCAACAACCTGATCTACGATGTCTTCCACATCACCGCTCCGGATTGGCTGACCTCGCGCTGGACCGCGCTTGGCTCGGCGATGCTGTCGCACATTTGGAAATGGATGCCGTTCTGGACCGTGATCCTGCTCGCCGGGCGCATGGCGATCCCGTCCGAGATCAAGGATGCGGCCAAGGTCGACGGGGCAACCGGCATCCGCAGCTTTATTCATGTCAGCTTTCCGCTGCTTGCCAATTTGTACCTGATCTGCACCTTGCTCTCGACGATCTTCTCGCTCGGCGATTTTAACACGATCTACTTTGTGACCGGCGGCGGGCCGGCCGACACCACCCACGTTCTCGCGACGCTCGGCATCCGCTATGCGTTCGACCTCGCGGAACCGCGGCTCGGTGTGGCGGCCGTCATCTCTGCGCTACCGCTGCTGATCCCGCTGGTCATCATTTTGATGCGCAAGTTCCGGACCTCGCAGGTGCAGCTATGACGACCACCACCTTTGAAGCCAGCGCGGTCGTGGCCGGCCGCGCGCAGTCGCAGACGATGCGGCGGGCCGCGCGGCGGCGGCGCATCATCACCGCAGTGGCCGCGGGCATCTTCAGCATCGCCCTGATGTTCTGGACGCTGCTGCCGATCTACAACATCATTATGGTCTCGTTCGAAGGCCATAACGATGTGTTCAGCGGCAACCTATTCCCGAGCTATCCTTCGACCGAAGGCTACTGGGTCGTCTTCACCGAGGGCTACTGGTATCTGGCAAACTTCTGGCACCAGTTCGGCAACAGCATCTATGTCGGAGCGGCGACGACCTTCCTGACGCTGGCGATAGCGTCGGCGGCGAGCTTCTCGATCTCGCGCATGCGTATCAACCACGGTTGGCTGATATCGAACGCGGCGCTGCTGACCTACGTGATCCCGGCCTCGTTCCTCGCGATCCCATTCTATCGGATTATGCAGATTTATGGCCTCACCAACAATTTGTGGTCGGTGATTGCCGCCGAGGTGACCTTCGCCACCCCGTACGCGATGTTCATCTTTCAGCAATACGGCCGCAGCATTCCGATGGAGTTGGACGAGTCGGCGCGCATCGACGGCGCTTCGCCTATCCAGATCTACTTCCGCATCTATCTGCCGCTGATGGCGCCGGCGCTGGTCGCGGTCGGCACCTACGCGCTGCTGTTGGCTTGGAACGAGTACCTCTACCAGTTCCTATTGCTGTCGGACAAACGCAGCATGACCGTGCCGGTGGCGCTGGCGCAGTTCCTCAACAGCGACGAAGCGCCATGGAATTATATGATGGCGACCGCGGTGGTGTACGCGTTGCCGCCGATTTTCGTCTATTACTGGTTCCGGCGCAAGATGACCTCCGGCCTGACGATGGGCGGAGTCAAAGGCTAAACTGACGAGAGGGGCGGCTTCGGACCGCTTCGTCTCCGGCCGTCTCGAACTCCCCCGGAGCGATCCGGGGGAGTTTTTTGTCGGGCCAACGGCCGGCGGCAAAGCCGCTGCCAACCCGCCCCGCCGTCCTACACCATCGGTCAATGGATACCTCCCATGACGCGGTGGCGCGGCAGGAGCCAGGCGCGCTAGAGTCCGGTGCCGAAAAAGAGCGGCTGCCCAATATTCGGGCTGACCTCAAAAAAGGAGACATGATGATCAAGGTGACCAGGCGTTCGGTACTGCACGCATCCCTCGGCATCGCGGCCGCGGGCGCTCTGGGGCGGCCCTATATCGCCAACGCCGAAGCCCAGACTGCAAAGGTGTGGTGGACCCAGGGCTACCTGCCGAGCGAGGATGCTGCGTTCCGCGAACTCGTCGCGGGCTATGAAAAAGCGAGCGGCAACAAGATCGATTACAGCATCCTCCCGGATGCTCCGCTACGCCAAAAGGAGGTGTCGGCGCTGACAAGCGGGGAAGTCCCCGATGTAATGGAGATGACGAATTACTTCCTGACTTCGCTGAGCGCCTGGAAGGGTCAGCTTCTCGATGTCAGCGACGTCGTCGATACGCAAAAGCCGCAATACCTCGAAGCCGCGCTGCTCCACGCATATAACTACAACAGCGCAACCAAGGGGCGCGCCTATTATGGCGTGCCGATGAAGGCGTCGGCCGCGACATTCCACATCTGGAAGTCGCTGGTCGAGAAGGCGGGGCACAAGGTATCCGACATCCCGGATAAATGGACCGATTTCATCAACTTCTTCAAGCCGATGCAGCAGAAGCTGCGCGACCAGGGGATGCGCCACACCTATGCCTGGGGGCTGGAGATCAGCAGCCAGGGGAACGACCCGGTCCGCACCTTCGCCGCCTATCTCAATGCGCATGGCGGTCAGGGCCTGGTCACCCGAGACGGCAAGCTCCACGCCGACGATCCGGCAATCAAGGAGGCGGTGGTCAAGGCAATGACCCAAATGATCGCGCTGCTCAAGGGCGGCTATGTGCCGCACAGCGCGATCAACTGGGCCGACGCCGACAACAATAATGCGTTCCACGCCAAGCAGATGGTCGCTGATTTCAACGGCTCATTGTCGATGGAGCTCGCCCTCTATCACGACAAGGCGAAATATAACGATATCATGACGCATGCGATCCCGAAGGGCGACGATGGCAAACTGCTGCCGTCGCAGATTGGGATCGTCGATGCGGTGATCCCGAAGGGCGCCAAAAACGTCAAGGTCGCCAAGGATTTCCTGACATACGCGATCCAGCCCAAGGTGTTGAACGCATACTTGAAAGGCGGGCTCGGGCGTTGGGCGATCCCCTATCCCACGGTCGCCAAGGACGATCCGTTCTGGCTCAAATCCACCGACCCGCACCGGGCGACCTATATCAAGCAGATCCTGTTCACGCCGACGGTGCCGCTCTACGTCGGCTACAACCCGGCCGCCGCTCAGCTTGATAACGAGCACGTTTTTCAGGTGGCTCTCCACGGCGCCATCACCGGCGGCACGAAGCCGGAGGACGCCGCGGACAAAGCGCTCAAACGGGCCAAGGAAATTTTCGCCAAGTACCCGATCGCGGAGGGCTGAGCCGCAAATACCCGGTGTGCCAGCGCGGGGAGCCTGGATCGGTCTCCCCGCGCCTGGCCGCTGAACACGGCCTCCTTCGGAGCAACCCGGAGGAGGCTGCCGGGGGCCTGAGCGCGACCGGTTGGCAGAGCTTCGCCGGAAGCGTTATGATCTTCCCGTATGCGCGACCCGCGACAAGACGGGCGGCATGGAACGGGAGGAATCGCGATGACCTATCTGACCAGGCGTTCGCTATTGCAGGCATCCGTCGGGATTGCCGCGGCCGGTGCCGTGGCGCGACCCTATCTCGCGCGCGCGGAGGCGAAGACCGCGACAGTATGGTGGGTGCAGGGCTTTGTGCCGCAGGAGGATGCGGCGTTCCGCGAGACCGTCGCCGATTACGAAAAGCAGAGCGGCAACAAGATCGCCTACAGCATCGTGCCCTTCGCGCCGTTGCGGCAGAAGATCGTTTCGGCGGTCACCAGCGGCCTCGTCCCCGACCTGACGGTTGCAAGCCCGTCCGAGTTCCTGCCGTTGCAGGCCTGGGAGGGGCGGCTCGAGGACGTTACCGATGTCGTCGAGAAACATAAATCAAAGATGTGGCCGGAAGCGGTCGAATCGGCCTACTGCTACAATAACAAGGAGAAGAAGCGCAGCTTCTATGGCATCCCATCCAAGGTCTCGTTTACGCCGTTCCATATCTGGGGCAGCCTGATCGAAAAGGCGGGCTACAAGGTCTCCGACCTCCCGAACAAATGGGACGAGTTCATCGACTTTTTCCCGCCGATCCAAAAGAAGCTGAACGCGATGGGCATGCGGCACACCTATGCCTCCGGCTTTGTCGTCAGCACGATCGGCAACGACCCCAACAACACTTTCAATCAATTCATGCTCGCCTATGGCGGCCGCAATATCGTCAGCAGGGACGGCAAGTTCAACGGCAACGACCCGCAAGTCCACGAGGCGGTCCTGAAGGCCATCGAGAAGCTGACCACGCTTTACAAGAATGGCCACATCCCGCCCAGCTCGGTCAACTGGAACGATGCCGACGACAACAACGCGTTCCATTCGAAACTGTGCGTGATGGATTTCGACGGCACCTTGTCGACCGAGCTGGCTATGTTGCGCAACCAGCGGGAGGCCTATTATCACGAGGTCATCACGCACGACCTGCCGCTCAGCAATGACGGGCAGGTGATCCCGCGCCAGATCGGGGTGTTCGAGATGATCGTCCCGAAAGGCGCCAAAAACCTTGCCGTGGCGAAGGAGTTTGCCGGCTTTATGCTCGAGCCCGAGGTCAATGCGAAAAACGCCAAGGGCGGGCTTGGCCGGTATCTGCCGGCCTTTCCGGAGCTGGTCAAGACCGACACTTGGTGGACCGATACCAAGCGCGACCCGCATGTGCCGCCCTACGTCAAGATCGGCATGGGCGGCGCGCCGCTCGTCCAGTATTATTTCAGCTACAACCCCGCCTGGGCGCAGGTGCGGGCCGAGCACCCGTTCAATGTCGCGTTCCACGAGGTCATTGCCAGCGGGATGACCCCGAAGGCGGCGGTCGACAAGGCGATAAAGCGGGTTGCCGACATCTTTTCCCGGTACCAGATCGCGACCTGACCAGCCCGGTCGTCCCGGCCTGCCGCCCGGCAGGCCGGGATGCGTCCATTCAAAAAGAAACATAGTTGTCGTTTGGCGCAAGAGCAGCGTTGCGCTATCCTTTGCCGTCCAAAAAAGACGCCCGCATGCGGCGGGCCTATTTGGGAGGAAATGATGGCTTACCCGACGAGGCGTTCGGTATTGCGCGGAGCTGCCGGGGTGGTCGCGGCGGGGGCGCTGGCGCGGCCTTATATCGCCAACGCCCAGGCGAAAACCGCCGAAGTGTGGTGGACGCAGGGCTTCGTCCCTGAGGAGGACGCGGCATTCCGTCAGCTCGTCGCCGACTACGAGAAGCAGAGCGGCAACAAGCTTAATGCCAGCATCGTGCCGTTTGCGCCGCTACGCCAGAAAGAGGTATCGGCGATCACCAGCGGCGTCGTACCGGACGTCATGGAGTTTGCGGATTTCGAGTTCTGCGCCCTGCAATCGTGGCAGGGTCACTTGCGCGAAGTGGCCGATATCGTCGATACCCAGAAGCACAACTTTAACGACGTGGCGTTGGCAAGCGTGTCATGCTACGACAACACAACCAAAAAGCGGGCGATCCACGCCGTGCCGATGAAGGCAGCGGCCACCCCGTTTCACATCTGGCGATCGCTAGTCGAGAAAGCCGGCGGCAACCCGTCGCAATTCCCGAAGACGTGGGACGCGTTCATTGATTACTTCCTGCCGCTCCAGAAAAAATTGCAGGAACAGGGGATGCGCCATACCTACGCGACGGGATTCGTGGTCAGCACGATTGGCGTCGATCCGATCAACACCTTCAACGCGTTCGTCACTGCTTACGGGGGGAAGGACGTGGTGACCCCCGATGGCAAGTATCACGGCAGCGACCCACAGATCAAAGCGGCGTTAGTCAAGGCGCTGACCAAGATGACCACGATGTTCAAAGATCACCATATCCCACCGAGCTCACTTAACTGGAATGATGCCGACGACAACAATGCATTCCACTCTAAGCTGTGCATAATGGACTATGACGGTTCGCTGTCGACCGAGCTGGCGCTGATCCACAAGAAGCAGGAATATGATGACGTGATCACGCACGCTTTGCCGCTCAGCGACGACGGCAAGCAGCTGCCGTCACAGGTTGGCGTCTTCGGGGCGGTGATCCCGAAAGGGGCGAAGAACGTCGCGGTGGCGACTGAATTCCTGAAGTATTCGATCGAACCCAAGGTTCTCGACGCGTATTTGAAGGGCGGTCTCGGTCGGTGGGCGCCGCCGATGCCGTCAATCGTCAAGGACGATCCGTGGTGGCTCGATCCCAAGGACCAGCACCGCAAAACACATACCGAAATGGCGGTGCTCGGCCCGATCTTCCCCTGGTACGAGGCGTGGACGCCGGCGATCGCCGAGGTCAACACCGCGCACCTTTATCAGGTTGCGCTTAACGATGTCGTCGCGAACGGCATGTCGCCCGAGCAGGCGATGGACAAGGCGATCAAGCGAGCCGAGGAGATCTTCGCCAAATACCCGATCAAGACCGCCTGATCGCTTGCCGGTTGCCGGCGAGGCGAAGGCGCCACGGAGCGCCGGCATATCGGCCGGCGGTCCGCGCTGCCGCTATTCCTGCGCGTAGCGCCAGGGCGAAGCGGGCTGCGCCGCGTCCTCATCGAGCGTCCATTGCGGCAGGGCGAGCCCCTCGGCGACGTCGGTGAATACCATGCGCACCCGGCTGCCGATGCCGACCCGCCTGACCGTCTCGGGCGGCGCCAGTTTCCCGTCCGGGGTGCACAGATTGCCGATCACGCGCAGCGCTTCGTCCGCGGTCGGCTCGCCCTTTTGCGTATCGAGATCGACCAGCAGGACCATGTACGGCGTGTGGTCGCGGAAGGACGGCTGGATCGCGTGGTGCACCTCGGTATAGGAGTGCACCGCGCCCTTGCCCTCGACCCGCCGCCATGCCGACTCGAGCGTCGCGCACCACGGGCAGGCGGTGGTCGGCGGATAGCGCAGCCGGCCGCAGCCGGCGCAGGCCTGCAGGTGAAAATCGTGCGCCGCGCAATGCCGGAAATATTTGAGGTTCTCGCCGTCGAGATCGGCCAACTGCAGCGGCATGCCGAGATATTGCGTTTGAATGCCAGGCATTCTTTGTCTCCTCTGTGTCCCGCATCCTTCGAGACGCGCGCGGTCTTGCCGGGGCGCTCCTCAGGATGAGGCTGAGATCAGATCAATCGAATACTTCATCCTGAGGAGCGCCCGCAGGGCGCGTCTCGAAGGATCACCCGCGCCGCATGACCATCGCCGAGGCGGTCGCCGGGTTGGCCCAGCCGAGATTGGCACTAACCTCGACGTCGCGCACCTGGCGGCAGCCGCCCTCGCGGTAGTCGTAGGTGTGCTGCCGCCGCCCGTCCGGACCCACCGGGCAGGAATCGTCGGCGTCGTGGCGCAGTTGCCGCACGTTCTCGATGACCATGTTCATGCCGTGCGTGTAGCCCTCGCACAGGTGGCCGCCGCTGGTGTTATTGGGCCGCCTGCCGCCGAGCCGGATCGTGCCGTCGGAGACGTACCCACCGCCCTCGCCTTTTTTGCAGAACCCGTAATCCTCGAGCTGCAGCATCGTCGTAAAGGTGAAGGCGTCGTAGGAGCCGGTGATGTCGATGTCGTCCGGCCCAACCCCCGAATTCGGCCACAGGATGTCCTTGGCGTAATGACCGGCGACGGTCGAAATCGGCCCGTGCTGATAATGCATGTCGAGGCGCGGCTTGTTGCAGCGCCCGACGACGCCGCGGATCCGCACCAGCGGGTTCTTCATGTCGCGCGCGCGCTCTGCGCTCGTCACAATGACGCAGGTCGCGTTATCAGTCTCGACGCAGCAATCGAGGAGATGCAGCGGCTTGCAGATGAAGCGGCTCGACAGCACGTCCTCGACCGTGAAGCGCCGCTTATAATAGGCCTTCGGATTGTTCGAGGCGTGCTCGCTGTGCGCCACCTTGACGGCCGCGACCTGTTCGGGCCGGGTGCCGTAATCGTACATGTGGCGCATGAAGGTCGGCGCGAAGCTCTGGCCGGCGCTCTGCCAGCCATAGGCGCGGCTGTGCAGCATGTCGCCGGCGACCGGCGCCGCCGAGCGCGCCCCGGTGCCGCCGATGCGCACCTGGCTGAAGCCGTTCATCGAGCGGAAGACCGCAACGGTCTTGCACAATCCCGCCTCGATGACGCCGATCGCGATGCCGATCAAGGCCTCGGTTGACGAGCCGCCGCCGACCACGTCCATGTAAAAATTGAGGCGGATGCCGAGGTCGCCGGCGATGAAGGTGGCGCTCGTCGAGTCGCCGCCCGAATAATCGAGCATGCCGTCGATGTCGGCCGAGGTCAGGCCGGCATCGAGCATCGCGTTCCTGACCGCCCAGGTGCCGAGCGCCCGCGTCGTCTTGCCCGAGCCTCGCGTGTAGGTGGTCTCCCCGACCCCGACGATCGCGTATTTGTCGCGCAGGTAGCGAGGGGTGGTCGCATCAACCTCCTGCCGGGGTAGCGGCATCGTGCTTCTCCCTTGTCCTCAGTACGGGTGGCCGATCGGGCCGCGGGCCTCCGGCCCGCAAGCGGGCGGGACGCCCGCGCTCCCGGTTCACCAAAGCCGGTAAAATTTCAGCGCCGTGTTGTGGAACATCGCGTTCTTTTCGTCCTGCGAATAGGGTGCCGCGATCCGCTTCAGCGCGTTCCACAGATTGGCATAGCTGCACATGCCCTTGTCGACCGGGAAGTTGCTCTCGAACATCGAGCGGTCAGGACCGAACGCCTCGATGCACGCCTCGATCGTCGGGCGCCATGCCCGGGCCAGCTGCTCCGAGGAGGGCGCCTCGGCCTGCTGCCCCATCTCGAAGCCGGAAAGCGAGGGCATGCCGAGGCCGCCGAGCTTGATATAGACGTTCGGGAATTGCCCGAGCTTCTGCATCTGGGTGCGCCACTCGTCGAATACCTCGCGGCCTTTATCGGCGTAGGGGCCGACCCCGAGCTTGCCGCCGATATGGTTGAGGCAGATTTTCGTCTCCGGGAAGGCGCGCGCCAGATCGACGAGATCGCCCAGTTGCGTGTGGAACATCCACGCCTCGAACGTGAGGTTCAACGGCGCCAGCGCGGCAAACCCTTCGCGCCACGCGCGGTCCCGGTACAACCCCTCGCCGCTGCCCGAGGTGAAGACCCGCAGGCTCGGGTCGCTGTGCCAGGTCGCGCCGTTGCGGATGCCGCGGAAGTGGCCGCCCGATAGGGTAATGTGCTGCTCGAGGATGCCTTTGGCCCGGCCGCCGACCCGAAAATCGACATTGCCGATGATGCCCTGGCAGGCCCGGGCGGGCCCGTATTTGCCCGACTCGCTCATCGCCGCGACCCCGGCGACGAATTGCGTCTCGCCGAGCGAGCGCAATTCCGGCGGCCCTTCTTCCCGGTACATCTCGCGGCACTCGAGGAACACGGTGGCGCGGATGTTGTGGCCGCTGTTCAGGTCCTCGAGCAGGTCGTGAAACAAATAGCGGCTGCCCGGCCGGTCCCACAAATGATGGTGCGGATCGATGATCGGGCGATCGGGTTCGAGCGCCGCCTCCTGGGTCGCGGCGAGCCATTCCTGGCGGACCGGCAGATGGCGTTGCGGGGCGGGCGAGCTTTGCATCGGCAGATTCCCGGAGCGGTTTTCAGGTGCAGTGTGCGACGGCGCGCTGCGGAATGCCACTCGGTTTGTCGCTGTCTTCGGGTGCTTGATTGTAAGGCAGTAGAGCCTTACCTTTTGTATCTCATAAGAGTGAACCGGTGCTCCAATGACGACGCTGACGATCACAGCAAAGGGTCAAGTGACGCTCCGCAAGGAGGTGCTGCATCATCTTGGGGTCGGGCCGGGTCAAAAGGTCGAGGTCGATTTGCTGCCGGACGGCCGCGCGGAATTGCGGGCGGCGGAGTCCGAAGGTTCGATCGAGGATTTCATCGGCTGCGGAGAACGGCCGGGCACCAAGCCGCTTTCGATAGAAGAAATCAATGAGATCACAGCAGAAGCCTGGGCTGGCCGCCGTTGAAGATAACGGCTGACACAAACATCCTGTTGCGCGCTGCGATTCGCGACGAGCCAGATCAGGCGAGGTCGGCGGCTCGGCTATTACGCGAGGCCGAGACGATAGCCGTTACGCTGGTTGCGCTGTGTGAATTCGCGTGGGTATTGCGGCAAGGCTATCGCCGTACCACCCGCGAAGTGCACGGCATGATCAGTCAACTGATCAGATCCTCGAGCGTTGCTATTGATAGACCGGCGGTTGAGGCCGGGCTGGAGATGCTGGAGGCCGGCGGGGATTTTGCCGACGGAGTGATCGCGTTCGAGGGCCGCCGGCTGGGTGGTTCCGTTTTCGCCAGCTTCGATCGCGCCGTTATTCGTTTGGTTGCCGCGACCGGTGGCGAGACCCGTCTGCTTGGCGCTGGCGAAGAATAGAGTCTCGGCTCATACCTTCGCCAACACCCGCTCGCGAAAGGCGCGCATCTCGGCGATCACCGCCGCCTCGTCGGGGCGCTCGAAATCGAAATCGATCGCGGTGACGTCGAGGTCGCGCAAGGCGCGAATGTCGTCGATCAACGCCGCATCGCTGCCGGAAAACAGCCGTCGCTCGCCGTCCGAGGCGGCCGGCGGCACAGCATCTCCGTAGCGCTTGACCCGGTAGGTCAGCGCAACTGCGTCGGGCCGGCGGCCGGCCGCCTCGGTGGCGCGGCGCAGCCGCTCAATGCCGGCCTTGTAGCGCGGCATCGTATCGAGCAGGTGCTTCTGGTTGCTGCCGATCGGATACCACGCGTCGCCCAGCCGCGCGGCGCGGCGCACCGACGGTCCGCTCTCGCCGCCGACCCAGATCGGCGGGTGCGGGCGCTGCACCGGTTTCGGCTCAAGAACGAGACCGTTGAATTGCACGAAACGCCCGTCAATCGTCGGCGCCCGCTCGCTCCACAAGGTCTTGAAGGCGGCGACGTACTCGTCGGTCACGGCGCCGCGCTCGGCAAACGGAGTCGTCACGACCGCGTCGAACTCGGCCTTGAGCCAGCCGGCGCCGACCCCGACGGTCAGCCGGCCGCCCGACAACACGTCGATCGTCGCCAGCTGCTTCGCGGCGAGCACCGCCGGGCGGTGTGGCACGACGAGAACCGCCATGACGAGGCGCAGCCGGCTCGTCAACGCCGCGAGCCACGCCGCCGCCGTCAGCATCTCGTGGCGATGCGCGCTGTCGGTCGAATAAAAGGCGCCGCTCTCGGAATAGGGATATCCCGGCTCCGCCATATCGGGCAGCACGATATGGTCGGTCAGGGTCAGGTAGTCGTAGCCGAGCGCCTCGCCTTCGCGCGCGATGCGCGCCATCGTCTCGGGCGCCGCCAGCCTGCCGCTGTTGGGCAGGTTGAAGCCGAACTGCATTCCGTGCCTCCTCGCGCCCCGCCGCCGGAACCCGGCGCGCGGCCGGCGCGGGCCGAAAGTGCCGGGCGCGGGTCAGCGATGCAAGGCCCGTTCGAGGTCGTCCTTGCTCATCCGTGAGCGGCCGGGGAGGTCGCGCTTTTTCGCCTCGGCATAGAGTTCGGCCTTGGTCGCCCCGTCGCCCGACCGGCCGCGCCGCGCGCTCCCCTTGCCCTCGGCCTCGTCGCGGTAGGTCTCGCCGCGCCGCTCCTTCTCCTTGGTCCGGCGCAGGTTCCGTTTGTTCTCCTGCCGGCTCTCGTATTTTGAGGCGCCGGCCTCATGCAGCGCGATCGCCACCGCCTGCTTCGGGTTCTTGACCTTTCTCTTGCCGGCCGCCGTCTTCAGCTCGCCGTGCTTGTACTCGTGCATGACCCGCTCGACTGTCTCGCGCTGGGCCGGGTTTTGGTGTCGCGCCATTCCCTCCACTCCCGATGCCTGCTTCGGCAATACCGCCCATATCCTTGGCGGTTATACGGTGCGGGACATGCTGTTCGGCATTTTGGTTCCCATTTTTCCGCTGGTCTCCTTGGAAACGGGCGGAAACAGCCGTCGTTGATCCGGTACACCCCCGGGAAGGGCAGGGATGATGGCCGGACCGCGCGGCGCCGAAGACAGGACAGGTGGCAAGAAGATGGGGCGCTCCGGCTCCCGCCGCGCGACCCGGCGGCCATCGCCGGAGGCGGCGCTCGACCCGCTCGCCGCGGCCGAGCGCGCCCGGCTGCGCCATGTCTGCGACGACGCGCCGGGCATTACCCGCCACCCGGCAAATAACGGCTTCGATTACCGGCTCCCCGACGGCGCGCTGGTGCGCGACATCGACACGTTGCGGCGCATCCGGGCGCTGGCGATCCCGCCGGCCTGGACCGAGGTGTGGATCTGCCCCGCTCCCGACGGGCATCTGCAGGCGACCGGGCGCGACCAGCGCGGCCGCAAGCAATACCGCTATCATCCGCGCTGGCGCGAGGTGCGCGACGAGGCGAAGTATCACAAGATGCTGGTCTTCGCCCGCGTGCTGCCGGAAATTCGTGCCCGTGTCGAAGCCGATCTGCGGCGCTATGGGCTGCCGCGCGAGCGCGTCCTGGCGGCCATCGTGCGGCTGATGGAATTGACCCTGTTCCGCATCGGCAACAGCGAATATGCCAAGGAGAACAAGAGCTACGGCCTGACGACCCTGCGCGACCGCCACGTCGCGGTCGACGGCGCCCGCATCCACATCGGCTTTCGCGGGAAGAGCGGCAGGCACCACGAGAGCGACATCAACGACCGCCGGCTCGCCCGCATCGTCAAGGGCTGCCGCGATCTGCCGGGCTACGAGCTGTTCCAGTATGTCGGCGAGGATGGCGGGCGGCACCCGGTTGGTTCCGCCGACGTCAACGAGTACCTGCACGAGATCACCGGCGAAGAGATCACCGCCAAGGATTTCCGCACCTGGGCCGCGACCCACCTGGCGGCCGAGGCGCTCGGCGCCTTCGAGCGGTTCGACAGCGAAGCGAAGCGCAAGAAAGCGGTCGTCGATGCGGTCAAGAAAGTCGCCGAGCACCTCGGCAACACGCCGGCGATCTGCCGCCGCTGCTACATCCACCCGGCGATCATCGACGGCTATCTCGAAGGCACCCTCATCGACGCGCTGGCCGAGGAGGCGCAAGCCTATCTCGAACAGAACGTCCACGGCATGCGGCCGGAGGAAGCGGCCGTCACCGCCTTCCTGCGCCTGCGCCTGACCGAAATGGCCAAGGAAAGCCGCGCCGCCTGATTTTACCGGGCGATGCTGGAAAATAACGCGGCGGGTGAACCTAAGTAGCTCTTTCGCCGTTGGCGTAACGGTTGTTTCAACCGCAACGCTTTACGGAGGCGCACCCGTGGCGAAGATCAGGGTGGCGATCGTCGGGGTCGGCAACTGCGCCTCGTCGCTGATCCAGGGGATCGAATTCTACCGCGGCGCCGCCGGAGACGACCCGATCCCCGGGCTGATGCATCTCGAACTCGGCGGCTATCATATCGGCGATGTCGAGATTGTCGCCGCCTTCGATATCGCCGAAGGCAAGGTCGGCCGTGACCTCGCCGAGGCGGTCGCCGCGCCGCCCAACAACACTGCCCGCTTCGCCCCGGTTCGGGCGACCGGGGTCGAGGTGCGGCGGGGTCCCACCCATGACGGGATCGGTCGGTATTTGCGCGATGTCATCGTCGAGTCGCCGGCACCGGTCGATAAGGTGGCGGACACGTTGCGCACCACCGGTGCCGAAATCGTCGTCTCCTATCTGCCGGTCGGCTCGCAGGCGGCCTCGTGCTGGTACGCCGAACAGGCGCTCGCCGCCGGTTGCGCCTTTGTCAACTGCATCCCGGTATTCATCGCCAAGGACGCGGCTTGGCGGGACAGGTTCGAGCGCCGCGGCCTGCCGCTGATCGGCGACGACATAAAGAGCCAGGTCGGGGCGACGATCGTGCATCGCGTGCTGGCCAATCTGTTCCGCGAGCGCGGCGTCCGGCTTGACCGCACCTATCAGCTCAATTTCGGCGGCAACAGCGATTTTCAGAACATGCTGGAGCGCGAGCGGCTGCAATCGAAGAAGCGCTCGAAGACCGACTCGGTGACCAGCCAGCTGCAGCGCAAGCTGTCGGACGCCGACGCGCATGTCGGACCGAGCGATTTCGTGCCGTGGCTCGGCGACCGCAAATGGTGCTACATCCGGCTCGAAGGCACGACGTTCGGCAATGTCCCGCTCAACCTCGAACTGAAGCTCGAAGTGTGGGACTCGCCGAATTCGGCGGGGGTCGTCATCGACGCGATCCGTTGCGCCAAGCTGGCGCTCGACCGCCGGATCGGCGGCGCCCTGGTCGGACCGTCGAGCTACTACATGAAAAGCCCGCCCGAGCAGTTCACCGACTATCTCGCGCTGGCGAAGACCGAAGCCTTCATCCGCGGCGAGGCCGAGCGCTGACCGACCCAGCGCTGACCGTAACCGGTTGGCGCAGCAGGAACGTCGCCCCGTCCCACAACTCGAGATCGCGCGTGCCGTCACGCTCAACCCGGAAGCCGTGCCGCGCCGCCAGCGCCGCGACATCGGCGCGGTCGCGCGCGAGGTCGCCGCGGTACGAGTAATTCAGGATCACCAGCGCGCCGCCGGGGCGGGTCAGCCGGGCGGCGTCGGCGACATGGCCGGCGGCGATCGCCGGATCGGCCGCCACCAAATAGGGGAAAACATCGACCGCCAGCACCAGGTCGAAGCGGCGCCCGGCGAAGCCGCCGAGGCCGGCGCCGCCGCATTGGCGGAATTCGACATTGGGCAGATCGGCGCAGCGCCGGCGCGCCTCGGCGATCATCGCCGACGACAGGTCGATCCCGACGATCGCGCCGATCTCGGGCGCCAATTCCCGCTCGATCCGCCCGATGCCGCAGCCGATATCGAGCACGCGCGCGCCCGGCCCGATGACATGCCAGCCGCGCAGGCGCTCGATGATTTCCGCCGTCGCGCGATCAAGAATATCGGGCGAGCCGAGCGAATACAGCGCCACCGCCGCCTCCGGGCAGCGCGCCGCCGCGTCATCGAATTGCGCCGCGACCGCGGCGAGGCTGCCGGTCCGCTCCGCTGCAAGCCCGGCCGCGACAAGCCGGGCGGTCGCCTCGAGATGACCGCGGCAGGCTTCCGCCAGGTCGCGCAGCGCCGGCGGCGCGGCGGCCTCCAGGCAGTCGCGCATCGCGGCCGCATTGCCGCATGCCAGCAACAGGCGCATCAGCGTGACTTCCGGGGAAATCTCGCGGCATTGGTAGGCGGCAAGGGCGGCGCGCGCCGCCGCGTTCATTGCCGCCTCAAGGTGCGCGCGGTGCTCCAGCGGTCGCGGGCGCCCCAGGCGTATTTGTAGGTTTCGCCGCCGCGCAGAAAATGAAACTCGCTGGCGCCTTCGCCAATTGCTGCCTCGATCGCGTGCCGCATGATCAGCGCGCCGGGGCTGAGCTGCTTTTCGTCGGGGTCGAACCCGCCGAGATAGGCATAGGCGCGGCCGCCATGCGTGAACCCGTAATAGACCGCCATCACCTCGCCCTCGACCGCCAGCCGGTAGAGCCGCAGCATCCCCGCCGCGCCCAGCGCCCGCGCGGCATCGCGATGAAAGGCGCGCACCGCCGGGTCGGCAACCACCCCGTTCTCGCCGCGGTGCCGCCAGCGCTTTTCGTGCAGCCGGAACAATTCTGCCATTGTGCGGTCGATCTCGTCGCCTTCGGCGCGGTCGATCTCGACCGGGCCGCGCGCGGCCGCACGAGAACCCGCCTGGCGCAGATCGCGCAAGGTTTTGCGCGGCACCACCCGGCCGAGTTCGTCGCGCGCGGGCGGCAGCGCGAGCACCGGGCACGGCACGCTCGGGCCGCCGCCCTCCTCAAGGCCGGGCGGGCAGCGCGCCGCTGTCAATGCGGCCCCGGCCGGCAGGTCCGGCAGATGGCATTCCGTCCAGGCCGGGAGATCGGCGGCGGCGGCGAGCAGCGCGTCGGCGACCCCGGTGCACCGTCGATCGGTCAGCGCGTCGATATAGTCGGACAACCCGATCCCGATCGGCAGCAATTTCACCAGCTTCCCTTCCCGGCGCCGATACAGCGGTAACACGCCGACCAGCGCTCCGGCGCTGCCGGCCGTCAGGATCTGCGCGGTGCCGGCTGCAAAATGGCGCCACCATGCGAGCAGCCAGCATGGCGATTGGAACGGGGTGGCATCCGGCACGCGCCGCCACAGCGCCGTCCATTCCCCGGCTATGGAGCCAATCCCGGCTTCGCTATCGACGCATACGATCTGCACCGCCAACCCGCCTTCAGCGGCCGGTAAACATTTCTCCCGGCATCATCGCTCCCGGCGTGAGGCCGGGGGGCTGCGGAGCGGGCGCGCCTATTCGGCGGCGCGGACCTGCGGCGGGCGGGCGGCATCGTCGCCGATCAATGATGTGAGCAGCACCGCCAGTTCCTGCTGGTGATAGGGCTTCGTCAGGCGCGGCAGGTCGAGACCGCCGTCGGCCGGCAATTCCGCATAACCGGTGGCGATCGCGACCGGCAGCTGCGGCCATATCTGGCGGATGCGCGCCGCCAGTTCGGTGCCGGTCATCCCCGGCATGGCGTGATCGGTGATGACCAGTTCGACATCCGCTTCGGACCGCAGCAACTGCAAGGCGCCTTCCGCGGAACCGCTTTCGATCGCGGTGTGGCCGAGATCTTCCAGCATTGCGGCGGTGCTGGCGGCAACGTCGGGATCGTCGTCCACCACCAGGATACGGCACGACCGGGTTTCCTTGATGCGTCCCGGATCGGCCGCAGGCGGCCGTTCGGCGGGCGTCTGCGAGACGGGCAGCCATAATTCGACCGTGGTGCCGAGACCTGGGCGGCTGCTGATCCGCATCGCGCCGCCCGACTGCGCAACGAGGCCATCCACCATCGACAGGCCGAGCCCGGTGCCGCGGCCGACCCCTTTCGTCGTATAGAACGGCTCGGCGGCACGCTTCAGCGTCGTTTCGTCCATGCCGTGGCCGGTGTCCTCTTCGGCGATGGAGATATATTCGCCC
>DASUKH010000022.1:0-8585 GCA_036278835.1 Allostellaceae bacterium
CTTCCGCGACCACTATTTGACCAACATCATCGGCAACCCGCTCGATACGACGGTGGCGGTGCATCATTTGATCTTCGGCGGGGTGCTGCACGACCACCCGAACCTGAAACTGGTGCTGTCGCATGGCGGCGGCTATCTGCCCGCCTATTCCGGCCGCATCGACCATGCCGCATCGGCCCGCTCCGACGCCTGCGAGTGCATTCACCATATGCCGACGGCGTATCTGAAGCGGCTCTATTTCGATTCGATCGTCTATACCCACCACCAGCTCGAATACCTGGTCGAGCAATACGGCGCCGACCACGTGCTGATGGGCACCGACTACCCGGCCGACATGGGCGAAATCGACCCGATCGGCTTTATCGAGACCGTCCCCGCCCTCACCGACCCCGATCGCCGCGCCATCTTCGGCGGCAACGCGGCGAGGCTGTTGAACATTCCGATGCCGGAGAGAGAAAGGCGGACGGGTCCGACCTGATGCCGCCAATGACGCGGGCCTAAGCCGGGTCGAGCTCGGTGTCCCAGTAGAGATAGTCGCGCCAGCTGTGGTGCAGGTAGTTGGGCGGGAAGGCGCGGCCGTTCTGTTGCAGCATGTAGGTGGTCGGCCGCACCGGCCGGGTGCGCGGGTACATGCCGCTCTGCTGCGGCAGGCGGTTGCCCTTGAACAGATTGCAGGCGGCGCAGGCGGTGACGACGTTGGCCCACACCGTGCGGCCGCCCTTGGAGCGCGGCACGACGTGGTCGAAGGTCAATTCGTGCGAGGAATGCGGGTGGCCGCAATACTGGCAGGTGAAGCGGTCGCGCAGAAACACGTTGAACCGGGTGAATGCCGGGTGGCGCGCCGCCTGCACGTATTCCTTGAGCGCGATAACGCTCGGCAGCCGCATCTCGAAGGACGGGCTGCGCACGTAAGCATCGTAATGGTCGATGATGTTGACCCGGTCGAGAAACACCGCCTTGACCGCGTCCTGCCACGACCACAGCGACAGCGGAAAGTAGCTGAGCGGCCGGAAATCGGCGTTGAGCACGAGGGCCGGGCAGTTGTCGAGCGCGCTCGTCACCGCAGGATTTTCCGTTCGTCGATGCGCGCCCGCGAAAACGCCATGAGCAATTGATAGCGGATCGCCGCCGCAGCGACAAGTTCTCACGTCAACTCTCTCTAGGCATGGCGGGTCGGCTTGCCGCGGTGGCCAGTAATAGCGTTCCACTCCGAAAACGCTGACCCGTCCCGCCGGCGGAACCTCGGCTCGGCCGCCCCGTTGAGCCAAGTACCAGGACGGGAGGTCCGATGGGTTCGGTGGCGGGTACGGTCAATGCGGTCCAGGAGGGGCGGTTTCAGCTGGTGACCGACGACGGCCGCGTGCTGCAGTTCATGCTGTCGCACCGGGCCGCGGTCGAGCCGCAGGATTTGCCGCAATTGCAGCATCGGCGCGCCCGCCTGCGGGTCGATTATCGCGACAGCCGGCACATGATCTCCGGCGTGGCAACGCGGGTGGAAGTGGAGGAGCGCGAGCAGTGAGCATCAGGCAAACGATGCGGAAGCGGGCCGCCGGCTTCGTTCGCGACTGGTCGCTGCCGCGCCAGATCGCCGGCGAGGATGCGAGCAGCGCGGCCGCGAAGAGCACGATGTCGCGCACCCTGCGGCCGCGGCTCGAGGAGGCCGATACGGTCGGCACCAGCATCTGCCCATTTTGCGCGGTCGGCTGCGCCCAGCTCGTCTATGCGAAGGACGGCAAGGCGATCCAGGTCGAGGGCGACCCGCGCAGCCCGGTCAACCAGGGCACCTTGTGTCCGAAAGGCGCGGCAACGTTGAGCCTGCTCAACAGCGGCGACCGGCTGACCAGCGTGCTCTACCGGGCACCATACTCCGACCGCTGGGAGGAACGGCCGCTCGACTGGGCGATGGACCGCATCGCGCTCCTGACCAAGCGGACGCGGGACGAAACCTTCGTCACCGCCCTGCCCGACGGCACTTCGGTCAACCACACGATCGCGATCGGGTCCCTCGGCGGCGCCACCCTCGACAACGAGGAGAATTACCTCCTCAAGAAACTGTTCGGCGCCGGCCTCGGTCTGGTCTGGATCGAAAACCAGGCGCGCATCTGACACTCATCGTCCGTCCCCAGTCTGGGTGCGACGTATGGCAGGGGAGCGGCAACGCTCCCACAGTGGGACCTTGCCAATTCCGACTGCATCCTAGTGATGGGGTCGAATATGGCGGAGAACCACCCGGTCGCCTTCCGCTTCGCGCTCGAGGCGAAGCAAAAGGGCGCCACCCTGATTCATGCCGACCCGCGCTTCACCCGCACGACAGCGCTCTGCGACATCTACGCGCCAGTGCGCGCCGGCTCCGACATCGCGTTTCTCGGCGGCCTCATCAATTACGTCCTCGAACACGATTTGTGGTTCAAGGAATACGCGCTCGCCTACACCAATATCGGCACGATCATCGACGAGCGCTTTCGCGACACCAGCGAGCTCGACGGCCTTTTCTCCGGCTGGAACGAGGAAAGCCGCTCCTACAAATACGACACTTGGCAATACCGCGGCGAAGCCGTGCCGTCGAGCCTCGCCGAGCATTACGTCAACACGGCGGAATCGTTCTCCGAAAAAACCAAGCGGATGGAAAAAGGGCCGCCGCCGAACGATCCGACATTGCAGGACCCGAACTGCGTCTATCAGATCTTGCGGCGCCATTACGCCGCCTATACCCCGGAGATGGTCGAGCGCACCAGCGGCTGCCCGCGCGACACCTTTGTCAAGGTGGCCGAGGCCCTGGCGCGCAATTCCGGGCGCGAGCGCACCGCTGCCATCTGCTACGCGGTCGGCTGGACCCACCACACCACCGGGGTGCAGATGATTCGCGCCGCCGCGATCCTGCAGGCATTGCTCGGCAATGTCGGGCGGCCGGGCGGCGGCATCCTCGCGCTGCGCGGCCATTGCAGCATCCAGGGCAGCACCGACATCCCGACCCTCTACAACATGCTGCCGACCTACCTGCCGCAGCCGAACGCCTTCAAGCCGCACAAGACGCTGAAGGATTATCTCGAACATGAGCGCACGCCGACCGGGTGGTGGCACAATTTCCCGAAATATGCGGTCAGCCTGTTGAAGGCGTGGTACGGCGAGCGGGCGACCGAGGCCAACGAATGGGGCTTCCAATGGCTGCCGCGCATCGTCGGCGACCATTCGCAATTGCCGATGACCCTGGCGGTGCGCGACGGGGTGATCCGCGGCCTGTTCGTAATCGGACAGAACCCGGCGGTCGGCGGCCACAACGCCAACATGGTGCAGCGCGGGTTGGCGGAACTCGAATGGCTCGTGGTGCGCGACACGACCGAGAGCGAAACCGCCTCGTTCTGGTACAAGGGGAAGCCGGTGCACGCCGGCGACCTCGCGCCGAAGGACATCAAGACCGAAATCTTTCTGATGCCGGGCGCGCTCGCCGCCGAGAAGGCCGGCAGCTTCACCAACACGCACCGACTCGTGCAATGGCACGACAAGGTGGTCGAGCCGCCCGGCGACAGCCGCTCGGAAAGCTGGTTCGCCTTTCAGCTCGGCCGCCGGTTGAAGGGCCTCTACGCCACCAGCACCGACCCAAAGGACGCGGCGATCCAGGCGCTGACCTGGGATTATCCGATCACCGACGACAAGGGCGAGCCCGACACCGAGGCGGTGCTGAAGGAGATGAACGGCTATACCGTCGCCGACCGCAGCCAGATCGCCAGCTACAAGGAACTGAAGGACGACGGCAGCACCGCCTGCGGCGCCTGGCTCTATTGCGGCGTCTTTCCGAAGGAGAACGACAACCGCGCCCGCTCGCGGGTGCCGGACGCGCCCGGCGGGCCGGGCACCCATGCCGACTGGGCCTGGGCGTGGCCGTCGAACCGCCGCAACATGTATAACCGCGCCTCGGCTGACACGAACGGGCGGCCGTGGTCCGAGCGCAAGCGGCTGATCGAGTGGAATGCGGCTGAGCGCAAATGGGTCGGCGCCGATGTCCCCGATTTCGAGGAGGACAAGCCGCCCGATTACCAGCCGCAATGGTGGCGTCACCCGGCCGGCATGGAGGCGCATGGCGGCGATTGCCCGGCGATGATGATCGCCGACGGAAAATTCTCGTTGTTCACCCCCTCGGGGCTGAAGGACGCACCGTTGCCGGCGCATTACGAGCCGGTCGAATCGCCCATCCGCAACCCGTTCTATTCGCAGCAAGCGAACCCGGTGGCGAAAATCTGGGACCGCGCCGACAACCGGCTGCATGCGGTCGCCGACCCGCGCTTCCCCTATGCACTGACCACCTACCGGGTGACCGAGCATCATTCGGGCGGGCTGCCGACCCGCACGACCCCGGTACTGGCCGAATTGCAGCCCGAGAACTTCGCCGAACTCTCGCCGGAACTGGCGGCCGAACTCGGCATCGCCAATCTCGACTGGGTGACGCTGTCGACCGCCCGCGGCGAGGTCGCGGTCAGGGCGCTCGTCACCGAGCGGCTTCGGCCGTTCCAACTGGACGGCCGGGCGGTCCACCAGGTCGGCGTCTTGTGGCATTTCGGCTGGGAGGGCTACGCGCCGGGCGATATCGCCAACGTCCTGACCAGCGTCGTCGGCGACCCCAATACCAGCATGCACGAAGCGAAGGCTCTCACGTGCAACCTGCGCCGGGGACGGCCGGGATGACGCTGATCATACAAAGCGGCCCCATGGCCGGGCTTGACCCAGCCACCCACGTCTCCCACGGCGGCCGGCAAAGACGTGGATGCGCGGGTCCGGCCCGCGCAAGGGGATTTGGGAGTGTGGGTGAATGACCGTCCATCCCCGCGCCCGCGAATACCCGCAATCGATGCTGCCCGGCATGATCCCGGACGAGGCGGAACTGACCGCCGGGACAAAAATCGCGCCGGGGCGGCGCTACGGGTTCTTCACCGACACGAGCTTGTGCATCGGCTGCAAGGCCTGCGAAGTCGCCTGCAAGGAATGGAACCTGCTGCCGGCCGACAGCCTGGGGCTGCGCGGCACCAGCTACGACAACACCGGCGATCTCGGCGCGACGACATGGCGGCACGTGCATTTCGTCGAGCATATCGGCGACGGTCACGGCGGCCGGGTCACCGAGATGGCGCCATTCCAGAGCAACTGGCTGATGATGAGCGATGTGTGCAAGCATTGCTCGCCGGCCCCGTGCCTCGAAGCCTGCCCGACCGGCGCCATCTTCCGCACCGAGTTCGACACGGTGGTGGTGCAGCAGGACATCTGCAACGGCTGCGGCTACTGCATGCCGGCCTGTCCGTTCGGGGTCGTCGAGGTGTCGCTCGATGACGGCAAGGCGCACAAATGCACTCTGTGCTACGACCGCCTCAAGGGCGGCCTCGAGCCGGCCTGCGCCAAGGCCTGCCCGACCGAGTCGATCCGCTTCGGCGAACTCGGCGAATTGCACAAACTTGCCGACAACCGGCTTGGCGAGTTGCGCGACCAGGGGGTCGGGACGGCCTATCTCTACGGCACCCCCGACGGCCCCGGCCATGCCGGGGGCTTGCGCGAACTCAACGCTTTTTTCCTGCTAACCGCGCCACCCGAGACCTACAATCTGCCTGAGGCGCCGACCCGCCCGGCCGGGCGCACCGGCCCCGCCCTCGCCGCCGGTATGGCGACGATGGCCGCCCTGACCGCCGCCGCGTTAAGCCTGTTCGCCGCAGCAAAAGGAGGCGGCGGATGAGCGACACGAATCCGCAGAAGATCCTCGCCCGCGACCCCCACCCCAACCCTCCGCCGCTTGCGGGGGAGGGAGTAATAGCGAGCCCTCCCCCGCAAGCAGGGGCACGGGCAACACAGGGCAGGGTGCGGGCGCTTGACGCGCGGGCGACGCCTGCCATGCGCGCGAGCGAGGCCATCCCAACCTACTACGACCTGCCGGCGCTGAAGGCGAGCCTCTATGGCTGGAAAGTTTCGGCCTACATGTTCGTCGCCGGCCTCGCCGGCTCGGCGCAGATCATTGCAGCCGCCGCCGACCTTATCGACCCCGACGGCAATCGCGGCACCGTCCGCCACGGCCGCTACGTCGCGGCGGCCGGCGCCGCACTCGGCGCGCCGCTTTTGATCCTCGACCTGCGCACGCCGCAGCGCTTCTTCAACATGCTGCGCATCTTCCGCCTGACCTCGCCGATGTCGATCGGCACCTATGCGCTGACCGGCTTTGGCGGGCTGAGCGGGCTGTTGGCGGCCGGCCAGCTGTTGCACGATCGCGGGATCGCCCCGGCCGCCATCGCGCGCGCGTCCAAATACGTCGAGGTGCCGGCCGCGATTCTTGGCATGGGAATGAGCACCTATACCGGCGCGCTGCTGACCGCCACCAGCACCCCGCTCTGGGCGGCGGCGCCGCGCCTGATCCCGGCGGCGTTTGGCGCCTCGGCAATGGCGAGCGCCGCCGGCCTGTTGTCGCTGGCCGCCAGGAACGGCGCCGGCGACACGCTGCGCCGGATCGAGCGGATCGCGAGCGTCGCGGACCTCGCCGCTCTCGCGGCGTTATCGAAGGGGCTTCGGCGGGAAGGTATCAGAACGCGCAGCGACGCCGTGCCGGCGAAGATCGCCGCCGCGGCGCCGCTCCTTGCGCCGCTCGCCGTTCGGCTCGGCATCCGCCGTGCACCGGCGGCGGCCGCCGCCGCAAGCATCCTCGGCGGCTTCCTGCTGCGCCACCTGCTGCTGCGCGCCGGCAACCGCTCGGCCGAGCGGCCGCGCGATTATTTCCGCTTCGCCCGGCCGCGATGATGCAAGCCGAACGCAACAAGGCGCTCGCCGCTCTCGACCGTGCGCTCGACGACCGCCCGGACAAGATTTACGACGAGCTGGCCGAGGCGGTGCGCTGCGTCGCCGCGCTACGCGACCGGCTCGTCAAAGAGCGGCGCGCCGGCGCCGAAAACGGCGCCGGGCTCGGCCGCGTCAATGCCGTGCTGAGCCATATCGTCGGCGGCGAATACCCGCTCGAAGGCGTGCGACGCCGGCGGATCGAGCAAGCCCGCGAGGAATTGGCGGCCCTGCCGCCACGCGTATGAGACCGTCACCAAGGGGTTGCCCTGGTCGGCTTCAGTGGCGCGGCCGGCCGCTGCCGGCGAAAGCCGGAGCGGCGCGACCGCGTCCTGAGGCGGGAACGGTCAGTCGCTATGGCAGACCTTGGTGGTCTTCATCGCGTTCTCGGCTTCGACCTTGGTCTTGTAGATCGTGCCGTCCGGGCCGACCATCGTGTATTCGGACGTGGCCGGCTTCTGGTGGGTCACCGTGCAGGTCTTCGTTTTGACGTTCTGCACCACATAATAATCCTCGGTCTGCGCCGCCGCCGGCAGCACCAGGCCGACGATAAAAACGCCGGCCAATAACGTCGCGATCTTCATCGCTCGACCTCCTGAAAATGAATATTACAACAACAAGCCGGCCAAACCGCAGGTTCCATTGCTGACTGGATTTCGCCGGGTTCGCGAGCGGCACTGCACCGGCGCCGAATGTCTTCGAGGTCGAGCGTCTTCCCGAGGCCCGATCTTTTCGGGTTTACCGAGAACCGGAAAAGGGATTCTATTTCGGTCCTGTTCTATCCAGCCGGTCGCGGCTGTCAGGGGGAGGGCCAATGGTGCTACGCTCGCGTTCGCAGACGCGCCGCGTCGCCGGCGCGATGATCGTCGGACTGGCGTTGGCGGCATCGCCTTCGCTCGCCGCGTCCCCCGACAGCTGTCAGACCGGCGTCAAGGTGACCGACGATCTCGGCCGTCCCGGGCAGATCCTCGGCGGGCAGGACGGGCTATGTCTCGTCAAGTACCCGGACGGCCGCACCCAGGCCTGGCTTCCCCTTAACAGCCTCGCCACGGCGCCGGCAGCGGGCAAGCCGGCGGCGGCGCCTTTGACAGGGGTCGCCGTGCTGCGCCCGACCGGGATTGAGCGCTCGCAGTTCCGATCCGACGCGCTCGGGCACTTCATGATCGACGCCAGCGTCAACGATGCCCCGGTCAAGTTTCTTCTCGACACCGGCGCGACGCTTGTCGCGCTGACCCCGGCCGATGCCGCCGCCGCAGATATCAACAGTGCCGACCTGAAATTCGACCATACGGTGCAGACCGGCAACGGGCCGGCGCAGGCGGCGCCGACCCACCTGCGTCACCTGAGCATCGGCGAGCACCAGATCGACGACGTCGATGCCGTCGTCATCAAAAACCTGAAGCAGTCGGTGCTCGGGATGAGCTTTCTGCGCCGCCTCAAAGATTTCTCGATCCGCGACGGCACGCTGACGATGGAATGGTGAGGCGGCGCGGCCGGCGCCCAGCCCGAGCCGCCCTGTGGCTTCGGTTCAATCGGCGGGTACTCGCTGATCGCAACCGCCAAGCTCAAGCCAACACCGGTTCATGGTAGAGCGCGAAGCATCGACGGATCGCGTTCTTTCCGGGGGGTGTTATGGAGTTCTGGACAGAACCGCAGCTGGCGTCGATCCACAAAATGCTCAACCCGCGTTCCATCGCGGTCGTCGGGGCGACGCCGCGAATGCAGTATGGCGGGCGGTTTCTGGCGGCGGCGCTGAAGGCCAAAGACCGGGTGCGGGTTTATGC
>DASUKH010000023.1:0-19681 GCA_036278835.1 Allostellaceae bacterium
GCCGATCGAATAGAGCGCGCCCGACAAGGCAATGTAATTGATGTCGTGTCCGGCGGTATGGGCGATCGGCCCGTCCTGGCCCCAGCCGGTCATCCGCCCGTAAACCAGTTTCGGGTTGCGCGGCAGGCAGATGTCGGGGCCGAGGCCGAGCCGCTCCATGACGCCGGGGCGGAACCCCTCGATCAGCGCGTCGGCCTCATCGATCAGCCGCAATGTCGCGGCGACCCCGTCAGGGTGTTTCAAATCGACCGCGATGTTGCGGCGGCCGCGCTGCATCAGGCCAAAGCGCGGGTCCTCGCCCTCGCGTCCGACATCACGGCCGACATTGGCGGCGCGGTCCACCCGGATCACTTCGGCGCCCATGTCGGACAACAGCATCGCGCAGAACGGGCCGGGGCCGATGCCCGCCAGTTCGACGATCCGCACCCCTTCGAGCGGTCCCATTTCCCCGATCCTTTCCAGGTTTACCGGATTGCGCCGGGCGCCGGCGGCACGCCATCCTTGTCATGCTGGCGAAAGCCGGTATCCATGGCAGACATGGACCCCGGTCTTCACCGGGGTGACAGAGACGGGTGACCGGAATGGATAGCACGGAACTGCGCAACGTGCAGGGGCCGCTCAAGGCGCGGTACCGCGAGACCCCGGAGGCAGCGGTCGTCACCCTGAAGGCCGAGGGCGACCTCGACGCCGACGGGATCGCCTGTCGGGTCGAGACCGGCCGCGCCCTGGTCGAGGCCGGCCTCCACCCAGCGACGGGCGGCAGCGGGCTCCAGGCCTGCTCAGGCGACATGCTGCTGGAGGCGCTCGTCGCCTGCGCCGGGGTCACCTTGAAGGCGGTGGCGACAGCGCTCGAATTCCGCCTTGACGGCGGCCGGGTGCGGGCCGAGGGCGATCTCGATTTCCGCGGCACCCTCGGGGTGGAGCGCACCGCGCCGGTCGGGTTTCGCGCGATCCGGCTTGCCTTCGACCTCGACACCCCGGAGCCGCAAGAGCGTCTCGATACGCTCCTCAAACTGACCGAGCGCTATTGCGTCGTGTTGCAGACGCTGCGCGGCCCACCGGAGATCGCCGCAAGCGTTTCGACAAGCGGGTAACCCCTAGGATGGGCTGAGCGCAGCCTTCGTGCCCGGGCCTTGGCGATGGGCTTCGCGCTGCTCAGCCCATCCTGCGAGTGCGTGACGGGAACCGGCGCGCCGCGACACAAAATCCCGTTGCTGCAACGCAGCGCGATTCGCGTTCCCTGATCGAGTGATGCATACTCGCCAAGAGGGCGAATTGCGGCCCATTTTTGCCGAAAAGTGCATTGCAGCCCGCCTGCGGCTGCCGGAACGAGCGACAGAGCGAGATCGGATGGAACTGAAACGCGATAGGGGCCTCTACGATCCACGCAACGAGCACGACGCGTGCGGCGTCGGCTTTGTCGCGAACATCAAGGGCCGAAAATCGCACGACATCATCCGCCGCGGGCTGCAAATCCTCGTCAATCTCGATCACCGCGGCGCGGTCGGCGCCGACCCGCTGATGGGCGACGGCGCCGGCTGCATGATCCAGATGCCGGACGCGCTCTTGCGCGACTGGGCGGGGGGGCGCGGCCTCGAATTGCCGCCGCCCGGCCGCTACGCGGTCGCAATGTCCTTCCTGCCGAGGGAGGAAAAGGCGCGGGCCTTCGCGGTCCGGCATTTCGAGCATTTCGTCGCGGCCGAGGGGCAGCGCCTGCTCGGCTGGCGCGAGGTCGGGGTCGATACGACCGGCCTCGGCAGGACGGTGATCGAGACGATGCCGTACATCGCCCAGGCGATCGTCGTCGCCGCGCCGGACATCCGCGACCAGGACCAGTTCGAGCGCAAAATCCTGACGATCCGGAAGCAGGTGCTGAACAGCCTGATCCGGCTCGCGAAGGAGCACGGGCTGTCGGCCCTGCCGGAATTCTACATCCCGTCCTTTTCGACCCGAACGGTGGTCTACAAGGGCCTTCTGCTGGCGCCGCAGGTCGAGAGCTTTTACGACGATCTCAGGAACCCGCTGACCGTCTCGGCATTGGCCTTGGTGCATCAGCGCTTCTCGACCAACACCTTCCCCAGCTGGCGTCTGGCGCACCCGTACCGCTTCATCTGCCATAACGGCGAAATCAACACGGTGCGCGGCAACGTCAACTGGATGGCGGCGCGCCGGCAGGCGATGTCGTCCGACCTGCTCGGCGCCGATCTTGCCAAGATGGTGCCGCTGATCGGCCCCGGGCAGTCGGACACCGCATGCATCGACAACGCGCTCGAACTCCTCGTCATCGGCGGCGGCTATTCCTTGGCGCATGCGATGATGATGCTGATCCCGGAAGCCTGGGCCGACCCGCTGATGGACCCCGAGCGGCGCGCCTTTTACGAGTACCACGCAGCCTTGATGGAGCCGTGGGACGGGCCGGCGGCGATCGCCTTCACCGACGGTCGCCAGATCGGCGCGACCTTGGACCGCAACGGCCTCCGGCCGGCCCGCTACATCGTCACCGACGACGACCATGTCATTATGGCCTCGGAAGCCGGCGTGCTGCCGGTGCCGGAGGAGAAGATCGTCCGCAAATGGCGGCTGCAGCCGGGGCGCATGCTGCTGATCGACCTCGAAGAAGGCCGCATCATCGACGACGCCGAGACCAAGGCGAAGCTCGCCGCCGAGCACCCCTACGAAGCCTGGCTGAAGGAGACGCAATACAAGCTCGAGGAATTGCCCGAGCCGCCCGAGGGCGCAGTGCCGGCCGCCGCCAACGACACCTCCTCAAGGCTCGATCTGCAGCAGGCCTTCGGCTACACGACCGAGGACATCCAGTTCTTCCTGGAACCGATGGCGCGCGAGGGCGATGACCCGGTCGGCTCGATGGGCACCGATACTCCGATCGCGGCGTTCTCCGACCGGCCGAAGCTCCTCTACAATTATTTCAAGCAGAATTTTGCGCAGGTCACCAACCCGCCGATCGACCCAATCCGCGAGGAGCTGGTGATGTCGCTCATTTCGATGATCGGACCCAGGCCGAACCTGCTGGCGCACGAGGTCGGCACGCATCATCGGCTCGAAGTCGCGCAGCCGATCCTGACCGACGCCGACCTCGCCAAAATCCGCAACATCGAACGGCTGATCGACGGCCGCTTCCGGACCGACACGCTCGACATGACGTGGCCGGCGGCCGAAGGCGCCGACGGCATAGCGGCGGCGCTCGACCGGCTGTGCGCCGAGGCGACGGCGGCCGTCGAGGCCGGGCACAACATCCTGATCCTGTCCGATCGCGCGGTGTCGGTCGAACGGGCGGCGATCCCCGCCTTGCTGGCGACCTCGGCGGTGCACCATCACCTGATCCGCCAGGGGCTGCGCACGAAGACCGGCATCGTCGTCGAGACCGGCGAAGCGCGCGAGGTGCACCATTTCTGTGTGCTCGCCGGCTATGGCGCCGAGGCGATCAACCCCTACCTCGCCTTCGCGACGATCGAGCAGGTCCGCACCGAGAACGGGCTGCCGCTGTCGGCCGAGCAGGTCCAGAAGAATTACCTGAAAGCCTTGGGGAAGGGCATCCTCAAGGTGATGTCTAAGATGGGCATCTCGACCTATCAGTCTTATTGCGGTGCGCAGATTTTCGACGCGGTCGGGTTGCAGAGCGAATTTGTCGAGAAATACTTCACCGGTACGGCGACGACAATCGAGGGCGCGGATCTGCGCGCGATCGCCGCGGAGGCGCTGGTGCGGCACGCGCGCGCCTTTGGCGACGACCCGCTCTATCGCGAGATGCTCGACCTCGGCGGCGATTACGCGTTCCGCATCCGCGGCGAGGCGCATGCGTGGACGCCCGAGTCGATCGCCCGGCTGCAGCACGCGGTGCGCGGCAACTCGGTGTCCGACTACGAGGCGTTTGCTCGCACGATCAACGACCAGAGCGAGCGTCTGCTGACAATCCGCGGGCTGATGCGGTTCCGCATGGCCCCGGAGCCGGTGCCGCTTGGCGAGGTCGAGCCGGCAGCCAGCATCGTCCGCCGCTTTTCGACCGGCGCGATGAGCTTTGGCTCGATCAGCCGCGAGGCGCACACGACCCTGGCGATCGCGATGAACCGCATCGGCGGCAAGTCCAACACCGGCGAGGGCGGCGAGGAGGCAGATCGTTTTAAGCCGCTGCCGAACGGCGACTCGATGCGCTCGGCGATCAAGCAGGTTGCCTCCGGGCGGTTCGGGGTGACGACCGAATATCTCGTCAACGCCGACGTGTTGCAGATCAAGATGGCGCAGGGCGCCAAGCCCGGCGAGGGCGGGCAACTGCCCGGCCGCAAGGTCGACAAGCGCATCGCCGCGGTGCGCTATTCGACCCCAGGGGTCGGCCTGATCTCGCCGCCGCCGCACCATGACATCTATTCGATCGAGGATCTGGCGCAGCTGATCCACGATCTTAAGAATGTCAACCCAAGTGCTGATGTTTCCGTGAAACTTGTCTCCGAGGTCGGCGTCGGCACGGTCGCCGCCGGGGTATCGAAGGCGCGTGCCGACCACGTGACGATCGCCGGCTTCGAAGGGGGCACCGGCGCCAGCCCGCTGACCTCGCTGACCCATGCCGGCTCGCCCTGGGAGATCGGCCTCGCCGAGACGCAACAGACACTGGTTCGCAATGGCCTCCGGGGCCGGATCGCGGTGCAGGTCGATGGCGGTCTCAGGACCGGCCGCGACGTTATCGTCGGCGCGCTCCTGGGCGCCGACGAGTTCGGCTTCGCGACGGCGCCCTTGATCGCCGCCGGCTGCATCATGATGCGCAAATGCCACCTCAACACCTGCCCGGTCGGCATCGCCACACAGGACCCGGTGTTGCGCAAAAAATTCACCGGCACCCCGGAGCACGTCATCAACTATTTCTTCTTCGTCGCCGAGGAAGTGCGCCGGCTGATGGCCGAGCTCGGGTTCCGGAAATTCGACGAGATGGTCGGAAGGGTCGACCGGCTCGACATGGTGCGGGCGATCGATCACTGGAAGGCGAAGGGGGTCGACCTCTCGCGCCTGCTTTACGAGGAGAAGCCGAAGCCGGGGGTCGCGATCCATCGATCCGAGCGGCAGCAGCACGGGCTCGAAAAGGCGCTCGACAACGAGCTGATCGCCGCCGCCATGCCGGCCTTGGAGCGGCGCGACCCGGTCCGCATCGAACGGCCGATCCGCAATATCCACCGCACTGTCGGCGCGATGCTGTCGGGCGAAGTCGCGAAGCGCTATGGCCATACCGGGCTGCCCGAGGACACGATCTGGGCGCGTTTCGACGGCACCGCCGGGCAGAGCTTCGGCGCCTTTCTGGCGCACGGGGTGACACTCGAGCTGTATGGCGATGCCAACGACTACACCGGTAAAGGTTTGTCGGGCGGGCGCCTCATCGTGCGCCAGCCGGCGGCGGCGCGGCGCGAGCCGACCGAGAACATCATCGTCGGCAACACCGTGCTGTACGGCGCGATCGCCGGCGAAGCGTATTTCGAGGGGGTCGCAGGCGAGCGCTTCGCGGTCAGGAATTCCGGCGCGGTCGCGGTCGTCGAAGGCACCGGCGACCATGGCTGCGAATACATGACCGGCGGGGTGGTGGTCGTGCTCGGCGAGACCGGGCGCAATTTCGCGGCCGGCATGTCGGGCGGCATCGCCTATGTGTGGGACGAGCGCGGCCGCTTTGCCGATCTCTGCAACCGGCGCGAGGTCGATCTGGAAACGGTAGCCGCGTTGCCGACCGACGACGATGACGAGGGCCGGCCGCGCCAGCGCGCGACGAGCGTTGCCGACAACGGGATGGGCGACCCGCTGAGCTTCGACGCCGAGCGGCTGCGCATCCTGGTCGAGCGGCACCATCTCTTTACCGGCAGTGCGCGCGCCCGGCATCTCCTCGACAATTGGCAGCGGGCGCTCGCCGCCTTCGTCAAGGTGACGCCGCGGGACTACCGCCGCGCCCTGCTCGACCTGCGTGCCGAGCGCGCCAAGGCGGCCCGGATGGCCGCCGCGGAGTAGGGCGCGGTGCGGGCGGGAGGCGGGCTTGCATGCCCGCCGCGGCACCCCACCTATTCCGCGTCGACTCTTCATGGTTCGGCCGGCTTCTCCAAGCGCCTCGCGCCGGACTTGCTCCCGTACTCTGTCGAGGTTTGACCTCGCCGCTCGTCCGAGCGGGAGCAATGTCTTGATTATGCGAAGGACGACGATGACGACCGGAACCGTGAAGTGGTTCAATTCCCAAAAGGGCTATGGCTTTATTCAGCCGGACGACGGCTCCAAGGATGTGTTCGTACACATCTCGGCAGTCGAGCGTTCCGGCATGGGCAATCTGCATGAGGGGCAGAAGCTGAGTTTCGAGCTTGAGCGCGGGCAGCAGGGCAAGACCTCGGCGGTCAATCTGCGGCAGGCCTAACCAGCCGCGCCGATCGATGAAGGGGAGCCGGGCATCGCCCGGCTCCTTTTTACCATCCGCCGCCGATCTTGGCGTCGAACCCGCTAAAGAAAGGCGTCCTGACTTATGCAGGTGTTTGTCCGCGACAATGATGTAAATTCCGCCCTGCGCGTGCTGAAAAAGAAAATGCAGCGCGAGGGTACGTTCCGCGAAATGAAGCGCCGGCGGTCTTACGAGAAGCCCTCGGAGCGGCGCGTCCGCGAAAAAGCCGACGCGATCCGCCGTCACCGCAAGATGCTTCGCAAGCGCCTCGAACGGGAAGGATACTGAGGGGTATGGACCCCACGTTGCCGCCGCTCCCCGGCGACTATTATCGCCGCCATGCGGCCCGGGTCAGGCTGTTGGCAAGCGAGGCCACAACCCACGCGCTCAAGCAGCATTTGAGCGAGCTCGCACTGCAATACGAGCACCTTGCCGAACGCGTCGATGCCACGGGAGTGGACTCCGAACTGTGACGCGTGCGGCATGCCCGCACAGGTTTTCGGGGCCGCCTGCGTCTGCGGCATGGCTGCACCGGTTGCGTGTTGTCTTGATGCCCGGCCGGCTATCGGGCAAAATTGATATAGGACAGCATTATTGACCGGCTTCGATCGAGCCGGATTCAGGGGCAGCGATGGGCAAGCCGACCGGATTTCTTGAGGTCGAGCGGGTTGACCGCGGCTATGACAAGCCGGCGGTGCGGCGGGGCAGCTGGAAGGAATTTGTTCGCCCGCTGACCGAGCCGGCGCTGCGCGAACAGGCGTCGCGCTGCATGGATTGCGGCATCCCGTTCTGCCATCAGGGCTGCCCGGTCAACAACCTGATCCCGAACTGGAATGACCTCGTCTATCGCGACCAGTGGCGGCAGGCGCTGGTGGCGCTGCACTCGACCAACAATTTCCCGGAATTCACCGGCCGCATCTGCCCGGCGCCGTGCGAGGCGTCGTGTACTCTGAACATCGAGGACAACCCGGTCACCATCAAGACGATCGAGTGCGCGATCGTCGATCGCGGCTGGGACGAGGGCTGGATCGGGCCGCTGGCGCCGGCGCGGCGCACCGGCCGGCGGGTCGCGGTCATCGGCTCGGGGCCGGCCGGCATGGCCTGCGCCCAGCAACTGGCGCGCGCCGGCCACAACGTCACCCTCTACGAGAAGGCCGACCGCATCGGCGGGCTGCTGCGCTACGGCATCCCCGATTTCAAGATGGAGAAGCGCCTCATCGATCGCCGCATGGCGCAGATGGCGGCGGAGGGCGTGGAATTCCGCACCGCATGCGAGGTCGGCGCCGATATCGCCGTGGCCGACCTGCTGGCGGAATACGATGCGCTGGCGCTGACCGGCGGGGCGGAGCTGCCGCGCGACCTCGACGTGCCCGGCCGCGGTCTCGACGGCATCCATTTCGCAATGGATTTCCTGCCGCAGCAGAATAAGCGCAATGCCGGCGACGACGAGGCGAAGGCGGCGCCGCACGGCACGATCAGCGCCGCCGGCAAGCACGTCCTGGTGATCGGCGGCGGCGATACCGGCTCCGATTGCATCGGCACCTCGACCCGCCAGGGGGCGGCCTCGATCACCCAGCTTGAAATCCTGCCGAAGCCACCCGAACACGAGGACAAGGCGCTGACCTGGCCGGACTGGCCGCTGAAACTTCGCACCTCCTCGTCGCAGGAAGAGGGCTGCGAGCGCGATTGGGCGGTGCTGACGAAGCGCGCGGTCGGCCGCGATGGCCGGGTCGAGGCGCTCGAATGCGTCCGGGTCGAGTGGCGCCAGGCAGACGGCCGTTCGGCCATCGAGGAGGTTCCCGACAGCGGCTTCCGCCTGAAGGCGGATCTTGTTCTGCTGGCGATGGGTTTCCTCGGGCCGCGGCGCGAGGGTCTGATCGAGCAGGCCGGGGTCAAGCTCGATCCGCGCGGCAACGTCGCGGCCAACACAATCGATTACCGGACCTCGGTGCCGAAGATTTTTGCCGCCGGCGACCTGCGGCGCGGCCAGTCGCTCGTGGTTTGGGCGATCCGTGAGGGGCGGCAATGCGCCCGCGCCATCGATCAATTCCTGATGGGGACGAGCACGCTGCCGCGGTAGGCCGGCTCCGGGTTGCCCGCCCGCTCAATAGGGCGGTGGGCCATAAGCCCAGGGCGGCGGCGGATAGCCGCGCGGAGGGTAGGGCGGATAGCCCGGCGGGGGATAAAGGCCCGGACCCGAATAGGCGGGCGGTCCATAGGCCGGCGGGCCGTACGAGCCGTAGGGCGGAGCCGCCGGCTCCGCATTGATGGCGGCCAGTTCCTGGGCATTCAGCTGGTTGGCGATATCGTCCGAACTGCCGCGCGGGTGCACCGCCGCATAACGGTCGATGTGGACACGGGCCGTCCGGCGGTGCGGACGGGGCGGTACGGAGGCGGCGCTCTTCGCCGCTGTGGCGGGAGCGCCGGCCGGTGCGGGCACCGTCACCGCCGGAGCCGGAGTGCCGGGCGGTGCAGCAGCGGTGGCGGCGGGCGACCTGGCGGGCGCCGATGGGCTGAGCGGGGCCTGCGCCCAGGCAGGTGCCGCAGACGCCAACAGGGCGGCGACGGCGATGCCGGAGATCGGGTTCATCATCAGGGACCTCATCGCGCGGGGATCGGGTTGGCATTCCGCGGCTCGGTTGAGAACGTTCGATCGCCAACAATGATCCCGCCGTCCGCCGGAGGGCGCTATTCGGCGGCGGCCGGCTCCTTGATCAGTTCGGCGAGGTCGCTCTCGTCCAGGGTTTCGTGCTCGAGCAATAGCTGGGCGCCGCGTTCGAGCCGATCGCGTTGCGCCCGCAGCAGGTTGACCGTGCGGCGGAATGCCTCGTCCACGATTTCCTTGACCGCAGTATCGATTTCGCGCGCGGTCGCCTCGCTGTAGCTGCGCTCCTGGAATGGCATCGGCATCTGCTCGTTGCCGCCGAGAAAGGTGTGCGAGGTCTTCTCGTAAGTGACCGGGCCGAGCTCCTTCGACATGCCGTAGCGGGTGACGACGCTGCGCGCGATGTCAGTGACCTTGGCGAGGTCGTCGGCGGCGCCGGTCGACCATTCGCCGAACACGATATGCTCGGCGGCGCGCCCGCCGAGCAGCACCGCCATTTTGTTATCGAGTTCCTGGCGGGTCATCAGGAAGCGGTCCTCGGTCGGCCGCTGGATCGTATAGCCGAGTGAGCCGATGCCGCGCGGGATGATCGACACCTTGTGCACCCGGTCGCTGCCGGGCAACGACAGGGCGGTCAGCGCGTGCCCCATCTCATGATGGGCGACCACCTCGCGCTCGTGGGGGTTGAGCAGCCGGTTGCGCTTTTCGAGGCCGGCCACGATCCGTTCCATCGCTGCGGTGAAATCCGCGAGGGTCACGGCGTCGGCGCCGCGCCGCGTCGCCATCAGCGCAGCCTCGTTGACCAAATTGGCGAGATCGGCACCGGTGAAGCCGGGGGTCAGCTCCGCCACGATCTTGAGATTTATTTCGGGGCTCAGGTGAATCTTGCGGCTGTGGACCTGCAGGATTTGCAACCGGCCGTCCTTGTCCGGCCGGTCTACCAGCACCTGACGGTCGAAGCGCCCGGCGCGCAGCAGCGCCGGATCGAGCACCTCCGGCCGGTTGGTCGCGGCCAGCAGGATCATGCCGGTGCGCGGGTCGAAGCCGTCCAGTTCCGAGAGCAGCTGGTTGAGCGTCTGCTCCTTCTCGTCGTGCCCGCCGAATTGGGGATAGGCGCCGCGAGCGCGGCCGAGCGCATCCAGTTCGTCGATGAAGACAATGCACGGCGCCTTCTCGTGCGCCTGCTTGAACAGGTCGCGCACCCGCGCAGCGCCGACCCCGACAAACATCTCGACGAACTCGGAACCGTTGATCGCGAAAAACGGCACGCCGGCTTCGCCCGCCACGGCGCGCGCCAACAGGGTTTTGCCGGTGCCGGGCGGCCCGACCAGCAATACCCCTTTCGGCATTCGGCCGCCGAGCCGGCCGTAACGCGCCGGATCCTTGAGGAAGGAAACGATTTCCTGCAATTCGGCCTTGGCCTCGTCCACCCCGGCGACGTCGGCGAACGTCGTCTTGGTGTCGCGTTCCATGTAAATTTTGGCCTTGCTCTTGCCGACCGCCATCAGGCCGCCGCCCTGCTGCGCCGCCATGCGGCGGTACATCCAGTACCAGATGCCCATGAACAGCGCGACCGGGATGATCCACGACAGCAGATCCCGCCAAAAGTTGCTCTCGATGTGGCCGGAAAACTTCACATTGTATTTCTCAAGCTGGCCGGCGATTTCCGGCGCGACGCGGGTGGTAATGAAGTCGGTGTAGCCTTGCGCGTCGGGCTTTTTGTATTTGCCCTGGACATAGTTGCCGCTGACCCTGACCGAGTCGATCTTGCCGGCGCGCAACTCCTGCTGGAACTCGCTGTAGGGGACGTTCTCGACCTTTGTGTAGGAGGCGAATACCGCCTGGATGATCAGGATGGCGACGATCGCCGCGATCCAGTACCAGGTGTGATATTGCGTCTCTTTTTTCATCGGCATCGGGAACCCCGCAAGCGCCGGCCGCAGCACATAAACGTTTGCGGCAAGACGGCCGTCCGGCTTGATCCGAATGCGCTTAAGCGGTGCCCGCGGCGCCGGCCGTCAACGCCCGTCGCCATGCTCATCATAACCATGCCGGGCGCTGATAAACACCAGCGACATCAAACCAATCCCGAGCGCGAGCGTCGCCAGCACCCCCAGCAGCATAGCAATCCACCCCGCGGCGCCCATCTCGACGCCGCTGATGCTGTCCCACAGATAGGCCGACACCGCGATCACCGCCGCGACGAGCGCCAACGAGACCGCCACCGCAATCACCGTCTGCCGGTTTGGCGAGGATGTCATCATTCCTCCAACAGGGAAGCGGCGACCTTCAGGTCGTCGATAAAGCGCGCCGTTTCGCGATGCCTCGTCTCCTCGTCGGGCGCGCGCAGCAGCGCGGCGGGATGCACGGTGGCGAGCGCGTGGGGTGCGAAGCGCGAAACGAGCGGCCGGCCGCGCTCGCGCGTCACCCGGAAGGCCCGGCCGAACAGGGCCTGCGCCGCGGTCGCGCCCAGCGCGACGACGACCGTCGGCCGCACCGTCGCGAGCTCGGCTTCGAGCCACGGGAAACAGGCGGCGATCTCGACCGAGCCGGGCTTGCTGTGGATGCGCCTTGTGCCGCGCGACACCCATTTGAAATGCTTGACCGCGTTGGTGACGTAAACGCGCCCGCGATCGATCCCGGCCGCCGCCATGCAGCGGTCGAGAAGCCGGCCGGCCGGGCCGATAAAGGGATGGCCGGCGAGGTCCTCGGCATCGCCCGGCTGCTCGCCGACAAACACGATGCCGGCCCGCTGCGGCCCCTCGCCGAACACGGTCTGCGTCGCGTTTTTGTAAAGATCGCAGCCGGTGCAATCGGCCGCGGCTTCGCGCAACTCGTCCAGGCCGGCGTTCGGCGGGACGAAGGGGGCGGCTGCGGCGGGCGTGTCAGTATCGGACATCATTTGTTTTCAACGCCGGCGGGCTCCGGGATCGATCCGCGCCGGGGCGGGCGGGCCATGCCGGGTTACGCGCCGACGCCGGACATGGCAAAGTGCGCCGCAGCCCAGCTTCCCGCGACGGAGACCGCGATGCCGACAGAGAGCAAACACCCCGAAACGATCGTCCTGCACGCCGGTTATCGCAGCGACCCGGCCACGAACTCGGTCGCGGTGCCGATCTATCAAACGACAAGCTATCAATTCAACGACACCGGCCACGCCGCCGATCTGTTCGGCCTGAAGCAGCTGGGCAACATCTATACCCGCATCATGAACCCGACCAACGCGGTGCTCGAAGAGCGGGTCGCCGCGCTCGAAGGCGGGGTCGCCGCCTTGGCTCTCGGATCCGGACAGGCGGCCTCGATGTTCTGCGTCAACAATGTCGCCCAGGCCGGCGACAATTTTGTCAGCTCGACCAATCTTTACGGCGGCACCTGGAACCTGTTTCTCAACACCATGCAGCGCACAATGGGGATCGAGGTGCGCTTTGTCGATCCCTCCGACCCTGAGAATTTCCGTCGCGCGACCGACTCCCGCACCCGCTGCTACTACGCCGAGACGTTGCCCAACCCGAAGCTCGAAGTGTTCCCGATCGCCCAGGTGGCGAAGATCGGCCGCGACCTCGGGGTGCCGCTGATCGTCGACAACACCGCGGCGCCGGTGCTGTGCCGGCCGCTCGACCACGGCGCTGCCGTCGTCATGCACTCGACGACGAAATTTATCGGCGGCCATGGCACCTCGATCGGCGGCATCGTCGTGGACGGCGGCAATTTCGACTGGGAGAAGCACGCCGACCGCTTCCCGCTGCTGACCCAGCCGGACCCGAGCTATCACGGCGCGGTGTGGACCGAGGCGGTCAAGCCGATGGGGCCGATTGCCTACATCATCAAGATGCGGGTGACGTTGCTGCGCGACCTCGGCGCCGCGCCGAGCCCGTTCAACTCGTTCCTGCACATCCAGGGGCTGGAGACCCTGCCGCTGCGGATGCGGGTGCATTGCGCCAATGCGATGGCGGCGGCGCGCTTCCTCGACAGCCACCCGAAGGTCAGCCGGGTCATCTATCCCGGCTTGATGGAGGGCGAGGCGCGCCACCGCGCCGACGCGCATCTCAAAGGCGGGTATGGCGGCCTGATGGGGTTCGAGCTGAAGGGCGGCCTCGATGCCGGGCGGCGCTTCATCGATGCGCTCAAGATGTTCTATCACGTCGCCAATATCGGCGACGCGCGCAGCCTCGCGATCCACCCCGCCTCGACGACGCATTCGCAGCTGTCGCCGGAGGAGCAGCTGCAGACCGGCGTCACCGACGGCTATGTACGCCTGTCGATCGGCATCGAGCACGAGGACGACATCATTGCCGATTTGAGACAGGCGCTCGACAAGGCGTGACGGCCGCCGGGATGCAGGAAGCGCGAGGCGCGCTCCGGTAACGATCCCTTAACCCGTGGCGTGGTACGTCCCCGATCGCAGGCGCGACGCGATTGGGGGTGCCGGCGATGTTCACGGCAATCGAGGGGCGGCGGAACGCGCGGCTGCCATTCTGCCGCTTCGTCTTCCTTGCGCGAAACACCGGCGGCAATGCGGTCGTGGAATTCGCGCTGGCGGCGCCGGTCCTGGTCGGACTGCTGGTGCCGCTTGCCGATCTCGGGCTGGCCTATTCGAAGCAGATCCAGGTACAGCAGGCGGCGCAGGCCGGCGCGCAATACGCCGTGTTCCACCCCTGGAACAGCAACTCGCCGACCGCGATCTCGAGCGTCGTGACCGCGGCCACCGGGCTGTCCGGCATCGCCGCCTCGCCGGCGCCCAGCGAAACCTGCGGCTGCCCAAGCGGCAGCTCGGTCGCCGCCGCCAATTGCGGCAGCACCTGTTCCGACGGCCAGCCGGCCGGCTATTACGTCACCGTCAATGCCCGCGCCACCTACAGCCCCAGATTGCCCTATTCGGTGCTGGGCGGGCCGGTGACCCTGACGGCGCAATCGACCGTGCGCGTGCGCTGAGTGGGGCGGGCCGGATGCTGCAACGCCACCAAAGAAAAGCTGCCGCAACCGGGGCCGGACCGGGCGCCGGCAGCGCCGGCAATGCCGCGATCGAGTTCGCGCTGACGGCACCGGCGCTGTTCATGTTCCTCTTCGGCATCATCGCGTTCGGCCGTGCGCTGTGGCTGCAGAACGCGCTCGATTATGCGGTCGCGGCGGCGGCGCGCTGCGCCAGCATCAACCCGACCACGTGCGGCACGGCAGATCAGATCCGGGCCTACGCCGCCGCCCAGGGTGGCGCCGGATTTTCCGGCTCGGTGTTCTCGGTCAGCTCCCCCGGTTGCGGCACCGCAGTGTCGGCCAGCTATCCGCTGAGCTTGTCGATCCCGTTCGTGCCGGCCGTTTCTCTGACCCTGACGGCGCAAGCATGCGACCCGAGCTGATGCGCGGCCTGTCGCGATGCAAGGCGGCGCGGACGCTGATCGCCGGGCTCGCGCGCGAGCGGGGCGGCGCCGTCGCAGTGATCATCGCGCTGTCGCTGGCCGGGATCATCGGTTTTGCCGGGCTCGGGACCGAGGTGGCGAGCTGGTACACGGTGAAGCGCCATATGCAGGGCGCCGCCGATTCCGCCGCCGCCACCGCCGCCGCGGCGCTTGCCGCCGGCGAGCCGGACACCGCGCTCGACGGGGAAGCGAAAAGCGTCGCCGCGCTCTACGGCTTTGCCGACGGCAGCAACAGCGTTACCGTCACGGTCAATTCGCCGCCCGAATCAGGCGATTACCAAAGCAGCCCGGCGGTCGAGGTCATCATTTCGCAGCCGCAGACGGCGCGGCTGACCGCGCTTTATATGCGCACCGGCCCGACCATCACGGCACGCGCCGTCGCCCTCGCCGATACCAGCAAGACGGGCGAAGCCTGCGTTGTCGCGCTCGATCCCATAAACGAACCGGCAATGGTGGTATCGGGCTCGACCCCGCTCAATTTCCCCGGCTGCTCGCTCTATGTGAATTCGCCCTCGCCGAGCGCGCTGACCATGAATGGCGGCGCCACGATCCATGCCAATATCGCCTACTTGGTCGGCGGCATCAGCGGCAGCGGGGTGACCGCGAACAACGGCATCTATACCGGGGTCAACCCGCTGATCGACCCGTACCTGAACGCGGCGGTGCCGGCCTATTCCGGCTGCGACAGCAACGGCTACAAGATGAACGCCGGCACCACCGACACCAAGACGGTCGGCGCCAGCGGGGTGTACGTGTTCTGCAACGGGCTGACCCTGACCGGCGGCTCCACCCTGAACCTCGGCCCCGGCACCTTCATCATCGACCGCGGCCAGCTCAGCATCTCGGGGAACTCGTCGCTGATCGCGACGAGCGGCACGACGATCATCCTGACGACCAGCGACCCTACCAAGGCCTGCGCCACCGCCAGCATCAGCGGCGGCACAAATTTCCAGCTGGCTGCGCCCTCTTCGGGGCCCCTCGCCGGGCTGGCGCTGTTCCAGGACCGCGCCTGCACCGATACGACCGCCAGCAACTCGCTGACCGGCGGCTCGACCCAGAATATTGTCGGTGCAATCTATTTTCCCGGCGAGCCGGTCAATTATGCCGGCGGCAGCCCGGTCGGCGGCGCCCAATGCACCCAGCTGATCGCCTGGACGATCGATTTCACCGGCTCCGCCAATTTCAACAACGACTGCACCGGCACCGGCGTGCGCTCGACCAGCCTGACCGGCGGCCGGCTCGTCGAGTAAACCAAATCGCCGGAAAAGCCCGTCCCGGAGCGACCCGTGCAACCCAACTCAACGGGTGACTCTTAACGCGATTGAGCTATATTGACGAAACCCTGATCTGACGATCGTCGGGCCGTGTCGTCGGTGCTCCGCTACTCGGCTCAACGCCGAGAACTTTCCGATGCGCCTAGCGCCCTTTCATGTACTCCTCTCCATTATCCTGATCGGCTCGCATGTCGCAATAGCGTCCGATGAGCACTTGATGAACTGCTCGGGGGTCAGCCTTCCCTCAAGCATTGTTATATGTAGCAGTCCGGAGCTTCGGCGGCTCGCCGACGAGCGCCAGCGGATCTATAACGAAACCCGAGCCCGGCTGAAGCCTGAACAGCAAGCGGCGCTCCACGAGGACCAAAAGACGTGGGTCCACTCGTATGCCGCCGTTTGCGGGGTCCCGCCCAACAAGCCGCCGCCCAATTCGATCCCACCGACTGTCATCGAGTGCTTTAAACGTGCTGCCGAGACCCGTGCCGTTTATCTGCGCAATTACGGTCTCAATAATGATGCCAGCAACTTGTCAAGCCAGCCGACCGCGACATCAGCCGACAAATCACTTACAACCCGCGAAATACCGTTGGAGCAGGCCGGTGGGGGCTTGCTCGAGGTCCACGTTCAGATCAACGGATTGGTGACGCTCCCGTTCATCATCGACAGCGGTGCTTCGACTGTCCAAATAACACCAGACGTGTTTCTCACGTTGATCCGCACTAATACGATCAGGAAAGAGGACATCACGGGCTACGCGTCGTTTCGTATGGCCGATGGAAATAGTCAAAAATACGCGAAATTCATTATACGCGACCTCAAAGTTGGTCCGTTTGTTCTTCATAATGTTTCGGCGAGCGTTGCGCCATTTGTGCGAGGATCACTATTGCTCGGCCAAAGCTTTCTCTCGCAATTTGACTCATGGGCGCTCGACAACAGGCGGCACGTTTTGAAACTAGCGGGAAACACGATAGAAACACCGAGAGAAACCGCATCTTCGCACAAAGGCGGCCCTGTAGCATTGATAGCCCCAGCTGCTCCATCACACGACAAGCTCTGGCGTCAAACCGCTTTGGTATGCGGGAAACCGGTCGCATATAGCGTCGGGTCTGCGAACCGCCGCTCGCGGTTTGAGGGCGTGTGGACTGGTTATTGGAACAACTCTAACAGATTGTGCGGCGGCCTAATTGTTGAAGATATCGAAGAAGATGGTGCATCCACCGGGCCCGGAACTCGTGCGGCTGCTGATGTCATATACATCTATGGGCCGAGTAGGCCTGGGTCTCATTTGATCTGGAAGCAACAGCATGTGGAAGCTAATCTCAGCACCAATGTTCTATCGTTCAAAGATGAACAGGGAGGATTATTTAGGTTTTATTTAGACGATCCGGACACTCTAGAGGCGCGCTTTACCAGTGGATTGACCCATCTAAGGGGCGTGTTTCAGAAATCGCGCTGAACGCGCCGGTGTGCCGGGGAGAAGGTCCTTGAATTTGACCTCGAGTTGGCCTGTCAAACGGGCGTAACCGTGCTCAGTCAGATGGACGCCATCGGTTGAAACTTCCCGTGTCAAGCGGCCAGCCTGGTCAAGTAGTGATTTACCGATATTGGCATAAAAAACATGTTTCTCGTCGTTACAAATTCGAATCAGCTGATTTACCTCGGCGACTTCCCGGCGGCGATGAGAATCCGGCGATCGGTTGCGAGGCAAAACACCTATGAGCAGAATGCGCGCACTGGGAACGCGTAATCTGAGTTCTGCCAAAATTCGCCGAACACCTTCGGCGATGATCTGGGCGGGACGACTTCGCCCGATGTCGTTCGTGCCGATTAGAAGGACGATTAATTTAGGCTGTTGCCGTTCGAGGTTGCCGTGTTTAATGCGCCACAGAAGGTGCTCGGTTCGGTCGCCGTTCACGCCTGCGTTCAGCGCATCGGCCGGAGCGAAATAACGATCCCATAGCGAAACATCCCATTTCTGGATCAGCGAGTCGCCCAGGAAAAGGACGCGGTGCGACCCAGCACTGGCTTCTCGGTTAATGAGCTGGAATCTCTCGATTGCTTTTGGATCAGGTCGCGGCGCTGGCGCCGGGACATTGGCTTGCGCGAAAAGAGGGCAGTGCAGGCCGGCTGTCGAGGCATCGGCGGTAATTCCGCGTAGCGCTGCGATAAACACGGTCAGAAAGGCTATTGGGCCGGTTTTGCGGTGCATTACGCCGCCATCACCTGCCGCGGTTGATAGATCGCGACGTGCGCGATCTGCGCCACCGGGCGGGCCTCGTCGGCCAGCACCAGCGCGTCGATCTCGACGAAAAGGTGGCCCTTGTGCTCGTAATTGCCGGTGACCCGGGCGCGCGCCGACAGGGTGCTGCCAACCGATGCCGCCGCGAAATGGCGGATGCGGCTGCCGGTATGAATCCAGGGCCCGAGCACGACATTGCGGCTGATCGCGAAATTGCAGGCGCGCAGGATGTCGCGCGGGTGGATGAGGCCCTCGGCGGCGTAGATCGCGGCGCTCTCGTGCGAGTCGGCAAGATAGCGCGCCGCCATCTCGGCGGTGACCGGGTACGGGTCGAGGCCGAGCCACGTGCCGACTGCGAGCGCCTTCTCGTCCGCCGGTGGGCGCTCGCGGCGCTGCGCTGCCTTGCGGAACGCTTCGATCGCCGGGGCTGCTGCCGCCTCGGACAACGCCGCCTGACCGCGGGCGCAGATTTCGCCGCGGCTCTCGACGATCAGGTCAAGCGCGTCGCCGTTCGGCTCCGCCGTCACGGTCGCCGCGTCGCCGTCATAGACCGGCTTGAAAAAGCGGCATTCGGCGATGCCGCGCTCGAGCCAGGCGCGGCCCCAGCGCATCACCGGCAGATGCGTCATGTAGCCATAGACATCGACCCCTGGCACCAGCCCGCCGCCGAACCCGAAGCGGCGGGCGGTCGCGTCGTCGTGGATCTTGTTCTCGGAATCATGCGCGGTGTTGAGGGCGCGCACCTGGTACGGGGCGAGGTCGGCGGCGCTCATAGCCCGGCCTATTTCTGCCGGTCGCTGTCGAGCACGGCCTGGATTTTGGCCGGATCGACATTGAGCGGCGGGATTTTGGCCCGCTCGACCTGCAAGAGGCCACCGACCCGGCTGTCGCGCTGCGCCCAGCCGCGGTTCATCGCCTCGGTCAATTCCTCGAGCGCGAGGTTGGCGAGGCGCATCGGCACAGCCACCTCCTTGCCGAGGCCGACCGCCAGCGACACGTCCTTGTGCAAGAGGCGCAGGGCGAAATCCGCCGGATCGTAGCTGCTCGACAGGAACTTGCCGAGCCGGTCGAAGGTGCGCTGGCGGCCGGTGGCGCCCTGGCGTACCGCCTCCCACAATTCGAGCGGATCGACCCCGGCCTTGATCCCCATCGTCATGACTTCGGCGAGCGCGACGCCGACCACGGCGCTGGTGCAGTTGTGCACGAGCTTGGCGATCGTGCCGGCGCCGATCGGGCCGATGTAGCGGGCCTGGTCGCCCATCGCGTCGAGCACGCTCTTGTGACGGTTGAACTGCTGCTGGTCGCCGCCTACCCAGATCGCCATCTTGCCGCTGGCGGCGCCGCCCGGACCGCCGCTGACCGGCGAATCGAGCATGTAGAGGTTCTTCTCGGCGAAGGCGGCGTTGAGCTTGCGCACCACCGCGACCGAATTGGTCGACATGTCAAAAAATGCCGTGTCGGGCCGCATGCCCTCGATCAGGCCGTTCGGCCCCAGCGCCACCGCCTCGACATCGGCCGGTACCGGCAGCGAGGTGAACACAACTTCCGAGCGCTCGGCGAGCTGGCGCGGCGAGTTCGCCCATTCGGCGCCCTTGGCGAGAAACGGCTCGGCCGCGGCGCGATTGAGGTCGTAAACGACCAGTTGGTGGCCGGCCTTCTGCAGGTTGGCCGCCATCCCCTTGCCCATCATGCCGAGCCCGATGAATCCAACGCGCATCGCGATCCTCCGCCGGTCCT
>DASUKH010000024.1:0-2919 GCA_036278835.1 Allostellaceae bacterium
GGCTTTATCGGCGGTCGGCGCGGCGATATGGCGCTCGTCATCCGCGTGCTCGGCGACGGCACGATCGCGCGGATCGCGGTCGCCAACGGCTCCGGCTATCCCGATATCGACAGCCGCTTCGAGCAGATCATCGGCGCGATCGCCCGTTTCCCGCCCTTGCCTCCGTCCTATCCGGGCGATGCTGCCGACCTGACCCTGCGCCTGCGCTTCCCCGACGCGCTCGAGGAGTAGCGGGTCAGGCGGCGCGGGCGTCCTCCAAAATCATGTGGGCGCATTTTTCGCCGATCATGATCGAGGGGGCGTTGGTGTTGCCGCCCGGCACTTGCGGCATGATCGAGGCGTCGGCGACCCGCAGCCCCGTGACGCCGTGCACCCTGAGGCGCGGATCGACCACCGCGTCGACCTCGCGCCCCATGCGACAGGTGCCGACCGGGTGCAGGTTGGAGACGCCGCGGCCCCGGATTTCCTCGATGAACGCATCGTCGCTGTCGCAGGAAGGGCCGGGGATCACCTCCTCGGCGACGAAGGGCCTCAGCGCCGGCTGCGCTGCGATCCTGCGAGCCAGCCGCGAGCCGTAGATCAATGCCTGGAAATCATAGTCGCTGGCGAGGAAGTTGAACTGGATGCGCGGCGGTACGGTCGGGTCGGCGCTCTTGATCCGCACCGTGCCACGGCCTTCCGGGCGCAGATGCACCGGCGACAAGGTGAAGGCGGAGAACGGGTGCGGCCTGATGCCGGTGCGCAGCCGTTCCAGTGCGCTCCAGCCGAACATGTTGATTTGCAAATCCGGCTGTTCGAGGCGCGGGTCGCTCTTGACGAAAGCGCCGGCATAGATGCCGGCATTCGACAGATGCCCGGAGCGGGTCAGGAAATACTGCGCGCCGGCGATCAGCTTGCGGGTGCCGCTGGCCGCGAGGTCGTTGACCGTGACCGGCCGGGTGCAGCGCCAGACGAGGTAGGTGTTGAAATGGTCGTGCAAATGGGCGCCGACCCCCGGCATGTCGCGCGCCACCGGGATGCCGAGTTCCTGCAACAGCGCGGCCGGACCCAGCCCCGATAATTGCAAGAGTTGCGGCGAGCCATAGACGCCGCCGGAAACGATTACCTCGCCGCGACAGCGCGCGGTCCGCAGCCCGTCGGGGGCGCGGTACTCGACCCCGACGGCGCGGCCGTCCTCGATCAGTACGCGCGTCGCATGCGCGTCGGTGGCGACCGTCAGGTTCGGCCGCCGTTTCGCGTTCTTGAGGTAAGCGCGGGCTGCGCTCCACCGGCGGCGGTTGTTGGTCGTCGTCTGGTAATAGCCGACCCCCTCCTGGCGGGCGCCGTTGAAATCGGGGTTGGCCGGGACGCCGGCCTCGATCGCCGCCTTGACCATCGCGTCGCCCAAGGGCGAACGCACCGGGTTCGATACCCTGAGCGGCCCGCCGGTGCCGTGGAACTCGTCGGCGCCGCGCTCCTGGTTTTCGGCTTTCCGGAAGAAGGGCAGGACGCTCTCCCAGTCCCACCCCTCGCAGCCGCGCTGGCGCCAATTGTCATAGTCGGAGGGCGTGCCGCGCATATACACCATGCCGTTGATCGAGCTGGTGCCGCCCAATACCTTGCCGCGCGGCTGATAGAGGGTGCGGCCATTCAGCTCCTTCTCGGGCTCGCTTTCGAACATCCAGTTGACCCGCGGGTCGGTGTAGGTCTTGGTGTAGCCGAGCGGGATGTGTATCCACGGGTTGCGGTCGGGGCCGCCCGCTTCCAGCAGCAGCACCCGGTATTTACCGCTCTCGCTGAGCCGCGCCGCCACCGGGCACCCGGCCGAACCGGCCCCGGTCACGATGAAATCATAAGTGTCGCCAGAATCCGCCACGATATGCCCCCGTTCGGCAGCGACCTCCCGCCTGCTCCGGCAACGATAGCCAAAGCGGTCAGCGAGAGAAAGCGCGCCGCCCGCGGACCGGCACTCCGAACCCGCTATCGCCGTCATACCGGCGCAGGCCGGTATCCACAGTTTCGACGCGCGGACGGCTGAGAAGTGGGTCCCGGCCTTCGCCGGGACGACATGGGTGGGGCATCACCTGTCCGAATTGCACCCTAGCCTTTGGCTTTCGACTTGTTCAGGGTCACGGCGGCGCGAATGAGCGTTTTCAACGCTCCCTCGTCTATGTTCTCGCCCTCGCGGATATCGATGGCGCGCCTTGTGTTCCCGTCAAGACTGGCGTTGAAGAGGCCTGACGGATCGTTGAGAGCCGCCCCTTTGGCGAAGGTCATCTTCACGACGTTCTTGTAAGTCTCGCCGGTGCAGATCAACCCGTCATGCGACCACACCGGCACCCCTCTCCACTTCCACTCCTCGACAATTTCGGGATCGGCTTCCTTGACCAGGGTACGAAGCCGGCCGAGCATCTCGCCCCGCCAATCGCCCAGCTCCTTGATCCTCGCGTCTATCAGCTGGGAGGGAGATTGGTTTTGCTGCGATTGGCTGCTCTTCATGCCCGCGTCCTTCAGAGCGCACTGTCACCGGCAGGGTTGAAGGCCAGCAACGCGCTGCGGATACGCCCGGCCGCCAGCCCGTCGCCATAGGGATTATGGGCGCGGGCGAAGGCGGCATAGAGCGTCGGAGAGTCGAGGAGTGCAGCCGCCTCGGCGTGAATACGCGTAGGATCGGTGCCGACCAGCGCGACGGTGCCCGCCGCCACCGCCTCGGGCCGCTCGGTAGTCTCGCGCATGACCAGCACCGGCTTACCGAGCGTTGGCGCCTCTTCCTGGATGCCGCCGGAATCGGTCAGGATCAAATGGCTGCGCATCATCAGCCAGATGAACGGGACGTAATCCACCGGCGCGATCAGGTGGACATTTGGCAGGCCACCGAGGATGCGCCGCACCGGCGTTTGAACCTCCGGGTTGAGGTGCACCGGATAGACGATCTCGACA
>DASUKH010000025.1:0-7269 GCA_036278835.1 Allostellaceae bacterium
TTCGAATCGCCGACATCGTGGTTGCCCGGCACCGACTGGAGCGGGATTCCCAGACCACCCAGCAGTTCGGCGCACCAGAGCAGATCCGCCTCGGTCCCGGCGCCGTCCACCGTCACGTCGCCGGTATGAATCACGAGGTCCGGGCGCTCGGCGGCGATCCAGGCGGCGAGAGGCGCCCAGTTGCCGAGGAAATGCGCCTTCGCCGGGCTCAGATGCGTGTCGGAAATCTGGATCAGCCGGAACATGCGCGGCTACGCTCCCATTTCAAACACCCTCTCCCGCACTGGGGAAGAGGATTGCTTTATTGCGGGCCGGCGCGCACCGAAGCGGGCTGGCCGGGCAGCTTGAAGGTGCCGGCATCGGTCAGTTCGTCGCCGTTGACCTTGAACACCGAAAAATTCTTGCTGATGAAGTTGCCGATATAGAGATAGCTGCCGTCGGCGCTGAAGGCGCCGCCTTCCGGCAACGCCCCGACGACCCGCTCGCTGGTCGGCATGACGTTCTTGCCGTCGATCGTCAACACCGTGATAAACCCGGTCGGGTGATGGTACCAGTCGGTCTTCGGGTGGTTCGAGCCGCGCGCCTCGATGCTGACCGCGAGGTTGCCCTTCGGGCTGATGACGAGGCCCTCGGTCGAATCGCCCACCGTCACATGATCGATGACGTGCGGGTGCTTGGCCGACAGGTCGATTACCGTGACCGTATCGACATTGCCGTCCGAGGTGCCGTGGTTGCCATTGTCGGCGGTTAGCGCGAGCTGGCCGTTCGGGGTGATCGCGACGTTGTAGGGGAAGATGCCGACCGGCAGGTCGTGCTTGTCGTAGGTCACCTTGTCGCCGTCGATCGACAACAGCGCGACCTTGTTGGCCGCCGATTTGACGGCGAGCGCGCGCTTGCCGTCCGGGGTGATCGCCACCGCCGAGACCGAGTCGGCGCCGGTGCCGACCTGGACTGTATCGACGACCTTGACCTCCTTGCCGTTGATCGACAGCACCGAGAGCGTGCCGTCATGGCGGTTGCAGACGAGCGCGAGCTTGCCGCTCGGGGCGATCGCCAGCCCCGAGGGCTGCTTGCCGACCGTCACCGTCCCGACGATTGCGGGCGGGTTCGCCTTCAGGTCGATGACAAACACCCGGTCGTCGGGCACCAGTTTGTAGCCCGGCCCTTCGCCGTCGGGCTTCAGCGAATTTGCGACCAGCGCGATGTCGCGCGCCGGGCTGACTGCGAGATTGGTTGGCGGCCCGGCAATCGTATTCGGGACCGGCAGGCTTGCGACAATGCGCAATTTGGCGGGGTTCGACATGTCGATGATCGACACCGTGTCGTGGCCCGGCGGGTTCCGCATCGACTTGCCGTTCGCGTCATAACCGGCCTTTTCGTCATAGCCGACAATCATCACCTGGGCGCTCGCGGCCGTCCCGGCCGCCATCAGCCCGAGCGCCGCCACGGCGCCCAACGCACGCCATCCAACCATTTCCCCCTCCGCTTTTATCGTTCGCCGGCATGCTGCCGCGATTCGCGGGGCCGCGGCAAGCCTTCCGCGATCCTCTGGCTCAGAGCAGCGTCCGAGGGGCGGCGATGCGGATGGCGGCATCGTGCTCGGAGGCTGCCTCGCCGTCCCGGGTGCGCCAGCTCAGATCGATATGGCCGCCCGGCGGCAGGGACGCGGTATCGAGCACCGCGACGTGAAAGTCGAGACCCGTATCGACCGTCGCATCGTCGCGCACATCCTGCCAGCCGTCGCGGCCCCAATGCACCACCCCCGGCCGATCCAGCGCGACCGCGAGCCTCACGCCGGCCGGAAACGACCCGATCGGGGCGTGCGGCCACCAAAAAGCGTATTCGGCCTTGGGGCGGCGGCCATGGTAGCGCTGCCACACCGCGCGCGGCCGGTCGAACGGCCGGCCGGTCTGGCGCGACACCAGGAGCTTGACAAATTCGGCGTGGGCCCAGGCGAGCGGCATCGCCGAGCCGCTTGGCCGGCCGGGATAGAGGCGGCGCGCCGGGATCGGGTCGCTGTCCCACACCTGCTCGGGGATCATGCCGCCGGGGCTCGCCATCGCGACCATCGCATCAAGGAACGGCAGCGGATCGTTGCCGGAGGCCAATTCGTAATGGCCGCGCTCGCCGGTCAACAAGGGCCAGCCGCGCCCGATCCCGGTGCCATCATAGGCCGAGCCGTCCTCATGCTCGCCGTAGCCGTCATTGCGATAGCGGTGCCACACCGGCCCCGCCGGCGTATCGCTGCGCAGCAGGGCGTCGGCGAGAACCACCGAGCCGCGGATCAACGGGTCGTCGGGCGCGCGCAGGCCGTTCCGTACGAGCTGCTGAAACTCAGTCCCGATCTGCTCGTCACCCGGCAGGTCGGAACCGTCGGGGCGATTCCGGATCGGCACGATCTCATGGACAGCGTCCGGCTGGGTCAGGATATCGGCCGGCGCAACCCGCACGTAATAGCCCGGCACATTGTACCGCTGGGCGAGCGGGGTGCCGCCGACGGTCAGCCAATCCTCGATCTGCGCGTTCCAGAAATCGCCGATCGCCAGCGCCCACTCGCAGGCCGGCGCCGACAGCAGGGCGGCGCCGGCGACAAACGCCGAGATCGTCGTCGCCATGGTAAAGGCGTTGAGGCCGGCGTTTTCCTCCCAGCGACCCTGCTGGGTCGAGGGGCCGGTCCGGGCGATATAGCCGAGCGCGCGCCGCACCACGTCGGCGACCTCGATGCCGCGCAGCGCGTCGCGCTCGTCGAGCGCCGCGGCGAGCAGCACCGGAAACGCCGATTCGTCGAGCTGGATGCCTTTCCAATAAGGTGTGCCGCCGAGCCACTGGTTCTGGTTCCAGTGGCCGTCCTCGGTCTGCGTCGCGATCAGGTAGCGCAGCGTGTCGCGCGCCTCCTCGTCGGCGCCCAGTGCCAGAAGCCCCCCGGCGCATTCGACGAGATCGCGCGACCACACGAGATGATAACCGCCGCGCTCGTCGCCGGTATCGCCCCATGGGACGCTGAGGCTCGCCACCAGCGCGCCGGGATAGGTCTTGTCAAGATGGGTGCGCAGCACGATCGAGGAGGTGACCAGCTGGTCGCGCATCGCGGACGGCAGGTCGAGCGAGGATGGGCTGCGCTCGGCGCAACCGGTCTGCCACCGCTCCCAATCGGCAATCTGGTGCTGCAGGATGGTTTCGAACGGCTGGATCAGGCTTGAGATCGCCAGGGTGGCCGCCGCCTCATCGCTGCTGCCGAAGCCGACGGCGAGGACTGCCCGGCGCGTCAGTCCGCCGGTCAGCGCGACGTTGCCCGGCCCGGCCTCGGCGTATTGCCACGTCATCGCGCCGTTGTTGCGGGCGAAATCCTGCCAGCCGTCGCTCTCCCCGACATAGCCGGCGCTGATGCGGCCGAAGGCGTCCGCCTGGCGCTCGTCGGCGGCGGCCAGCGCCATGCCGAACGGCCCCTGCTCGGCGAGCAGCACCTGGCGCCCGCCATAGCGGGCGGCACGCGCGATGTTGTTGTAGCCGGTGGCGCCGAGATGCGGCGCGGCCAGCACAAAGAGGCCGAGATCGGCGCCGCCGTCGAGCCGGCACTCGATCAGCAGCACGTCGCGCCGCGGGTCGGGCGCGATGCGCAGCCGCAACGTGTAGCGCGGATGGGTGTGCACCACCTCGACCGCCGGCACGCCCGGCGCCAGCAGGTGCAGCGTGTAGTTCTGGTTGCGCTTGACCTCCGACCAGAACCCGTTTGCGCCGGCGACGATGAATCCGAGGTCGCGAATCTGCGGGATATCAACCCGCGGATAGTAGATCTCGTTGACGATGCCGAACCCGAGGGTGAACCACAGCCGTGCGGGGCCGAGGGAACAGCCGACCATGTCCTTGGCGCTGCTCGTCCAGGTCGGGGTAATGCCGGGGCCGCCGGGGGCGTGGCCCTGCGGCTCGACGGGGCTGGCGGCTGGCAAGGCGGTGCTCCCTGCGATGTAACCGGCTAACGGTAAGGGCGAAGCGGCGCGAAGAAAACCCCCGCCGCACGACCCGTCCGTCCCGCGCCGCGATTGCGTGCGCCGCCCCGGTCGGTCGCTACGTAACGCCTGGCGATTTTCCGCGGGCGCCCTCGTTCAAAACAATAAGAGTGTGGCGCAATCGCAACGGGTGCGGGTTAGGGTGTGTCCCGGCTTTCGCCGGGAAAGCGGAAGCGATCCCCGGGGAAATGTCGGAAGGACCGGTCGATTTGGGAATCTCAGTTCAGTCGCCGTCGGCCTCAGATGGTCAGCTTCTGCCGGCTTGGGCGATCGCCCGGACCACCGCCGATCGGCGGCTATCGGCGGCCCAGCCGGCGGCGTCGCGGCCGGTATAGTCGGTCTTGGCGACGCTTGCCCCCTTGGCGAGCAGCGCCCTGACGATGGCGAGCTCACCGCTGCGCGCCGCGACCATCAACGGCGTCATCCCGGTGCGGTTTTGCGGATCGACCGCAGCGCCCGATCGCAGCAGCAGCTTGACGAGCTCCAGCTTGCCGCGTTCGGCGGCGGCATGCAGCGCCGTGTTGCCGAGCTGGTCTTGCGTATTGAGCTTGGCGCCGGCCTTGAGCAGCATCTCGGCCATCTGCATGTTGCCGTTCATCGCGGCCATTTCGAGGCCGCTGCGCCCCTGGTCGTCGACATCGTTCGGGCTGGCGCCATCGTCGAGCAATTGCCGCACCGACCCGGCGTCGTTGGTTGCCGCGGCGCGCGCGACATTCCGCGCATAGGAGCCGAACGGATTGATGCCGCCCAACCCGCTCGCCTCCTGGGCGGCGGCCGGGACGGGCGCGGCCGCGACGGAAAGCGCCAGCATTATGCCGGCCGACAGCAGCGCGAAGCGCGAAAAACAACGAACGATCATGGAATCCCCCCTTGCGCCAGACAGTCGAGGCCGGCGAGCCAGGACAGCACCGCCTCGACCGTATCGACCGCCGGTCCCGGTTCCGGGCGCGGGCGCCGCACCATGATAACCGGAAGAGCGCGTTCGCGCGCCGCGATCAGCTTGGCCTCGGTGGCGGCGCCGCCGCTCGCCTTGCACACCAGCACGTCGATCCGGTGCCGTTGCAACAGCAGGCGTTCTTCGGCGAGCGCGAACGGGCCGCGCCCGAGCACGATCTCGTACCGCGACAGCGGCGGCGGCCGGCGCGGCGGTTCGATCAGCCGCACGATGAAATGCACTCCCTCGGCCCGCGCGAATTTCTCAAGCCCGCCGGCGCCGATCGCGAGAAAGGCGCGGGCGCCCAGCCGTCCGACCAGCGTCGCGGCGGCATCGAGGCTGTCCACCTCGATCCAGCAGTCGAGCGGGTGGCGGCGCCACGGCGGGCGGCGCAGCACGAGGCGCGGCACCCCGACCCGCGCGGCGGCCTCCCGCGCGGCGCCCGAAATGGCCGCGGCGAACGGATGCGTCGCATCGACAAGGCAGTCGATCTTTTTGTCGACCAGATAGGCGGCGAGGCCGTCCGCGCCGCCGAACCCGCCGATCCGCACTGCACCCGGAATCGGGCCGGGCCGGGCCGTGCGCCCGGCCAGCGCGGTCGTCACCGCGAGCTGGTCGCCAAACCGGGCAAGCGCCGCCTCGGCCAGAGCCGCCGCCTCGCCGGTGCCGCCAAGGATCAGCAGGTGCCGCATTTCAGGGTCCGCCGACCCGCGCCAGCAGCGCGCCGTCGCGCCCGACGACCGCTACCTCAACCGCGCTGCCGCCGCTCAAGGTCGCGAGCGCCACCTCGCGCGCGCGCCCCGCCACCGCCGCGGAGAGCGCCGGGGCATGCCGGCCGGCATGCGCCAGCACCTCGGAGGCGCCGGCGCTCTCCGCCGCCGCGGTAACCGCCTGCGACTCGGCGCCGATGGCGGCGAGAAGGCCGCTCAGCGCCGGCACATCGACCCGGCTGCGGCTCGAATGCAGATCGAGTTGCCCCTGCGCGAGCTTCGCCAGTTTCGCGAAGCCGCCGGCCAGGGTGACGAACGGCACCGGCTTGCGGCGCAGGTATTTGAGCGTGCCGCCGACGAAATCGCCCATGTCGATGAGCGCGTGTTCGGGGAGATCGTAGAGGCGCTGCACGGTGCGCTCGGATACCGAGCCGGTCGCAGCGGCGATGTGGTCGAGACCGGCGGCGCGGGCGACATCGATGCCGCGCTGGATCGCATGAATCCACGAGGCGCAGGAATAGGGTACGACGATGCCCGTAGTGCCGAGCACCGACAGCCCGCCGATGATGCCGAGCCGCGCGTTCATCGTCCGCTCGGCAAGCCGCTCGCCGCCGGGAATCGAGATCGTCGTGACGACATCGGGCGGAGCGGCGCAGCCATTCGCGGCCGCCTCTTCGGAAAGGGCGGCGGCGATCATCGCGCGCGGCGCCGGGTTGATCGCCGGCTCGCCGACGGCCAATGGCAGACCGGCGCGGGTCACCGTGCCGACCCCCTCGCCGGCGCGAAAGCGGATGCCGGACCCCGGCGGTCCCCAGGCAAGCTCGGCAACGATCAGCGCGCCGTGCGTCACATCGGGATCGTCGCCGGCATCCTTGACGATGCCGGCGCGCGCCCGGCCGTCCTTCAGATCGGCTAGCGCCAGCGGAAAGCTCGGGCATTGCCCACCCGGCAGGCGGATCGCCACGGGATCGGGAAACCGGCCCGTCAACAGCGCGACGAATGCGGCCCGCGCCGCCGCCGTGGCGCAGGCGCCGGTGGTCCAGCCGCGCCGCAGCACCGCCTTGCCCTGCCGAGCCGCCCGGCTATTCGCCGGCCGCCGGCCCGCGGTACTGGTGCGGGATGCGGCGGATGTCCTGCACGAGGTCGGGCGGCACCTCGCCGACCCCGTCGCCGCGCAGGGTCAGCGAATCGACAAGGCCGCCAAAGCGGCGCTCGATGGCGCCGACGATCTCGTCGTGGCGACCGACCGCGGCGAACAGGATCGCCACTTCGTCCGGCACCTCCTTTGCCAGCTCGCTCCATTTGCCCTGGCGCACCAGCGCGTTGAGCTTGAGGCCGAGATCTTCGAGGCCGTGCACGGCAAGCACCGGGTGATAGGCCGGGGTCGAGCCGTAAAACGCGACGCGCTGGCGCACCCACTCGAAGCGTTTCGCGACGGTTTCGTCGTCGGGGCCTGTGGCGAGAAAGCCGCCGCCTGAAATTTCATAACGCTCGCGCGGCCGGCCGGCCTTCGCAAGGCCCGCTTCTAGGCGCGGCATGATCGCGTCGGTCAGGTATTTGCGGGTGCAGAAGCCGTGCAACTTGACCCCGTCGCATTCCTCGGCGGCGACCTTCAGCA
>DASUKH010000026.1:0-12839 GCA_036278835.1 Allostellaceae bacterium
GATGCGCAAATCCTGGCCCGGCGGATGCGCTCGGCGATGCTGTTCATCCCGAGCATCAACGGCATCAGCCACCACTGGTCGGAGGACACCAAAGAAGAGGACATCGCGCTCGGCGCCACGGTGTTCGTCGACGCCGCCGCCGCCATTTTGAGAGCGGGGTGAGCGCGATGGCGATTGTTCTTCAGGAAGGGCTGCGCGCGGTCTTCTATGCACCGTTTTATGCGGCCCTGGCGCTCGGCGCCTATGATGCCGAGGGGATCGCGGCGCGCCTCGTCAGCTCGCCCTCCCCCGGCCAGACGCCCGACGGGCTATTTGCCGGCACCGTCGATGTGTCATGGGGCGGGCCGATGCGGGTCAACGAGATCTACGATCGGCGCCCCGATTGCGACCTCGTCTGCTTTGGCGAGGCGGTGACCCGCGACCCCTTCATGCTGATCGGCCGCACCCCCTGCCCCGATTTCCGGCCGGCGATGCTGAAAAGGGTGCGGCTTGGCACGGTCAGCGAGGTGCCGACGCCATGGTTATGCTTGCAGGAGGATTTGCGGCGCGCCGGGATCGATCCCGAGAAAATCGACCGGGTGAGCGACCGCTCGATGGCGGAGAATGCGGCTTCCCTGCGGCGCGGCGAGATCGATGTCGTGCAGCTGTTCCAGCCGTTTGCGGAGGAGCTGCTCGCCGCCGGCGCCGGGCATCTGTGGTATGCCGCCGCCGACCGCGGCCCCTGCTCCTACACGACTTTTTACGCCCGGCGGGCGGCCCTGGAGGCGAAGCGCGACGAGATGCGGCGCCTCGTGCGCGGCCTCTACCGTACCCAGCGCTGGCTCGCCGGCGCGACGCCGGAACGGGTGGCGGAGGTCGTCGACCCGTATTTTCCGGCGGTCCCGCGACCGCTGCTGACGGCGGCGTTGGCGCGTTATCGCCAACTCGGCATCTGGGGCCGGAATCCGATCCTGCCGCGCGACGGTTACGAGCGGTTGAAGGCCGGTCTGGTGTCGAGCGGGTTTGCCAAGGGCGTTCCCTACGAGACCGCGGTCGATAACAGCCTCGCCGAAGAGGCCGTCGCCGCCGACCCGCCGCCGCTCTCGCCGGGCTGACTCAGTAGCTCTGAAACGCGCGCTGGATTTCGGCGATGTCGGTTGTGCGGGTCAGCATCAGCGCGAGCAGGATGCGCGATTTTTGCGGGGTCAGGTCCTCGGCGGCGACGATGCCGTTCTCGCGCAGGCGGCGGCGCGGGGCGACCCGGCCGGTGGCGCGGCTCGATTGCACGACGACGATCCCGGCTTTGGCGGCCTTGAGCAAGGCCGTCTGTTGCGCCGGGCTCGGCATCCCCGGCGCGAACCCGGCCGACACCAGCCCGCGCGCGCCGGCGGCGACCGCCGCATCGACAAGGTCGCCATCGGCCCCGGCATAGCCGTAGATGATATCGACCCGCGGCAAGGACGCGATCTGCTGTCCGGCGAACGGCGTGTCGGGCATGTGCGCCTTCAGCGGCGCGCGGTAGAAATGCGGCCCGTCGCCATCGACATGGCCGAGCGCGCCGTAATCGAGCGAGCGGAAAGTCTGCACCCGATAGGTCGAGGTCTTGACCACATCGCGTGCCGGGTGGATTTCGTCGTTGAGCACGACCAGCACCCCCATGCCGCGCGCCTCGGGGGCGCCAGCGACGCGCAGCGCGTCGACGAGGTTCATGCCGGCATCGGTGCCGAGGGCGCTGGCCGGCCGTTGCGCCCCGACCAGGACCACCGTCCGGTCGGTGCCCAAGGTCAGGTTCAGAAAAAATGCCGTCTCTTCGAGCGTTGCGGTGCCGTGCGGGATCACGAACCCGGCGGTGGACGGATCGGCGGCGGCGGTCCTGTGGATCAGCTCGCGCAATTCGAGCCAGTCGGCCGGGCCGATCGCGGTCGAGCCGACCTGGCGAAAGGTGACCGGCACCGGCTCGGCGACAAGGCGGGTTTCGGGAAACCGTTCGATCAGCCCCTCGCCGGTCAGCTTCTTCCCGAAATCCGGATAGTCGAGCACGTCGAGGCTGTTGGCCCCGAGCGAGGAGATCGTGCCGCCGGTGCCGATAACGGCGATGCGCGGGAGAGAGGCCATCCGATCGCCACCGTATCCATTGCTGTCCGGCTCACAGATACCTCATGTCGGGGCTTTGCGCATTCACTCCCGGCACTGCGACAGGGACGGGGCCCGTTGCCGCTCCCGGCGTTCGCGCAGCAAGCGGGCGGTTGCGGCGGCGATCCGGGTCCACAGTGAAAACCCGGAAGAATGCGGCATCCGGGCGAAATGGTCGCGCCGGCTCTCGGCCTCTTCCAGCGCCGCATCCCCGTGTTCGTCGATCAGGATAGCGGCCAATTCAACAATCTCGCGATCACTCATCTTATGTATGTTAAGCAGGGGGTGCGACAGGAAGTTCCGGCGCCGGGCCGGCCGGGATCGGGTTTTTCGCTTCTGCCGAAACGTGCTAATTGTCCGGGCGGCCGGCGCGCGGCGAACGATCCGCGGGTCCCGGCGGGGGCGGTTCCGCGGACAGTGCATGGATTTATCGGTCGTCATCCCGGTCAGGAACGAGGCCGGCAATCTCGCGCCGCTGGTCGCCGAGATCGATGCCGCGCTCGCCGGTCTCGTGCACTACGAGATCGTCGTCGTCGATGACGGCAGCGATGACGCCACCGCCGCCGAGACCGCCGCATTGCAGCCGGACCGCCCGCACCTGCATCTGGTTCGCCACGAAGCGAGCTGCGGCCAGAGCGCGGCGATCCGCAGCGGGATCAGGGCGGCGCGCGGCCTCTGGATCGCCACGCTCGACGGCGATGGCCAGAACGACCCGGCCGACATCCCGAAATTGTGGCGGCTCGCCCGCGATGCGCCGGCGGAACCGCCGCTGCTGATTGCCGGGCATCGCGCCCGCCGCCGCGACCGCTGGTCAAAGCGGCAGGCGTCGCGGATCGCCAATGCGGTGCGCCGCCGCCTGCTGCATGACGACACCCCGGACACAGGTTGCGGCCTCAAGCTCTTCCCGCGCGCGCTGTTTCTCGACCTGCCCTCTTTCGATCACATGCACCGCTTTCTGCCGGCGCTGGTCCTGCGCGCTGGCGGCGCGGTGCGCTCGGTACCGGTCAATCATCGGCCGCGGCAGCGCGGCGTCTCGAAATACGGCATTTTCGACCGGTTGCTCGTCGGCATTACCGACCTCGCCGGGGTGATGTGGCTGATCCGCCGCTCGTCGCGGCCGGTGCGGATCGCGAACCCGACGGTGGCGGAAGCCGACGCAGCGCCGCGCGCGCCCGTCGGCGCGGCCGAGCCGGTGCCCTGATGCGGCGGGTCTTGCGGCTCGGCGCGGCGGCCCTGCTGGTCGGTGGCATTGTCGCCGCGTGGCACTGGCGCCATCTGTTCGAGCCGTTGGTCCTGGCCCGCATGCTCGGCGCGACCCCCTGGGCGCCGCTTGTCTTTGTCGCGTTGCATATCGCCGCCAGCCTGTTTTTCGTGCCGCGCACCGTGCTGGCGCTCGGCGCCGGCCTCATTTTCGGGTTGTGGTGGGGAACTTTATGGGCGGCGCTCGGCAGCGTCGCCGGTGCGATCGCCGGCTTTCTCGCGGCCCGCTACATCCATGGCGGCCTTGCCGCGCGGCTCGCTCCGGACCGGATCGCGGCATTGTCGGCGCGGGTCGAGCGCGGCGGCTGGCGGGCGGTTGCGGTCGTCCGGCTGGTGCCGGTGGTGCCGCACAGCCTCGCCAATTACGCCCTCGGGCTGACCCGGATCCGGCTCGGCGCCTACGCTATCGGTTCGCTGCTCGGGCAGCTGCCGCTGACGATCGCCTATGTCGATTTCGGCGCGGCCGGCGGGCAGGCGCTCTTCGGTACGCCCGATTGGCCGCACCGGGTGCTGTGGCCGAGCCTCATCGGCGCCGCCGCGCTGGCCCTGTCGCTGCTGATCCCGGCCGTGGCACGGCGCCGGATGCGGCCGACGGCGACAGTGCAGGAGGGATAGGGCCGCCGGTCGCCCAGTCGAGCAATTCGGCCGTGTGGACGACCGGCAGCGGCGCCGCAGCCGCGAGCTGGGTGATGCACCCGATATTGCCGGCCGCCACGACATCGGCGCCGGTCAACGCGATGTTGGCGAGCTTGCGGTCGCGCAGGGCGCCGGCGAGCTTCGGCTGCAGCAGGTTGTAGGTGCCGGCGGAGCCGCAGCACAGATGCCCCTCGGGCACCTCGAGCACCTCGAACCCGGCGGCCGCGAGCAGGGCGCGCGGCTCGCGGTCGATGCGCTGGCCGTGCTGCAGCGAGCAGGCGGAGTGATAGGCAACGCGCAGCGGCGGGATTTCGGCTTGCCGGCGGGACGCCGGTGGCCCGGCCAGGCCCAATTCCGCGACGACCTCGCTGACGTCGCGGGCCAGTGCGGCGATCTGCGCCGCCTTGTCGGCGTAGTCTCGGTCGGTGCGAAAGAGAAACCCGTAATCTTTCAGCATCGTGCCGCAGCCCGACGCGTTGGCGACGACGGCGTCAATGCCGCCCGCCTCGGCCGCAAGCTGCCACGCGTCGATATTGGCGCGAGCCAGAGCGAGCGCCGGCCCTTCCTCGCCCAGATGATGCGGCAGCGCCCCGCAGCAGCCGCTGCCCGGCGCCACCACGACCTCGGCGCCCAGCCGGGTCAGCAGGCGAACCGTCGCCGCATTGATCTCGGGCGCCAGGACCTGCTGCGCGCAACCGGGCAACAGCGCCAACCGCATTCGCCGCTCGCCTTCGGCAGGGAAAATTTGCGGCTGGTCTGCTCCCGAGGCGGGTGGCAGCCGCCTGGGCAGCAGATCGAGCGATGCCCGCAGCCGGAGCGGCAGCAAGGCGGCGAACGGCTTCGCCAGCCGGGCCCCGGCCAGCGCGAGGCGCAGCCGCGCCGGGTCGGTCAGTACCGCGGCGAGAAAGCGCCGCAACGCCCGCTCCGGGAAGGGCCGCCGGTAATGTGCCGCGATGTGGCGGCGGCCATGATCGACGAGGTGCATGTAGTGAACGCCCGACGGGCAGGTCGTCATGCAGGCGAGGCAGGAGAGGCAGCGGTCGATATGGGTGACCGTCTCGGGCGGCACCGCGCCGCCCTCTTCCAGCATGTTCTTGATCAGATAAATGCGGCCGCGCGGGCTGTCGAGTTCATCGCCGAGCAGGACGTAGGTCGGGCAGGTCGCGGTGCAGAACCCGCAATGGACGCAGGTACGCAGGATCTTTTCCGATTCGGCGGTATCGGGATCGGCCAGTTGGGCGAGGGTGAATTCGGTCTGCATGTGCGGCTGAATGTACCACGGACCGCCGGCCAGCATGCCGGCAGTCCGTTTATGCCCTCTCCCGCATCGCGGGAGAGGGGGGACCGCTCGCGGCAGCGAGCGGTGGGTGAGGGCACGGGCGCCCCCGCCCCCGCACCCCGGCCCTCTCCCCCGGCGGGGGAGAGGGGGAGGACTAACAGGGAAGACTTGTCCGGGTTATTTCGCCTCGGCGGCGGCTTCGTAGGTCTTCAGCACCTTGTCGGTCGGCGCCTCGATCTCGAGGAGCTTGACGGCGTAGCCCCATAGCGCAGCGGTGTAGCGCAGCACCGAGCGGCAGGTCTTCTCCTCGAGCAGCACCCCGTCATGCACGTAATGCGCCAGCACGAGGGTGCGGTCACCCGTCAGATCGACCTCGACGACCTGCACGTCGGGTTCGCGCCGCGACAGGTCGTATTGCCGCGACAGCGCGCTGCGGATGCGGCGATAGCCGAGTTCGTCATGGATCGCATCGACCCGGAGGGACGGCTTGCTGCTGTCGTCGGCGATCTGAAACAGGCGGAATTTGCGGATCACCGCCGGGCTCAGATATTGCAGGATGAAGCTCTCGTCGCGGAAATTCGCCCAGGCATCGCGCAGCACGCGATAGGCATCGCCGCACCCGGCGATCTCCGGGAAATACTCTCGGTCCTCGCCGGTCGGGTGGTCGCAGATGCGCTGGATATCGCTCATCATCGCGAAGCCCAGCGCGTAGGGGTTGAGGCCGCTGAACCGCGGGTCGTCGAACCCCGGCTGAAACACGACGCTCGAATGCGAATGCAGGAATTCGAGCATTGAGCCTTCGGTGATCAGCCCGCGGTCGTGCAGCTTGTTCATGATCTCGTAATGGACGAAGGTAGCGCAGCCTTCGTTCATCATCTGCAGCTGTTTTTGCGGATAGAAATACTGGCTGATGTTGCGGACGATGCGGATCAGCTCCCGTTGCCATTCTGCCAGCCGCGGCGCCCGCTTCTCCATGAAGTAGAGAAGATTTTCCTCGGGCAAGCCAAGGCCTTGGCGGGCGGCCTCGGCATCCGGCTTGTCGCCATCCTCGCCTTCGTCTCCCTTGTCGAGGGTCGGCACCGTGCGCCACAAATCGTTGAAGGTCGCTTCCTCATAGGCGCGGCGATCCTCGGCGCGCTGCCGCTCTTCCGCGAGGTTGGGACGCGAGCGATGGGCGTAGCGGTTGACCCCATGCTCCTTCAGCGCGTGCGCCGCATCGAGCACCCGTTCGACTGCGTCGAGCCCGTGTTTCTCCTCGCATTTCGACACGTAATCGCGCGCGAAACTCAGATAGTCGAGAATGCCGCCGGCGTCTGTCCATTGCCGAAACAGATAGTTGTTCTTAAAAAAATGGTTATGCCCGAATGCCGCATGCGCGAGGACCAGCGTCTGCATCGTCATGGAGTTCTCTTCCATGATGTAGCAGATGCAGGGATTCGAATTGATCACGATCTCGTAGGCGAGACCGGCAAGCCCCTTGCGGTACAGCGTCTCGTGATAAGCGAAGCGCTTGCCGAAGCTCCAATGCCGGTACATCAGCGGCAGCCCGACCGAAGCATAGGCATCAAGCATCTGCTCGGAGGTGATGACCTCGATCTGTACCGGATAGACATCAAGCCCGAGTTCTTCGAGCGCGATCTTCTCGATCGCCTCGTATACCCGACGCAGCGAGCCGAAATCCCAGTTGGGACCGGTAAATAGCGGCATATCCGCCCTGAGCTGTACGGCGTCGGTACGTGTGTTAAGCACGGACGCCCCCCTTTGCAAACAGTTCATGAAATACCGAGAAGATCTGCGCCGGGTCACCGACCCGCCGCATCGCGAAATGCGGGTGGGCCGGCGCCACCTCGCCGTAGGCGCGCCACAGATCGCTGTCGCGCGACAGCCCGGTCAGACTGCCGCCCATCCCGTCGCCGACCTCGACATAGGCGAAATACTGGCACAGCGGCAGCACCTCGCCGCCCAACAGCGCCACGCAGCGGCTGCTGTCCGCGCCGTAATTGTCGCCGTCGGAAGCCTGCGCCGCATAGATGTTCCAGCGGTCGGTCGGGTAGCGGGCGCGGGCGATCTCCAGCATTTTTTCCAGCGCCGTCGAGACCACGGTGCCGCCGGTTTCGCGGCTGTAAAAGAACGTCTCCTCGTCGACCTCCTCGGCGGTGCTGGTGTGGCGGATGAACACGACATCGACATGCCGGTAGCGGCGAATGAGGAACACGTGCAGCAGCATGAAGAACCGCTTGGCGAGGTCCTTCATCGCCTCGGTCATCGACCCCGACACGTCCATCAGGCAGAACATGACCGCCTCGGTGTTGGGCCGCGGGACCCGGTCGAAGCGGCGGTAGCGCACGTCGATCGGGTCGATGTACGGGATGATCTTGCTGCGCCGCTCCTGGCGTTCGAGTTCGCGGGCGAGGCGCTCGGCCTCCTCCTCGTCGCCCTTTTCGCGCGCCTCGTCTATCTGCTCGCGCAGCGCCTCGAGGTCGGACAGCTTCGGCCGCCGCAAGGAGATGCGGCGCGCCATGCTGAGCCGCATCGTGCGCGGGATGCTGAGGTTGGAGGGGTTGCCGGTGACGGTGTAGCCCGCCCGCTGCAGGTCCACCGCCTGGGTGTCCTTAAGGCTTTTCTTGACGAGGTCGGGCAGTTCGAGGTCCTCGAAAAACATGTCGAGGAACTCTTCCTTCGACAGCGTGAACTCGAACGCGTCCTCGCCTGAGCCGTCGGGGCTGCCCTCGCGGCCGCCCTGGCCGTCGCCGCCTTGCGGCCGCGGGATTTCGTCGCCGCGGACATATTCCTTGTTGCCCGGGACGACGTGGTCGGTGCGGCCGGTGCGCCGGTTGTGGTGAAAGATCGGCTCCGAGATGCCGCGGGTCGGGATCGCGACCTTCTCGCCGTGCTGCACGTCGGCGACCTTGCGCTTGCGTAGCGCCTCCTGAACCGCCGATTTGACCTCGACCTTCGCGCGCGCCAGGAATCGCTGGCGATTGCTCAGGCTCTTGCCTTTCGGGTTGGGCCGGCGATCGACAATGTTCATGGCATCACCTCCTCGGGCTGCTCAAGGCCGGGGTTAACCGGCCTTGTTGACCCGCATGTACCATTCGACCAGCCGGCGCACCTGGCGCTCGGTGTAACCGCGATCGATCATCCGATCGACAAAATCGGCATGCTTCTTCTCGGTGTCTGAATCCTTCTTGGTACCGAAGCTGATGACCGGCAGCAGGTCCTCGACCTGGCTGAACATCCGCCGCTCGATGACCTCGCGCAGTTTTTCATAAGATGTCCAGGACGGGTTGCGCCCGCTGTTGGCGGCCCGCGCCCTGAGCGCGAACTTGACCACTTCGTTCCGGAAATCCTTCGGGTTGGCGATCCCGGCCGGTTTCTCGATCTTCGACAATTCCTGGTTCAACAACTCCCGGTTCATCAGCTGTCCGGTATCGGGGTCCTTGTAGTCCTGATCCTCGATCCACGCGTCGGCATAGGCGACGTAGCGGTCGAACAGGTTTTGTCCGTAATCCGAATAGGATTCGAGGTAAGCCTTCTGGATTTCGTGGCCGATAAACTCGGCATAGCGCGGCGCCAGCTCGGCCTTGATGAAGTTTAGATACTTCTTCTCGATCTCCTCGGGGAACTGTTCCCGCCAGATCGATTGCTCCAGCACATACATCAGGTGGACCGGGTCGGCGGCGATCTCCTGGGTGTCAAAGTTGAACGTCCCGGACAACACCTTGAACGCGAAACGGGTCGAAATGCCGTCCATGCCCTCGTCTACTCCGGCGGCATCCCGGTATTCCTGGGCCGATTTGGCGCGCGGATCGGTGTCCTTCAGGCTCTCGCCGTCATACACCCGCATCTTTGAATAAAGATTGGAGTTTTCGTGCGCCTTCAGCCGCGACAGCACGCAGAAGCGCGACAGGATGTCCAAAGTGGACGGCGCACAAGATGCGTTCGCCAACTCGCTGTTCTGCAACAGCTTCTCGTAAATTTTGCGCTCTTCGGTCGACCGCAGGCAATACGGTACCTTGATGACAGAGATGCGGTCGATAAACGCTTCATTGTTTTTGTTATTCTTGAAGCTTTGCCACTCGGATTCGTTGGAGTGCGCCAGAATGATGCCCTGATAGGGCACACCGCCGATATTCTCGGTGCCGGCGTAGTTGCCTTCCTGTGTCGCGGTCAAGAGCGGGTGCAGCATCTTGATCGGGGCCTTAAACATTTCGACGAATTCCATCAGGCCCTGGGTCGTGCGGTTGAGGCCGCCCGAGAAGGAATACGCGTCGGGGTCGTTCTGGCTGTACATTTCGAGCTTGCGGATATCAACCTTGCCGACGAGGCTCGCGACATCCTGATTGTTCTCGTCGCCGGGTTCGGTCTTGGCGACGCAGACCTGCTTCAGCCGCGACGGCTGCATGCGGACGACGGTGAACTTGGTGATGTCACCGCCAAATTCGTCGAGCCGCTTGACCGCCCAGGGCGAGATCAGCCCGGTCAGGCGCCGCCGCGGGATGCCGTATACCTTCTCGAGATCCGGCCCCATCGTGTTGGGGTCGAAAAGGCCGAGCGGGCTCTCGAACACCGGGCTCACTTCGTCGCCGGCCTTAAGGACATAGACCGGCTCCTTTTCCATCAGGAGCTTCAGCCGCTCGGCCAGCGAGGATTTGCCGCCGCCGACCGGGCCGAGCAGATAGAGCACCTGCTTGCGCTCTTCGAGGCCCTGCGCGGCATGCCGGAAGAACCCGACGATCCGCTCGATCGTCTCCTCCATGCCGAAGAAATCATCGGCGAAGGCCGGGTAGATCTTGATCGTGCGGTTCATGAAGATGCGGCCGAGGCGCGGGTCCTGGGCCGTGTCCACCATGACCGGCTCGCCGATCGCCTTTAACAAGCGCTCGGCCGCGCCCGCATAAAACGATGCGTCATCGGAGCAGGCGCGCAGATAGTCCTCGAGCGAGTACTCCACTTCGCGCCGGTTTTCGTATAGGCGCGAGTAGAGCCCGAAAATCCCATCGTCAAATCGCATTTTGCTCACCTCAAATCGACGGGGCGTCGACCGCCAAATTCCATCGCTCACTCGGTAAACGACCCGGCTCGCAGAAAATTCGCGCCGCTGGTCACGAGCCTGCGTGGCCGACCCGATTGCCGGTCTGCCGCGGACGGACGCCCGCGACCCCGACCGGACGCAAACGCCGCTTCCCCCACCCCGTCCCGCGGGCCATCGTCGCAACCATTATGCCAACGCTTTATGGCAACTCTACGGTCGCGGCGCGAAACCGCAAAGCGATCAAGCGGCAGCCGCGGCGACGCGGCCGAGGCCGGCTGTCTTCGCCCGTTCGGGGAACCCGACAACATGTTGTAGGCACCCTCTCGTTAGGAAGCATTATATATGCTTGCCTGACGCGACGCCAAGCCGATTCGCGCGCCTCTCCAGGCGCGCCGACGCCCGTACCGGCCCGAGGACCTGCGCGTTGCGAGCGGCCTCCTCTCGCGGCGGCGCCACGCAGGTCGGCCGCACGGAGCCTTAAAAGATCAAGGAAAACTCAGGGGCTGACCGCGCCAGACTTGGCAGCGGTGTGGCGGTGCGGCGCGGCGGCGGCGATGCCCGGCTCGTCTTCTCCCGCTCCCTGCGCCTGCCAGTTGGCCGCCAGCGCCGCGGCGAGCCCCGCCGCGAGGCAGCCATAGCCGGCATCGTTCATATGCAGCCCGTCCGGGCCGATCATCGCCGGCACCCCGGCGTCGCGCTCCGCCCGCCAGCGGCGCATGATCGCGAATCGGTGAAACAGTCCGACATGGGCGCGCGTCGCCTCGTCGGCGATGATCGCCTCCATCGCCGCAAAGCCCGGCCGCGCCAGCACGCGCGGCGCGTACTGCACATCCATCAGCACGATATCGGCGCCGGTCGCCTTAAGCGCGGCGAGGCCGCGCTCGATCGGGCCGCGCTCGGCCGCCATGTCCTCGTGGCGCAACACCGCATTGGTCCCGAGCTGCCAGATCACCAGATCGGGATGCGCCGCCGCGACGTCGCGCGCGATCCGGGCGAGCATTTGCGGCACCTCCTCGCCGCCCTTGCCGCGGTTGAGGACCCGAATCGTGGCCTGCGGAAAGCGCTTGTGCAATTCCACTGCGAGGCGGCTCGGGTAGCTCAGGTCCGGCGTGCTGGCGCCGAACCCCTTGGTCGAGGAGGAGCCGATCGCCACGATCGTCAGCTGCTCGTTGCGGTCGATTCGCGCCGCCGCATGCGTCAGCGGCAATCCGATCGTCAGCAACGCGGCCGGCACGGGACAATCCGGCGGTGCGGCATCGGCGGAATCGTCAACCGCGTTCGCCGAACCCGCGGCGAGGACCAATGCCGCGGCGAGGGCGAGCACGGCCGGCCGGTTCATGCCGCGGCGGCGCGGATCGCCTGGGCGAGCCTCTTCGCCAGGCAGTCGTAAACCGCGGCGGCAAACCCGGCGCGTTCCTTAACCGCCACCTCGTCGAAGTTAAACAGGTTCTGCTCGCTCCAGTAGCGCATCATCGCAAACCGCGGGAACACGTACACGTCGTTGATCTCGCCGACTTGGTGGATCGTCTCGAGATAGCGCTCGAAATCGATGATCGTCGCCGCCTTGCGCGAGAATTGCATATCGACCAGCAGGATATCGGTTGCCCGGTTTTTGGCCAGATCGATGCCGCTTTGCAGCGCGCCGGCGAAGGCGTCGCGGGCGATGCCGCGCACCGCGTCGCTGATGCCGGTCTCCCAGACGACGAGCACCGGTTTTTCGGCGAAAACATCGGCGGGAAAGCGCGCCAGCATCTGCTCCGCCAATTGCCGCGGCACGCCCTTGTTGAGGACGGTCACCGGAACGGCCGGGTACATCGCGGCGAGCGCCCGCTGCAGCCGCGAGGGATAGGCGAATTCCGGCGCCCCGGCCGCCGCGCCGCGGGTCGAGCCGCCGCCGATCGCGACAATCCTGACCGGCTTTCTGCTGCGCAGCCGCGCCGCGACATGCGGCAGCTGGGCCGACACCTCCATCAATTCGGGCGGCACCGGGCATTCGCGGGCCACCGCAAGCCGCGGCCCGACCGCCAAGCCTGCCGCCGCGACGGCGGCCAGCCGCAACAAGGTTCGTCGCCTCATCCGCCTGTTCCTTCGCGGCGGGGCCGCGCTGCCGCCGGCGCCGCCGCCGGCAGCCGGTCCATCCTCTTATACCAGTCGATCATCTTCGCCGTCGCGAACATTATTGCGATACCGACGATATTGACCGCAAGCTGTACTTGCACGGCGGGGTCGTACTCCGCCAGGACAAAGTGCCCGAGGGCCGACAACAGGATGCCGAGACAGAAGATTTCGAGCGATTGCTGCCCGCACAGGACCAGCGGCCGCGCCGCCCGGCTGGCGAGAAACCGGGCGGTCGGCGGCACATGCGCCGTCACCAGCACGACGGCGGTGAAGAAGGTAATGAGGCGGAGCGGCGCAAGGTTGTTCTTGTCGACCGGCCAGAGCTCCTTGACGAACAGCGGCGGCAGCACGTCCCACAGGCTGTGCAGGGTCCAGCTCAACCGCACCACCAGCGCCGCC
>DASUKH010000027.1:0-3762 GCA_036278835.1 Allostellaceae bacterium
TGTGGGGGCGAGGGCGCCCCATGCCCTCACCCACCGCTCGCTGCGCGAGCGGTCCCCCCTCTCCCGCAATGCGGGAGAGGGTTTTCCCGGCGCAACCGAACGCCGACATTCTCGCCATCAATCCTTTCAGGCGCCGCCGGAGGCGGCGGACGCCGCTTCCGCCGCTTCCTTGGCGCGCGTCTGCGCCTTGGCCTTGGGGGCAGATTTGACCGGCGTCTCGCGGATTTCCGGTTTCGGCACGATACCGGCGTCGCCGAGGAAGCGGACGACCCGCTCGGTCGGCTGCGCGCCGACCCCGAGCCAGTGGCGGATGCGCTCCTCCTTCAAGGTCACCCGGTCGGCGGCGCCGCGCTCCAGCATCGGGTTGTAAGTGCCGAGCTTTTCGATAAACCGCCCGTCGCGCGGGCTGCGCGCGTCGGCGACGACAATCGAATAGAACGGCCGCTTCTTGGCGCCGCCACGCGCCAGCCGGATTTTCAGGGACATGGGTTGCCTTTCAACCAAAATTGTCGTCCCGGCAGAGGCCGGGACCCATAATTCGGCATCGCGATGTCGACAAATGGGTCCCGGCCTTCGCCGGGATGACACCGAAGAATCATCGCATGCCCTGCGGCAGGATGGCTCCGAGGCCGTGCCGCATCAGGCCTTTCTCGCCGAGCTTTTTCATCTTCTTCATCATGCCGGCCATGTCCTGATACTGCTTCAGGAGCCGGTTCACGTCCTGCACCGAGGTGCCGGAGCCGGTCGCGATACGCCGCCGCCGCGAGCCGTTCAACAGCTTGGGGTTGCGCCGCTCCGTCTTGGTCATCGAGCCGATAATCGCTTCCTGGCGTTTGATGATGCTCTCGTCGATATTGGCCTCGGAGAGTTGCTTCTTGACCTTGCCGATCCCCGGCAGCATGCCGAGCATGCCACTCATTCCGCCCATGCGGCGGATCTGGCGCAATTGCCCGGCGAGGTCGTCGAGGTCGAAATTGCCCTTCTGCAATTTGCGGGCGAGCTTTTCGGCCTCCTCGACATCGGCGGTCTCGGCCGCCTTCTCGACAAGGCTGACGACATCGCCCATGCCGAGAATGCGGCCGGCGATGCGCTCCGGGTGGAACGGCTCGATCGCGTCGATCTTCTCGCCGGTGCCGATAAAAACGATCGGCTTGCCGGTGATGGCGCGCATCGAGAGCGCGGCGCCGCCGCGCGCGTCGCCATCGATGCGGGTCAAGACGACCCCGGTGATGCCGGCGCGCTCGCCAAAGGCTTTCGCGACATTGACCGCGTCCTGCCCGGTCATCGCATCGACCACCAGCAGCGTCTGGTGCGGGTTGGCCGCCTCGCGCACCGCCGCCACTTCGAGCATCAACTCCTCGTTGATGTGCAGCCGCCCGGCGGTGTCGAGCAGCACCACGTCATAGCCTTCGCTGCGCCCGGCCTGGAGCGCCCGGCGAGTGATCTCGACCGGGCGCTGCCCGGCGACGATCGGCAGGGTGGCGACATCAATCTGGCGGCCGAGTTGCGCCAATTGCTCCTGCGCCGCCGGCCGCTGCACGTCGAGCGAGGCCATCAGAACCTTCTTGCGCTCGCGGTTCTTGAGGCGCAGGGCGATTTTGGCCGCCGTCGTCGTCTTGCCCGAGCCTTGCAGCCCGACCAGCATGACCCCGACCGGCGGCGCCGCGCCGAGATCGAGCCCATCCGCCCCAGCTCCTTTCGGCCGCAGCGCCTCGTCGCCGCCGAGCATCGCAACAAGATGGTCGTGCACGATCTTGATAACCATCTGGCCCGGCGTCACCGAGCGCAGCACGTCCTGCCCGATCGCCTTCTGGCGCACCGCGGTGATGAACTCGCGCACCACCGGCAGGGCAACATCGGCTTCGAGCAGCGCCACGCGGATCTCGCGCAAGGCGGTGCCGACGTCGTCTTCGGTCAGCGCGCCGCGGCCGCGCAGCCGGTCGAAGACGTCGTTCAGGCGGTCGCTGAGATTATCGAACATCCGAAGCCCTCAATGCCCGGCCTCAATGCCTACGGGGCCGGCGCGCGAAACTCGCGGACCGGCCGGCTCCCCATAGCGAGCCTGAATATAGGAGAGAAAGGAGCGCGCTGCCATCGGCGGGGCGCCGGAACCTACCGGCGCACCCCGGCACTGTCAATCGCGGCGGGTTCGCCCTGATCCCCGGTCAGGCTTGGTCAGACCGGCGGCGGGTTGCGGTCGCGCTCGGGGGCGAGTTCGTCGATCGCCTGGGCGAGGCGGATGTCGCGCTCGCTGAGGCCGCCGGCATCGTGGGTGGACAGCGCGATCTCGACCCGGTTGTAGACGTTGAAGATTTCGGGATGGTGATCCATCTTCTCGGCGGCAAGGGCGACCCGCGCGAGAAAGCCCCAGGCCTCGGAGAAATCGCTGAAGTGATAGCTTTTGCGGATCGCGTCGCGGTCCTCGACCTCGCTCCAGCCGTGCAGTTCGCGCAACGCCGCATGCCGCGCCGCGCCGACCAGCCTCTCGACCATGGCCTCCTCCCGTTCCGGTTCGCCCAAGCAGGTGCGCCGGGGAGCGGCAAAGTTCAAGCGGGGCCGGCCCGATGACCCCGGCCCCCTCGCTCGCCGAGTTCGAGACGATGGCGCGCCTCGCGTTTTCCTCGCTGCCGCGCCGCTTTCGGCGCGAGCTCGATGGGGTGGTGATCCGGGTCGACGATTTTCCCGATGGCGAGACGATGGCGGCGATGCGGCTCGCAAACCCGTTCGACCTCCTGGGTCTTTACCGCGGCGTCGCGCTGCCGTTCAAAAGCGTCAGCGACCCGCTCCCCGAGTTCGACATGATCTTTCTCTATCGCCGGCCGATCCTCGCCTATTGCGCCGAGACCGGCGAGGACCCGGCTGCGGTCGTGCGGCATGTGCTGATCCATGAGATCGGCCATCATTTCGGGTTCAGCGACGCCGACATGGAGCGGATCGAAAACCTTCCGTGAACTGGGCCTCACCGGGTCGCCGCGGCCACCGCCGCCCGCAATTCCGGCAGCAATTCGGCGGCGAACCACGGGTTTTGCTGCTCCCAGAGCGCGCTGCGCCAGCTTGGGTGCGGTAGCACGAACCGGGCCGGGCGATAGCGGCGCCATTCCGCCAGCACCGCGCCGAGCGGCTGCCGGCGCGTTTCCGGCAGGTAGTACCGTACCGCATAACCGCCGACCAGCAGGGTCAATTCGATCTCGGTAAAATGCGCCAGCAGCCGGTCGTGCCACAACGGCGCGCAATGCGGGCTCGGCGGCCGGTCGCCGCTGCCGGCGCGGCCGGGATAGCAGAACGCGATCGGCATGATCGCGACCCGCGCTTCGTCATAGAAGCAGGCGCTGTCAAGCCCCAGCCACTGCCGCAGCCGGTCGCCGCTGCGGTCGTCGAACGACACGCCGCTTTCATGCACCCGGCTCCCCGGCGCCTGGCTGACGATCAGGAGGCGCGCCGAAGGGCGGCCGCGCAGCACCGGCCGCGGCCCGAGCGGCAGCGCGTCGGCGCAGCGCGTGCACCGCTCGATCCGCGCCCGCAGCCGGTCGAAAGCGCCGGTCCCCTCCGCCTGATCCGCGATCTCTGGCATGCCGCCGATCATAACCCACCGCCATGCCGCGAGCGAATTGACTTGCCGGCGGCCCGCAACTAGGTTCTCCCCCGCAGGCGCCGTGCCCCACGCATCGGTGGAGGGGTGGCCGAGTGGCTGAAGGCGGCGGTTTGCTAAACCGTTATACGGCTAATCCCGTATCGTGGGTTCGAATCCCATCCCCTCCGCCA
>DASUKH010000028.1:0-6944 GCA_036278835.1 Allostellaceae bacterium
GGCGCCGGCGAGCGGCGCGTTGAACGCCGCGGCGATCGCCGCGGCGGCGCCGCACCCGACGAAGTTGCGCAGATCGTTGCGCCGCAGGTGCAGCATGCGCCCGAGCCGCGAGGCGGTGCCGGAGCCGAGCTGGGTGTAGGCCGCCTCCAGCCCGACCGAGGCGCCGACCCCGGCCGACAGGATCGTCAGCCCGGTCAGACGCACGCTGTCGGACAGCGACATGCGCCCGCCGTGCAGCGCGTTGGCTTCGATCGCATCGACGATGTCGCGCGGCCGCCAGCGCCACAAGCCGTAGGCCACCAGACCGTAGGCGAGGCCGCCGAGCGTCGGCACCAGCAGGATGCGCCATGCGCCGATCGCGGCGACGCCGCTGATATGCGTCTCGATCGGCACGCCGAACAGAACGTGGTGGAATTCGGTGACCGCCTGGCGGGTGATCGCGACGCCAAAAGCAATGAAGCCGCCGATCACGGCGGCGACGATCGTCAGCCCCAGTTCGCTGTTGCGGATGTTGTGCCGGGCGAAGAGGCGCAGCCGGGTGCGCAGGTGGGGAATCGTGCGGCGCTCGCCGGTCGGCCGGCCGGCGAGCTGTTGATCGCGCGGGTCGAGTTCCTTCTCGTGGGTTATGGTCACCGCGATCCCACCGGGTATCCGGCCCCCTGCAACGAATCCGCGCCCGTCGCGGCATTGAAATGCCGGCGGGTGCGCAGGACTCAATAAGATAGGAACCCGAACGAAATATGGCAGCGGCGTATTCCGGCGAAATCGTCGGTTATCGCGTTACAATTGCGAAATAACCGCCGCCGGCGCGCCCCGGAAAAAGTGAACCGGCGGGGATCGGGATCAGGCGCGCCCGTCGCCGAGCGGGTGCTTTCGCAGAAAATCGAAATCGCAGCCGCGGTCGGCCTGCAAAATCTCGCGGCGATAGAGCCGGGCATAGCCGCGCTCGGGCATCGGCGCCGGCGCCGCCTTGCGTCGCGCCAGCTCCTCGGGCGCGACCATCAGGTCGAGGCGGCGGTCCCTGACCGACAGGCGGATGCGGTCGCCGTTCCGGACCTTGGCGAGCGGCCCGCCCGAGGCCGCGTCGGGGGTCACGTGCAGGACGATCGATCCGTAGGCGGTGCCGCTCATCCGCGCGTCGGAAACTCGCACCATGTCCTTGACCCCGGCGCGCGCCAGCTTGGCCGGGATGGGCAGGTAGCCGGCTTCCGGCATGCCCGACGGCGACAAGGGCCCCGCATGCTGCAACACGAGGAAATCGTCTGGGGTCACATCGAGATCGGGATCGTCGATGCGCGCCGACAAATCCTCGAGCGAGGAGAAGACGATCGCCCGCCCCTCTTTCTCGAACAGCTTCGGATCGGCGGCCGAGCGCTTGAAGATGGCGCCACGCGGCGCCAGCGAGCCGAACAGCGCGACGAGCCCGCCCTGCGGCTGCAGCGGCTCGGCCAGCGGGCGAATCACCGCACGATCGACCGGGCCGCCCGGCTGCGCGAGGCGCTCGCCGAGGGTCTCGCCGGCGACCGTCTGGCAATCGAGGTTGAGCAGCGGCTGCAACTCGCGCAACACCCCGCCGATGCCGCCGGCGGCGAACAGATCCTCCATGTAATGCGGCCCGGTCGGCTTCAGATCGACGATGACCGGCGTCGCATCGCTGATCTCGTTGAGCTTTTTGAGGTCGATCTCGACCCCGGCGCGACCGGCGATCGCGGTCAAATGGAGGACGGCGTTGGTCGAGCCGCCGATCGCCATCAACACGCGCAACGCGTTCTCGACCGACTTCGCGGTGACGATGCGGTCCGGGGTCAGCCGGCTTTCCGCCAGCCGCATCGCAGCCCGCCCGGTCGCCTCGGCGGCGCGCAGCCGGTCGGCATGCACCGCCGGGATCGCGGCGCTGCCCGGCAGGATCATGCCGAGGGTTTCGGCGATCGAGGCCATCGTGCTGGCGGTGCCCATCACCGCGCAGGTACCGGCGGTGGTCGCGAGGTTGCCCTCGATCTCGTCGATCTCCTGCGGCGTCACCTCGCCGGCGCGGTACTTGGCCCAAAAGCGGCGGCAATCGGTGCAGGCGCCGAGCCGCTCGCCATGCCAGCGCGAGGTCAGCATCGGCCCGGCGACGAGGCCGATCGCCGGCCGGTTGGCCGACACCGCCCCCATCAACTGCGCCGGCACCGTCTTGTCGCAGCCGCCGACCAGAACGACCGCATCCATCGGCTGGGCGCGGATCATTTCTTCCGTGTCCATCGCCATCAGGTTGCGGAACATCAGACTGGTCGGATTGAGAAAGACTTCGCCCAAGGAGATCGTCGGAAACACGAGGGGCAGGCCGCCCGCCGCCAGGACGCCGCGTTTCACCGCCTCGATCAGTTCGGGGAAATGGCGGTGGCAATTGTTGAAGCCCGAGCGCGTGTCGGCGATGCCGATCACCGGCTTCTGCAACATCTCGGTGGAATACCCCATCGAGCGAGCAAAGGAGCGCCGCAGGTAGAGCGCGAAATCGGGGTCGCCGTAATTTGTCAGACCGCGCGCAATGCCGACCGGTTCGCTCATGGGTGCCTCTCTCGATGGGGTGCCGTAGCCAAGCGCAAACCGGCCTGTCCGGTCAATCGGCGCGGTCGATCAGATGGATGAACGAGCCGATCGCCGAGCCCCGGCGCAACCCCGCCGGACCAAGATCGAGGCCGCATGAATCGGTCGCCGCGTAAAGCCTTTCGCCGCGCTCGGCGACGATCGTCGCGTAATGGAATTCGTGGCCGCGGAAGCGCATGCCGGCGGCCCCGAGCGGGCCGCCGCCGAGGAGCCGCACTTCCCGATAGCCGAGATGGAGGCGGCGCGCGGCGAAGCTCGTGCTGAGCGGCAACAGCCCGGCCATGTTGTGCGTGTCGCCGCCGGCGTCGGTCAATGTCTCGCCCATAACCATGTAGCCGCCGCATTCGCCGTACACCGAACGGGCCCGGCGCAGCCCGGCGAGAAACCGCGCGCAGCCGGCGAGCCGCCCGGCATGCAGCTCGGGATAGCCGCCCGGCAGGTACACGCAATCGGCCCCCGGGGCGGGCGCCTCGTCGGCAAGCGGCGCGAAGAACGACAGATGGGCGCCCTGCTTGCGCCAGGATTCGAGGGTTGCCGGGTAGGCGAAGACAAAGGCGTCGTCGCGGGCGATGGCAATGCATTGCCCGAGCGGCGGTACCCCCACCCTGCCCTCCCCCGCTTGCGGGGGAGGGTTAGGGTGGGGGCCAATCGGCTGAGAAAGCGCCATCAGGCGTTCCAGGTCGATCCCGGCGGCGACCGTCTCCGCGGCGCGCGCGATTGCCGTCTCGGCCCCCGCCCGTTCGCCGGCCGGCACGAGGCCGAGATGGCGTTCCGGCAATGCGAGCGCCGGATCGTATGGCAGGGCGCCGAGGACGGCGATGTCGGGCACATGGCGCGCCATCGCCGCTTCGAGAATGGCGCGGTGGCGCGGGCCGGCGACCCGGTTGAAGATAACCCCGGCAACCCGCACAGCCGGATCGTGCCGGGCAAAGCCGGCGACGAGCGCCGCCGCCGAGGCGCCCTGATGCCGCGCATCGACGACCAGCACCACCGGCCAGCTGGTCAGGCGCGCCAGTTCAGCCGTCGAGCCGGCCTCGCCGTCCGGGCCGGTGCCGTCGAACAGCCCCATGACCCCTTCGCACAGCACCAGATCGGCCGTCGACGCGAGCCTCCCGATGAGGCCGGCGAGCGTTGCCGGGCGCATCGCCCAGGGATCGAGGTTGACGCACGGCCCGCCGCTGGCCAGTGCGTGAAAACTCGGGTCGATGTAATCGGGTCCGGCCTTGGCGGCGGCGACCCGCACCCCGCGCTCGCGCAACGCCCGCAAGAGGCCCAGGGTCACCAGAGTCTTGCCGCTACCCGAAGCCGGCGCGGCGACGATCAGCCCCTGCCCCGCCGACGTGCTTCGAGACGCGCCCCCTCTGTCGCCGGGCCGCTCCTCAGCATGAGGAAACAGAGGCGAACCCACGCCCCCGCCCTCATCCTGAGGAGGCCGCGTAGCGGCCGTCTCGAAGGATGCGTTCCCGAATCACCGCTTCACCCTTCACGAAACCTCCCGGTCGCGCCACACTCCGCCGATAACGCGCGCGGGGAGCGAGCTTTGCCACAGAAGATCGACCCGGTCATCGTTTCCGTCGTGCAGCACCGGCTGCTCGCGATCGTCGAGGAGATGGGCGAGGCGATGCTGCGCACGTCCTACTCGCAAATCCTCAATTCGAGCCGCGATTTCTCGACCGCGATTGTCGGCCTCGACGGGCGGCTGATCGCGCAGGCCGAGCATGTGCCGATCCATGTCGGCGCCCTCCCCTTCGCGGCGCGGGCGGTCAGCGAATTCTTCCGCGACGACATCCACGAAGGCGACGTGTACCTCCTCAACGACCCCTATCACGGCGGCAACCACCTGCCGGACCTGACCGCCTTCGTGCCGATCTTCGAGGGCGGCACCCCGCGCTTCTGGGCGATCAACCGGGCGCATCAGAGCGACATCGGCGGCGCCACGCACGGCGCCTACAACGCGTCGGCGACCGACATCTGGCAGGAAGGCATCCGCATCACCCCGTTGAAATTGCATGATCGCGGCGCGGTCCGGCGCGACGTGCTGGAGATGATCGCGACGAATGTGCGCCATCCGCGCGATTTCCGCGGCGATCTCGCGGCGATGATCGGCTCGGCGCATGCCGGCGAGCGGCGTTTCCTGGCCTTGGCCGGGGAATTCGGCTGGCCGACGACGCACGCCGCGATCGAGGCGGTGCTCGACGGCGCCGAACGCCAGACCCGCGCCGTCATCGCCGGATGGGCCGACGGCGTCTATCGCGGCGAGGCCGTACTCGACGACGACGGCCGCGGCAACCAGGATATTTATATCCGCGCCACCGTCACCAAACAGGGAAGCGATCTCGAAATCGACCTCAGCGACTCGCACCCACAGGTCGCGAGCTTTATCAATTCCTCCTATCCCAACATGTATTCGTCGGTCGTCGTGGCGCTATCCTATCTGATCGACCCGGACACGCCAAAGAACGACGGCACCTTTCGGCCGCTGGAGATCATCGCTCGGGAAGGGACCGTCGTTTGGGCGCGGCCCGGCGCGCCGGTGACCCTCGCGACCAACCATTGCGGCCAGGAAATCATCGAGGCGGTGATCAAGGCGCTGGCGCCGGCCTGCCCCGAGCGCGCGATGGCCGGCTGGGGGCGGCGCTTCCGCATCGCGATCCAGGGCCGCGACCCGCGCCGCGAAGGCCGCGCGTTCATCTGGCATTTCTTTCAGGCGCGGCCGGGCGGCGGCGCCTCGGCGGAGGGCGACGGCTGGCCCGGCGCCGGCGAGTGGCAGGCGGCCGGCGGCATCAAGTTCGGCAGCCTCGAAGTCACCGAGGTGCGCTTCCCGCTGTTCTTCAGGACGCACGAATTCCGCCCGGGTTCGGGCGGCGCCGGTCAGTATCGCGGCGGCCCCGGCGGCATTGTCGAGATGGTCGTCGAGACCGCAGAGCCGGCCATCGGCAACACCGCCGGCGACGGGGTAAAATACGGCGCCTGCGGCATACTCGGCGGCGAGGACGGGCTGCCGCACCGTTATCTGCTCTATTCCGGCAACGCCGCGCCGCGCCCGATCAAGACCAAGGAGACCGGCCTCGTCATCCGCCCCGGCGACCGGCTCGTGCTGCAATCGGGGGGCGGCGGCGGCTGGGGCGACCCCGCGAAGCGCGACCCCGCCGCCATCACCGAGGATCAAGCGAACGGATTTGTGACCCGCAAAAGAATACTTAGCCAGGACGGTGAGGCTTGAATGTTGGCAATACTTGCTCCAGTACCTTCAGGGATATTGGGAGATGCATTTGAGGTAAAAAACCCGGAAGGAATAGTGGCCTTTGGTACGGGTGGACTCGAGGGAGAAAACAGCGGAGCATGGTCTTTCGATTTTTTCTCGAATCCAGACATTGCGAACGCAAAAGGGGAGATACCGGTTTTAATCTTCGGATCGGCAAGCGGCCTTACGGGGCGGCATGAGCTTCATCACCCCGGTTATGTGACCGCTGTTGCGAGGTATCAGGGCATCCGTGCCGCGCGTGCGGGAAGACACCCAAGGCCGGATTTTCGCCCTGCGATAGCTCTTAGAGGCGACACTGGGCATGCTTTGTTTTGGGAGATTTCGGCACTCAAACGACTTTCTCCCGAGAATCACATTCCGCTTGGGAAACTCAAACTGCCTGGCACAGGTAAGCTAAAATCACACTCTGGAATATCACCACGAGGGCCGCAACTCGTCTTTGTTTCAGATGCGCTCATCCACGCATAAGGGCTCGGGCCAACCCATGTACCGGATCGGGATTGATGTTGGCGGCACCTTTACCGATCTCGTCGCGATCGACGCGGGCGGGCTGACGACGCTTGCCAAGGTGCCCTCGACCCCGGCGGACCCATCGCTGGGCGTGCTTGACGGACTGGCACTGCTCGCGGCGAAGCTCGAGATCGAGCGCGGCGCGCTACTGGCGCAGACCGATCGCATCGTGCACGGCACGACCGTCGCCACCAACGCGCTCCTTGAAAGAAAGGGCGCGAAGCTCGGCCTCCTCACCACCGAGGGCCACCGCGACGTCATCGAGATGCGCGAGGGCCTGAAAGACGACCGCTACAATTTGCGCCTGCCGCCGCCCGAGCAATTGGTGCCGCGGCGGTTGCGGCTCGGCGTGCGCGAGCGGTTGCGCGCCGATGGTCGGGTCGAGGTGCCGCTCGATCCGGCCTCGCTCGACCGGGCGATCGCCGCACTGCAAGAGGAGCAGGTCGAGGCGGTCGCTGTGTGCTACCTGCACGCCTGGCGCGACCCGCGCCACGAGGAGGCCACCCGCGCCGCCCTCAACCGCGCATTGCCGGGGCTCTATATTTCGCTGTCCTCGGAGGTGTTGCCGCAGATCAAGGAG
>DASUKH010000029.1:0-52301 GCA_036278835.1 Allostellaceae bacterium
CTGACCGCATAGCTGAAGGCGCCGAGCGCGACATGACCGGTGGTGCGCATCCATTTCATGCCGCATGGCGGTTCAAACGCCGCGTCGGGCGAAACAAAGGAACCCGGAGCCAGAAAGCATTCCACCCCGCGGTCGATCAGCGCCTGCTTCAGGCTCGCAGACAAAGCCGCCATCAGCGATCCTCATTGCGTTGACGGCCGGTATCGCTCCGCGTCGCGATCGGCATGCCGGCGGAAGCGGGCTTTCGGGACCGCTTCGGCTGCTTCCGGTTCGCGGCGGGCCGCGGCGGCGGCTTCCCGGAGGCTGGTGCGGCGGTGCGGTTGTTCGGCGTCGCGGCGAACAGCTCGCGCAGCGCAGCGGCCGATGACTCCGTCGCAAAATCCGTCGAGTTGCCCTGTCCGAAAGAAAGCTCGCCCGCGGCGACCTTGCGGATCGTCTCCAGCACCGAGACGGCGTCGATCGGGAACGGGAAGACCACGCCGAAATCGGCGGCCCGGACCCGCTCCGCCGGCGCTCCGATGTCCGGCACGAGGGGGATCAGCCCGTGCGCGACCGCCTCGCTCAAGGTATAGGAAAACGTCTCCGGCCAGCCGTGCAGGAACAGCGCCAAGCGCCCGTCGGCGGCGGCGATCAGTTCGGGCAATATCTCGGGCTCGAAAGCCCCCGTTATCTCGATATTGCCGAGTTGCCGCAACTCGTCGTCGCGATCGGTGTGGCCGATCACATGAAACCTCAGTTCCGGACGAAGGATGCGGGCGCGGCGGGCGATCTCGAGCAGCGTCGCCGAACCCTTGTGCGGCCCGATCGCGCCGAGCAGGACGATGGTGTCGAATGAGCCGTCCGCCAGCTGCGGGCGCAGGCGGATCGCGTGCTGCGGGTGCGGGATCGCCGATACCGGAAGCCCGGGGAAGACCGCGGCGACTCGCGTGGCCGCATCCTCCGATGGCGCCACGATGCGCTCTACCCGGCTCAACAGCTTCCCGAACAGGGCACGGTGCGCCGCCGGGTGCAGCTCGGTCAGCGCCGAATTTTCGTGCGCGCCGCCCAGCTCGATGCAGCGGCCGCACACGGCGGGGTCGCTCTGATTGCAGAACTCGCCGGCCGCGTCGATCATCGTCGTGCGCGGACAGAAGCTGTAGAAATCGTGCACAAACAGGATGCCGCGCCGGCCTTCGAGATAGCCAGCCAGAAGCTCGATAAAATCGCGTCCGAATCCAAGCAGCTGGTGGATCAGCACGAGATCGATGTCGATCCGGTTCAGCACCGCGAACAAGGCTTCGGCATCCTCGGGCTGAAACACGGCCCTGACGATCGGGTCGGTCGCCCTCAGCAGCATCCTGCCGTCCCGGTCCACGGCAAGGCTGAGCTTTTTCGCGCCGCCATAGCCGGTCGTGCCTTCGATGTCGGCAATCGCCGTCGCGGTGCCGCCGCCGAGGGAATGTTCGATCACCAGGGCAAATCCGGTCCCGGCGGCGCCGGCCCGCGCGAGGCGGTGGGCATCGAGCGCCCATCGGCCCCGCCGCAGATCGTCGCGGCGCTCATACTCCTCGATCGCCGGGCCATATCCCGGATACATCGTTGCGAGCAATGCCAGGTTGGAGCGGACCAGCTCGTCCTTCCGGCTCCCGAACGAGACCGCCTCGCGATGCTCGATGAACACCCCGGCGGCGGCGACGTGGCGATAGCCGAGATCGGTGGCGCGGCGGCACCATTCGTTCTCCTCGCCGTAACCGCGCCCGAAAACCTCGTTGAACAGGCCGATGCGGTTTAACGCCTCGCGTTTGAGCAGCAGGCAGAAACCATGCCCGGTCGGGACGTCGATCGCGAGTCCGGCATTCTCGCGCAGCGCGACCTCCGCCAGCCCGGCCCAGTCGATGTCGGGGAGCGAGCCCTCCGGCTGGCCGGGATCGGGGTAGGTGAAGATCGTTGCGTTGTTCGACAGCGCGGTGACCGTCGCGATGTCATCGGCGCTGTGCCCGATGCGGCACATCTCGTCGAGCCCGCCGGCGAATACCGTGGCGTCCGAATTCAACAGCAATACGTCGCCGGCCCGGCAGAATTGCAGAGCGCGGTTGACCGAGCGGATGAAGCCCAGGTTCTGCCCGTTGCTTAACAGGAACACATTCGGCTCGGGCAGGAACTGCCGCAGCATGCCCGCCATTTCCGGCTCGGGCGAGCAGTCGTTGACGATGATGATGCTGTCGACGTCGTCGCGCCGGTGCCGCAGCGCGCTGGCGATGCAATCCCGCGTGACGGCGAGGCCGCGATAGACCGGAATGACGATGTTGAGGCGGCGGCTTGTTGCGGTATCGTGGCGCGCGGCGACCGTGACCCCGGCGAGCCGGTCGTATTCTTCGGCACCCTCCCGCTGCTCTTTGCAAAACCCCCCGATCGCCGCCCGCAGCACCGCCCGCTCGGCGGCGGAAAGCGGCAGATCGGGGTTGTTCGCGATGCGCGCCACCGCCTGCGCCGCATCAATCAACGCCACCCGCCGACCGACCGTCAGCGGTCCGTCAAACAGCTCGAACTCCGTATCCGCCAGCCGGATCGAGAGTTGCGCCGGGGAAAACTTTTCATATGGCGGCGACAGTTCCGCTTCGAACCCGCAATGCCAGGATTGCGGATACCTGCCGCGCAGCTTCGGCCGCGGCCGCTCGCAGCGCGCCTGGCCGACCAGCCTGCCGTCGCGCCATATCTCGATCCGCGGGCGGACCCCTGGCGCCTTCGGGAGCAGCAGCCAGCCTGAGCAGAATTCGGGGGTCAGCACTTCGAGACCGCCGTCGAGCCGCAGGTCGGCGGTGGCGTATGCGGCCTCCCGGCCGCCGATCAATGCCCGCACCAGATATTCGGGGCGTCCGTAGGAGGCCGCCGGCAGCGCCAGGACGAATGGCGTGCGCTCCGGGCCGCCGCCGGGCGAGGCCTTTTGCAGGACCTTTCCCAAATCCCGGCCGTCCTGGTCCGTCAACGTAACCGCGGGCGGCGAAAGCGCCCCGAATGAATCGACGACCGAACCCCGCACGCAGCCGTCTTCAATCTTGAGCTCGACGGCGAAGCGCTGCGCGTCGATCGGGATCGGCGATCCCGGCAGTTCCACCCCGTTGGCGAGGACGCGCGCGTCGCGCACCGGTTTGCCGCCGATCCGTAAGGGAACGCGAAATGCAAAATTGCTGTGCCGATAGCCCAGGTGCCGCAGCTCCGTATTTTCGGTATCGGCACACCCGCGGCCGAGCAGCGCGCCGCTCTCGCCATCCCTGACCTCGATCAGGCACGCGGCATCATCGGAAGCGGCGATAGCCCACCCCTCGACCCAGGTGCCGCGCAGCCCGTTGACGAACCCGGCAATGCCCGTTTTGCCGGCGCCCTTTCGACGGGCACCGAACGCGGGGGCAGGGCGGATTTCGGCCGGTCCGCCGGCCACAGGGAGCAGCCTCACCTCCTCGAACCCGATGGGCAGATTGTCGCCCGCACCGGCATTCGGGTGCAGGAAGTGCACCGCGATCGTCTCGCCCCAGGCGATCAGTTCCCACGGCAGACGGCATTCAAGAAGGGCGCTCGCGGCAACCGCGAAGTCACCGACATTTTGGCCGTTTACCAACACCGTCAGGGTTCGCTCGGCACCGCGGTCCTCGCCGGGCGAGGGCCGAACGGACAATTTGAGGGCATAGGAGCCGGGCTTCGCCGGTCGCGGCAGCCACAGCCGGCTGGCCTCGCCCGAGGTCCAGGTGACCCGATCGTCGGTCGCCCCCCATCCGGTGATCCCGTATCCCGGCAGGTTGCCGCCGCGACCGAATCGTACCTGGCACTCGGCGCGGTTCTCGCCATCCATCGCGTTCGTTCTCGCTGAATTTCGATTGCGCGATGCGGCCCGCCGCGGCCCGGCAGCGCCGCTTTGGCTGCCGTCGCAACACGCGGTTCAGGTTGCGTCGGCCCCAGGAAATCAGCGTCGGTGTGACATAGGGCCAGGGCGGGAGGCAAGGGGTTTCGGGCCTGCGCAGATACGCTGGCCGACCCCGGCAAATCGGTTAGAGTTGGGTTTCGCCCGCTGCGGCAATGATGGCTGAATGACGATGGGGACGGCGATGATCGAGCTTAACGGCCGCTGCTACCGCGCACCGGAGCGGCCGACCGCGGTGATCTGTGCCGATGGGTGCGATCCCGCCTACCTTGAGGCCGGGCTGCGCGGCGGCGTGCTGCCGACTGTCGCGCGCTGGCGGCGGGACGGGTTTTACGCCGTCGCCGAAGCGGCGATGCCGACCTTCACCAACCCGAACAATCTGTCGATCGTGACCGGTGCGCCGCCCTCGGTGCATGGCATCTCCGGCAATTTCGCGCTCGATCGCGACAGCGGCGCCGAGATCATGATGACCGACCCTGGGATGGTGCGCGGCGAGACGGTGCTCGGGCTGCTGTCGCAGGCCGGGGTGGCGGTCGCGGCAATCACGGCCAAGGACAAATTGCGCCGCATGCTTGGCAAGGGCCTCGATTTCGGCCGCGGCGGCATCGCCTTCTCGTCGGAGGCGGCCGGAGCCTGCACCGCGGCGGAGCACGGGATCGGCGATGTCGAAGCGCTGGTCGGCCGTCCGGCGCCCGACATGTATTCGGCCGATTTGTCGCTATTCGTGCTTGATGCCGGCATCCGCCTGGTCGAAGAGGGCCGCGCCCGCCTTCTCTACCTGTCACTGTCCGATTACGTGCAGCACGGCCATGCGCCGGACGAGAAGGAGGCGCTGGATTTCCATGCCGCGCTCGACGAGCGGCTGGCGCGGTTGGAGGAACTCGGCTGCGTCGTCGGCATGACCGCCGACCACGGCATGAACGACAAGGCCTTGCCCGATGGCCGGCCGCATGTGCTGTTCCTCGAAGACCTGCTCAACGCCCGCTTCGGGGACGGGTCGGTGCGCGTCATCTGTCCGATCACCGACCCGTTCGTCCGCCATCATGGTGCGCTCGGCTCGTTCGTTCGGGTCTACCGCAAGCACGCGGTGCCGTTGGCGGAATTGGCGCAGGCGGTGCGCGAACTGCCCGGCGTCGATGCCGTGCTGTCCCGCGAAGAGGCGGCGGCCGGGTTCGACCTGCCCTACGACCGGGAGGCCGATCTCGTCGTTACCGGCGACCGCAACACGGCGGTCGGTGCCGGCGCCGCGGCGCACGATCTGTCGGCGCTCGCCGGGCACCGGCTGCGCTCGCACGGTGGCGCTTACGAGCAACGAGTGCCGTTTCTGCTGTCGTGCCCGATCGTCGGCGATTACGCAGAGCGCGGGCGGTCGCAAATCCTGCGCAACTTCGATATCTTCGATTTCGCGCTGAACGGCGTCCGGGCGTAACCCGCCTAAACACAAACGGGATTAAGAGCCATGCGAGGCGAACGGCGCGCGGTAATCGTGATCTGCGACAGCCTGCGGGCCGACCTGATCGGGCCGGAAGACACGCCGTTCCTGTACCAGCTGGCCGGGCGCGCCGCAGGCTTCGCCAAGCACCGCAGTGTCTTTCCGTCGACGACGCGGGCCAGCGCCGCCTCGATCGCCACCGGCTGCCGGCCGGCGCGGCACCGGCTGCTCGGCAATACGATGGCGCTCGACGAGGGCGAGGGTCTCGTCTGCCGCTCGGCCGGCCATCCCGATTTCCCCGACCGGCTGCGCCGCACCACAGGGCGCACCCTGCATGTGCCGACAATGGCCGAGCGGCTGCGCCGGCACGACGAGGTCTCAGTATCGTGCGCCAATGTCTCGCCCGGCGCCGCCTATTTCCAGGACCCGGACGGGCACGGCTTCGTCTACCACGCGGCCGGCAGCTACGGCCCTGGCCGGGTGCCGATCGATGATCCGCAGAGCGCCGCGCTCAAAAAAGGCATCCTCGGCGACGCTGCGATGACTGAGCGGTTCTGCGGCGAAATCATCGAGGAGCGGGCGCCCGCGTTGTCGATCCTGTGGCTGTCGGAACCCGATTACAGCGGCCACCATTCGCCGCTCGGCTCGCCACAGCACCGCGCCGCGATCGCCGGCGCCGATGCGCTGGTGCGCCGGGTCTTCGAGACGGTGCGCCGGCTCGACCCGTCCGGCGACGACATCCTGTTCGTCACCGGGTCCGATCACGGCATGGAAAGCGTGACCGAGGCGATTGACCTCGACGCGCTGCTCGTCGCGGCGGGGCTGAAGAAGGGGCCGGGATCGCGCGAAATCGTCGTTGCGCCGAACGGCACCGCCGCGACGCTCTATTTCGCCGAACCGGACGGCGCGTTGCCGGCGCGGGTCGCGCAATTTCTCGGGGGGCAGGAATGGGCCGGCGAGGTGTTCGCCGGGCCGGCCTTGGCGCGGGTCGGCCTGCCCACCGATGGCGCGATGCGGGTCGCGGTCAGCCTTGCCGGCGACGGGGCGGCAAATCGGCACGGGGTGCCGGGCCGCGCCCCGATCGTGTTCGACCCGGCCGACACCGAGAGCAAGATCGGCTTCGGCCAGCATGGCGGGCTGGGACCGCACGAGCAGCACCCGTTCCTGATGATCGAGGGCGGCGGCTTCATGCCGGGAGCGCGGCAGGGGCCGAGTTCGCTGATCGATATCGCACCGACCGTGATGCGGCATCTGCGGATGGACCACGACGATATGGACGGCGCCGCCCTGCCGCTCGCCGCATTGTAATCAGGATCGGCGCCATCCCTCACCAATACGGGACATAACCAAAGCGCCACCACGCCGGCGGCCCGTAGTGATAGCCGTAATCATAGAGAAAGGCCGGCGCGTAGGACCGCGCATACGGCTGCACCGGCACGGAACAGCCGTAATTGAACCCGGTCCACCAGCACTGCGTCTGAGCCGGGGCGGCAGATGCCGCCGTAATCAATGCGAACAGGCCGGCGAGGCCGGCGGCGGCAATCGCGTATCGCTTCACCCGCACCCTCCTTGGTGATGTTCGGCCGAATGCCGGCAGGTGAACGGCGTCGGGGCGCGAGCGCTCCCGAGTTCGGGGTCGATGCTTGCAGGGGAGGGGATATCCGGCTTTATTAAACCCTCGGCTGTGCGGCGGGGGTGGGATGAGGCGCGGCAGGGTCAGCGGAAAAGTGCGCGCCGCGGCAATAACGGCAGCGGTGCTCGCCGGGACAGCCGGCCCGGCCGCCGCCGGCGACAGACCGGCGCAACCGGCTTCGCGCGCCGAGACGGTGGAATTTGGCGGGCACGCCGCACCGGTGCACCTGTTCCGCGGCGTCCATGGTGCCGGGGAGGCGGACAGCGCGCCGCAACCTCAGATCATCAGTTTCGGCCATCACCAGGTCAGAATCCTGCGCGGCGGGCCGACCGCGCCGCCGCTCCACACCGCCGCGCTGCCCCCGAAGGCAGCGCCGCAGCCGCAACCGGCGGGGAGCGACCGCATCGAGCTGGTCAGCTTCGGCCGAACCACCGTGACCGTGCTGCGCGGCATCGTTCTTGCGTCCGCGCCGGAAGCGGCCAAGCCGGCGGACGATTCGCGCTTCGCCGATCTGTTTGGCCCGGCAAACGGCGACGAACTCGACCGGATCGCCTTCGCGGTCGAGGGGGTCGAGTCACGGCACGGCGCCGATCTGCGCATGTGGCGCCCGGAATTCGACGGCCCGCAGGGGCCGATGCAGGTCAGCGCCGCGGCGGCGTTCGACGTCGGCGGCGGCAACCGCTTCGATCTGAAGGAAAACCGCCAGCTGGGCCGCGCCTATCTCGAACAAATGTACCGGCGTTACGGCAACTGGCCGGATGCACTGAAAGCGTATAACTGGGGGCCAGGCAATCTCGACCAATGGATCGGCGGCGGCCGCAACCCCGAGCGGCTGCCGGTCGGGGTCACGCATTACGTCTCGCGCGTCTTGCGCGATGCGCTGATGCGCACCGCGATCTTTCGGCGATAGCGCCTACTCGGCGGCGGTCGCGAGAGGGGCGTCGATCCGCCCGAGGCAGGATGGATCCTGCCGCAACACCCGACGCGCGTAGTAATAGAAGGTCGCGGCGATCGCCCGTTCCTTGAGTCGGTAATCGTGCGCCTCGCGCGCCAGCGCCGGGTCGATCGCCTGGATCGTGCCGGCGCTCATCGCCATCAGCTGCAATCGCGCCGCGCGCTCGATGAACAGCGACATCACCGCCGCTTCCTCGATCGATCCGGTGGCGCAGAGCTGGCCGTGATGCGCCAGGAGGATCGCGCGCTTGTCGCCGATCGCCTCGGAGATGATGCGCCCCTCCTCGTCGCCGATCGGTGTCCCCGGCCAGTGCGGCAGCCACGCGCAATCGTCGTGGAACAGGGTCGTGTCCATGTGAGCGGCGGCGAGCGGCACGCCGATCATCGACAACGCCGAGACATAAGGCGGGTGGGTGTGGACGATGGCGCCGACATGCGGTTTGGCTCGGTAGAGCCACAGGTGAAAGCGGTTCGACGGGTTCGGCATGCCGTCGCCGTCGAGCACGTTCAGGTCGTCATCGACCAGCAGCAGATTGTCGGGCGTCGCCTCGTCGAGACCGAGGCCGAAGCGCAGCATGTAATAGGTGCCGGGCTTGTCGGCGCGCGCCGTCAACTGGCCGGCGAGACCGGAATCATGCCCGTCGGCCGCCAGCATTCGGCAGGCAAGCGCCAGCTTCTGCCGCACCGACCAGTCCGGGACGACGAAGTGACGCGCCATCCGCTCGCTGGTCTGGCGGTGATAGTCGCTCTTGTCGCGGACGGTCGGCATCGCTTCCTCCCAGGTGGGCTTCGGACCACATGATACTTGATGGACCGCCGGCGTCCCGCCGGCATGCCGGCCGGAGGCCGGCGGTCCGATCTATGTCTCCTGACAGTAATCGCGGAACTCGGCCATGACGGCTCCATAGAGCTGTCGTTTGAACGGCACGATCAACTCGCACAGCCGGGCCGGCGCGACCCATTCCCAGGCATCGAATTCGGGGTGGTCTGTGGCGGCCGGGTCGATGTCGGCATCGACCCCGGTGAAACGCATCGCAAACCATTTCTGGCGCTGGCCGCGATAGCGCCCGCCCCACGGCCGGGTCGCCATCCCGGCCGGCAGGTCGTAATGCAGCCAGGATCGGCTTTCCGCGAGGATCGCCACTTTGCCGGTGCCGACTTCTTCGTGCAGTTCCCGCAACGCCGCTTCGCCGGGCGTTTCGCCGGGATCGATGCCGCCCTGCGGCATCTGCCATGCCGCCATCCCCGCCGGCATGCCGATGCGGCGACCGACAAACACGCGGCCGGCGCGATCGAGCAGCATGATTCCGACGCCCGGGCGATAGTGCGCCAGCTCGGAATCCGCCAGGGTCATCCCGATGCCCGCCGCGCTCCGCCGGTCAGTTCACGACACGCCCGTTGAACAGCGCGATGCCGCGCAGCATGTCGACCGCACGCGCCAACTGATAGTCCTGCGGCGTGCCCATGATCGAGGGATCGACCGAGTTCTGCGCATCGGCCGGATCACTCTTGTCGCCCTTGTCGCTCTTCTTCGGGTCGCCGGTCTTGTCCTTAGGGTCGGCCGCGGCAGTTTTGTCGTCGGCCTTCGGCAGATTTTCGATCTTCGCCGCCTGGATCACGATATCGGGTTCGATGCCGAGCGCCTGGATCGAGCGACCCGAGGGTGTGTAGTAGCGCGCTGTCGTCAGCCGCATCGCGCCGTGCCCGTCGAGCGGAATGATCGTCTGCACCGACCCTTTGCCGAACGAGCGGGTGCCGATCAGCACGGCGCGATGGTGGTCCTTCAGCGCACCGGCGACGATCTCGCTGGCCGAGGCCGAACCGCCGTTGATCAGCACCGCCATCGGCAGGCCGGAGGCGATCTCGCCGGAATGCGCATTATACCGCTGCGCCTCGTCGGCGCGGCGGCCGCGCGTTGAGACGACTTCGCCTTGGTCGAGAAAAGCATCGGCGACCGCGACCGCCTGATCGAGCAGCCCGCCCGGATTGTTGCGCAGGTCGAGCACCACCCCGGCCAGCTTGTTGTTGGCCTCCTGCTTCAGCTTCTTCATCGCGGCGGTAAGGCCGACATCGGTCTGCTCGGTGAACGAGGTGATGCGGATATAGGCGATGTTCTTGCCTTCAAGGTGCGAGCGGACCGATTTGATCTTGATGACCGCCCGGGTCAGCTTGACGTCGAAGGGATCGCGCCCCTTGCGCCGCACCGTCAGCGTGATGTCGGTGTTGATCGGGCCGCGCATTTGTTCGACGGCCTGCGGCAGCGTCATGCCGTGCACCGGCTTGCCGTCGATCTGGGTGATCAGGTCGCCAGGCTTGAGGCCGGCCCGCGCCGCCGGCGTGTCGTCGATCGGCGACACCACCTTGATAAGACCGTTCTCCATCGAGACTTCAATGCCGAGCCCGCCGAATTCGCCGCGGGTCTGCACCTTCATGTCGTCGAAATTCTTGGCGTTCAGGTAGTTTGAATGCGGGTCGAGCGAGGTCAGCATGCCGTTGATAGCGCCCTCGACCAGCTTTTCATCGTTCGGCTTGTTGACGTAATCGGCGCGCACCAGCGCGAACACGTCGCCAAACAGCTGCAGCTGTTTGTAGGTGTCGTCGCTGTTCGCGGTGGCCTCTTGGTTCGCCGTCGCGGCGGCGGCATCCTGGTGGATACCCAACAGAGCCACCGCTCCGAGAGACGCGGCAATTAGCCCCAATCGCTTCATTCAACGCACCCTTTAATCCCCGTTTTGCGGCTCGCGCCGCGTGTCCTGATTGTGAGAGGCCAGCCACGGTTGGGGATCGACCGGGCGGCCATCGCGGCGCAACTCGACAGTCAACGAGACGCTTTTCCGGCCGCCCTCGTCCGCCGCGGAAGGAGCGGCAGGCGGCGTATCCGGCATCGCGCCGATCGGCTCGCCGGCCAGCAACCACTGGCCGCTTTTGACATCGACCCGGCCCAAACCGGCAAGCAGCGAATGATACCGGCGACCGTGCCGCATGATCAAGATCGCCCCAAGGCTGCGGAACGGCCCGGCATAGACGACCTTGCCGTCGAACGGCGCCACCACCTCGGCCCCCGGCGGGGCGGCGATCGCGAGGCTTTGCTCCGCCTTGCCGGCCGGATCGGCGGCGCCGAACGGCCGCTCTATCGCACCCGAAACCGGCGTAACAAGGGCAGATTGCGGCGGATCGAAGGCGCGCAGCCCGGCGGGCCTGGTCGGGTCTACCTTGCCCTGTCGCAGCAGGTCCCGGTCCTGGCGCGCCAAGGCGGCGTCGGCGTTATCGATCAGCGCCGTGACATCGTCGGACTGGCGCGCCAGCCGCCGGGTCTCCGGGTCGCCGAGAGCGCCTTGAGGAAACATGCGGCGCATCGCCGCGAGGCGCCTGGCGCTGAGTTCGGCCACTTGCGCGTGCTCGGTCGCAAGGGTCCGGCGGGCCAGGGTGAGCTTCTGTTTCCGCTCCGCGATTTCGCCGTCGAGCTTGCGGATCCGCACGATTTCGGCGCCGAGCGCCTCTGCCTCCGCGCGCAAGGCCGGCACCGTGGCATCCATCAGCATCTCGCCGCGCACACGTTCGAGCGGCGGCAGGCCCGCGAAGGCGGCGTGGTCGGGCGGGTGATGCCGCAACAACTCGAGTGCGCCCAGGAGCCGCGCCTGCTCCTCCCGGCTCTCGTCGAGACCGCGCCGCCGGGCGTCGGCGTCGCTGGCGAGCAGGCGGATGTCGCGGTTGAGCTTCGCGATCGTGCGCTCGTCATTCTGCGTTGCCGCCGCCGCGGCGATCGCCTGCCGCCGCACGCCGTCAAGATCGCTTGCGCCGGTCGCGAGTTGGGCGTGCGATGGCGGAGCGCACAACGCGAACAAAAATAGGGCCAGTAAGGCCGGCCGTGCTCGCCCCCACCCTAACCCTCCCCCGCAAGCGGGGGAGGGCAGGGTGGGGGTCTTCGAGGCAGGACGGTCGGGGCAGCCTTGACCCACCAGCGATCCGCCGCCGACTGCTTTATTGCGCCGCATGCCGCTGGCCCGCGGCGATCAGCGAATGCCCGGTCATCGCCGCCGGCTTCGGCAGCCCCATCAGCGCGAGCAGGGTCGGTGCGACGTCGGCGAGGCGGCCGTCGGACACCTGCGCGACCGCCCCCGGCGGCGGGTTGACGATCAGGAACGGCACCGGGTTCAGCGTGTGCGCCGTGTGCGGCTCGCCGGTTTCGGGATCGCGCATCATCTCGGCGTTGCCGTGGTCGGCGGTGATGACGAGAGTGCCGCCGGCCGCCGCGACTGCCTCGGCGAGCCGCCCGAGACAGGCATCGACCGCCTCGACCGCCTTGACCGCGGCCGCGATATCGCCGGTATGCCCGACCATGTCGGTATTGGCGTAATTCAGCACGATCGCGTCGAACCGGCCGGAGCGGATCGCCGCGACCACCTTGTCGGTGACCTCGGGGGCCGACATCTCGGGCTGCAGGTCGTAGGTGGCGACCTTCGGCGAGGGCACCAGGATGCGCTCCTCGCCGGGGAAGACCGTCTCGCGGCCGCCGTTGAAAAAGAACGTGACGTGCGCGTATTTCTCGGTCTCGGCGATGCGCAGCTGCTTAAGGCCGGCATTCGCCACGACCTCACCGAACGTGTCCCGCAAATCTTCCGGAGGGAACAGCGTTGCGAGAAAGCGGTTGAGCTCGGCCGAATACTCGACAAGCCCGACCGCGGCGGCAAAGGCGACCCGGCGGTCGCGTTCAAACCCGGAAAAATCCGGATCGAGCAGCGCCCCGGCGATCTCCCGGATGCGGTCGGCGCGGAAATTGGCGAACAGCGCGCCATCGCCATCGCGCATCCCGGCATAGGCGCCAATCGCAGTCGGCAGGACGAACTCGTCGGTTTCGCCGCGTGCATAAGCCGCCGCGACGGCGGCGTCCGGGTCGGCGGCGTGCTCGCCCTTGGCGGCGGTCAGCACCCGGTAGGCCTTCTCGACCCGGTCCCAGCGCTTGTCGCGGTCCATCGCGTAATAACGGCCGGTAACCGTCGCGATCGTGACGCTTCCGTGCCCCGCGACATCGGACAGGAATTTCTTCAGGTAGCCGGCCGCCGATTTGGGCGGCGTGTCGCGGCCGTCGAGAAAGGCGTGCACCGCAACCGGCAGGCCCGCATCGGCCAGGATCGCGGCGACCTCGGCGATCTGATGCTGGTGCGAATGCACCCCGCCCGGCGACAGCAGCCCCATCAGGTGAGCCGTGTCGCCGCTTGCCTTGAGCTTCTCGATGACTGCCAGGAGAGCCGGCAAGCGGGCGAGGCTGCCGTCGGCGATCGCCTGATCGATGCGCGGCAGGTCCTGCATGACAACCCGGCCGGCGCCGAGATTGGTGTGGCCGACCTCGGAATTGCCCATCTGCCCATCGGGCAGACCGACGAAATGCTCGCTCGCGTTGAGATGCGCGTGCGGCCAGTGCCGCATCAGCGCGTGCCACACCGGCGTTCGGGCGCGTGCGATCGCGTCGTCGGGCGCGCCGCCACCTGTCGCCGCTCGTTCGCCCCAGCCGTCGAGGATGCACAACACGACGGGGCGCGGGCGAGCGATCATCGGGCAATCTCATCACGGCGGCGGGCGCGCGCATATTACGCGAACCCGCCCGTCGTCGCGATAGTCTCGCCCGTCGAACGGGTACGGAGCCGCCGATCGCGGCCCGCCGGCGCGGGTCAGCGGTCCCGGCGCTGGCTTCCGCCGCGGCCGCCGCCGCTCGGCTTCTCGCCGCGGTGCTGCTCCATGTAGGTGCGGGTATGATGGTGGACCTCGCCATCATCGCCCCGGTATTCGCGGCTCTTAAGGTCGGCCTCCTCCTTGCGCTCGTGCTCGCGGACGTCGGCAGCATGCGAGCCGCCAACCGACGCCCCCTGGCTTCTGCTTTGCGAGCCGTGCTGCTGGGTCCGCCCCTCATCCTTGGTGTGCGGAAACGGTTCCTGCGTGTCCTTGTGCGGGTGTCGGCCCGTTCCCTGCTGGTCGCGGCGTTCGGCCATATCCGTTCTCCTTGGCTGAATAATCGACGGCGAGCAGGGCTTGCGCACCTGCCCTTACCGCAACGAACGGATACGAATACTGGCTGTGTTCCGATGAAAATTAGAGGTAGTCTATATTGACCGAGAGTCGCGGCGCCGTTGCGAAGATTTTTCTGGCGCCGCGCTCGTCGATCTGGAACATTTTACTTTGCGGCCGCGGCGTGAACCCGGCCGCCGCCGCCGAAATGCGGCATGACCTCTTCCGCGATGACCTGAAACTGCTCCAGCATCATATCTTTCGGGGTGGTCAGTGGCGAAGAGAAGTTGATGTACTCCATGCCGGGATATTTCTCTTCGATCCCCTTCAGGAAGACCACGAGATCGTCCGGCGTGCCGGCGAACCACGAGCCGAGATTCATGAAATGCTCGACCTTTGGCACGCCGGCTGCGTCCCAGCCGCCGCGCCGCGCCACCGAAGCAATCTGCTCGGGAGTGAGGCCGGGGATGAAGCCCAGCGGCGCGAACATCTTGACGTGCTCCTCGTAGAGCGGCGTGATGCGGCGCACCGCCTCCTCGCGGGTGCGGCCGACATAGCCGTGCACGCCGAGCATCAGGTTTTCGCCGAGCTTCAGATTCTTGCCGGCCCGCGCGGCGGCATCGCGGTAGGCCTGGATCGGCCCCGCCTGCATCGTCGCGGCGCCGCCGCCGACCGCACCCCTGATGCCGTATTTGACCATGAAATCGAGGCCGCGCGGGCTTGCGCTGACGATCGGCTGCCAGCACTCGACCGGCCTGTTGACCGGCCGCGGCACCAGCGTCAGCTCCTTCAGCTGATAGCCGCGATAGGGCACCTCCGGTGGCAGGGTGTAATGCTTGCCCTTGTGCGCGAAGCTCTTGTCGTTGAACGCCTTGAACAGGATTTCGACCTGCTCCTCGAACAGTTCGCGGTTGGCGTTCTGGTCGAGCATCGGCGCCCCGAACGTCTCGACCTCGCGGGTGTGATAGCCGCGCCCGACACCGAACACGGTGCGCCCCTTGGTCAGGATGTCGGCGGTCGCGAAATCTTCGGCGAGGCGCAGCGGGTGCCACATCGGCGTGATGTTGAAGCCGCAGCCGATCTTCAATTGTTTCGTGACGTGCGCCAGATGCACCGCGCACATCAGGATGTTGGGCAGCGCCTCGTAGCCCTCGTGCTGGAAGTGGTGCTCGGCCATCCACAGCGTGTCGAAGCCGAGCCGGTCCATCTGCTTGGCGATCGCCTCGGTCTTGTCGAACACGGCGGCGAGCTGCTCGTCGGTGAATCGCCGCTCGTTGGCCGGGGTGGCGTTCTGGCCGTGGTCGGGGAACTCGACATGGCCGGCATAGACCGTGGCGAATTTATTGATCATCAGGGCGTCCCTTTGCAGCGTGAACGGCGTTCGGAATTGCCGGTACCCTAGACCAGCTTCCGGCATCCCGCTAGTTCCTCCCCCGCTTGCGGGGGAGGTGGCGAGCGAAGCAAGACGGAGGGGCGCGTGCAAGCCCCCTCCACCATGCTTCGCATTGTCCCCCTCCCCCGCAAGCGAGAGAGGAGCCGCATCGGTCAATCCATCAGCTTCCGGGTCAGGTAGGTAAACTCGAGGGCGTGGCGGCGCGCCCGCTCTTCCAAAGTGGCGGCGGCGGAATGCCCGCCCTCGACGTTCTCGTAATAGAGAAACGGCAGGCCCATCGCCGCCATTTTCGCCGCCATCTTTCGGGCATGGCCGGGATGGACCCGATCGTCCTTGGTCGAGGTGACAAAGAACGGCTCGGGATAGGCCAGCCCCGGCCGCAGGTTGTGGTACGGCGAGATATGGCGCAGGAATTCAGCCTCGGCGGGCTTGTCGGGGTCGCCGTATTCCGCCATCCAGGACGCGCCGGCCAGCAGTTTGTGATAGCGCAGCATATCGAGCAGCGGCACCTGGATCACCACGGCACGAAACAGCTCCGGCCGCTGCACCAGCATCGCCCCCATCAACAGGCCGCCGTTCGAGCCGCCCATGATGCCGAGCCGGCGCGGGCTGGTGATGCCAAGCCGGATCAAATCCTCGGCGACGGCGATAAAATCGTCGAAGGCGCGCTGGCGATCGCGCTTCAGCGCCGCCTCGTGCCAGCGCGGCCCGAATTCGCCGCCGCCGCGGATATTGGCGACGACATAGACCCCACCCCGTTCGAGCCACAGGCGGCCGAGCGCGCCGGCATAGGACGGGGTCAGCGAAACCTGGAACCCGCCATAGCCATAGAGCAGGGTCGGCGCGTCGCCGTCGCGTCGCCGGTCCTTCGGGCCGACGACGAAATACGGCACCGCGGTGCCGTCCCGCGACACCGCCTCGCGCTGCTCAACCACCATGCCCGATGAATCAAAGCGCGGCGGCAGCGATTTGATAGGATGCGCCTCGCCGGATGCGGCATCGGCGAGGAACAGCGTGTTCGGCGTCAGATAGCCGGCGACATCGACAAACGCCCGGTCGTCTCGGTCGCCGGTCGCGACGAGGCTGACCGAGGCGGTCCCGGGCAACGGCAGCTTCTCGCGCCGCCATCCCCCGGCCGCGTACCGGCATGTGACGGCGCTTCCCGCGACGTTGCGATAGACGGTCAGCAACAGGCGGGTGCGGGTCGCGGCAATCCCTTCGACCGTTTCGCGCGGTCCGGGTTCGAAGACCGGGACGGCCGCCGCGGTCTCCGGGTCGGCGAACACGCCGTCGAGATCGAGCGAAACGACCGATCCGGCGGCGTGGCCGCGCCAGTCTTCCTCGAGGGAGAAGATCAGCTGGCCGGCGACAAAACCGGCAAAGCCCGAGCGCGGCGGCATCGGCATCCGCAATGGCCCGGCCGGTGTGATCAAAAAGCGCTCGCTGTCGAAAAAGCCGACCTGGCGGGACACGAGAATGCCGCGCACCGCTCCGTCGGGGTCGCGCAGAACGCCGGCGCCGACGCTGACATCCTGTGGGGCGCCGCGGAACATCTCCTCGGCGCCGGCGAGCGGCACCCCGCGGCATAGCCGCTTCACGATGAAGGGATAGCCGGACTCGGTCATCGTGCCGGCGCCCCAGTCGCGCGCGACAAGCAGCGCATCGTCGTCGAGCCAAGTGGCGCTCTGCTTGCCCTCCGGCAGGAAGAACCCGTTCTCGACAAACCGCGCCGCCGTGATGTCGAATTCGCGCCATTCGGAGGCGTCCTTGCCGCCGTCCGACAGCCCGACAAGCGCGCGGCGGTGCTCGGGCGGCAACGACACGGCGCCCTGGAACACCCAGCTGCGCCCCTCGGCGGCGGCTAGCGCATCGATATCGAGCAGGGTGCGCCAATCCGGCTCCGGCGAGGCGAACGACTCGAGGCGGGTTTCCCGCCACAAGCCGCGGATATGCTGCGAATCCTGCCAGAAATTGACGAGCCGGCCGCCGCGGAAGTGCGGATAGGGGATGCGGTCGGACGCCGTCAGGACTGCCAGCGCTGCCTCATGAAGCGGCCGGTAGCGCGGGTCGCTTTCAAGCGTGGCGAGGGTACGGGCATTCTGCCGCCGCACCCAGCCGAGCGCCGCCGCGCCCTCGACCTCCTCCAGCCAGCCGAACGGATCGTCAGGATTGTTCACGCAATCCTAAACGCACTATCCCGCGTCCCGGCGCAATCTATAAACCCTCTCCCGCACCACGGAGGGGTGGGCGAGGGCAGGGGCGCCCTCGCCCCCTCACCCCGGCCCTCTCCCCCGGTGTGGGAAAGGGGGATCATGGCAGGATCGGCGCGTGCTCCAGCTATTTGCTCTTCGCCGCGGAGTAGGGGGCGATGACCGAGCCGGTGCGGTACTGGGAGGGTTCGAGGATCACTTCGTGTGTCGGGTCCTTCAATTGCTCGATGCTGTTGTTGGTGAGGCCTTGCCATTGCACCTCCAGCACCCGCGCCTTCGACCATTCGCCTTCCTTGCCGAAGCTGATGTTGCCGACGATCGTGTTGAACGGGTGGGTGTGCATGTATTCGGCGAGCTTGCCCTGATCCAGCGATTTGGTGTTGGTGATCGCCTCGCCCAGCACCTGCAGATAGGCATAGGCGAAGGGTGGCAGATACCAGCCGAGCGGATCGACGCCGGCGGCCGGCGCCTTCGCCTGATACTTCTTCAGGAAATCGAGGATGCCGGGGAACCGCATCGTCGGCGCCGGGATCCACCAGTCGTAATCGATGACCCCGTTGAGCTTCGGGCCGAACTGCTTTTTGATCGAGAAGTATTGCAGCCCGACCATGCCGCCGCCGAAAAACCGGGTCTTCAGCCCGACCTCGGTGGCGGCGCGCAACATGCCGACCGAGCCGGGCGGATAGGACGCGACAAACACCATGTCGGGGTTGGTCGCCTGGATCGCCCGCACGATCGGGGTGAAGTCCGGCGTTCCCGGCGGGTAGGTTTTGTCATAGACGATCTTGATCCCGTATTTCTTTGCGAGATCGTGGATGCCCTCCGACGCGTTTTTCGGAAATTCGGCATCTTCGGCGAGCAGCGCCAGGGTCTTCGGCTTCGGGTCGGCCGCCATCGCGACCTGGAAGAACGGCTCGGAGAATGAATGCTTCGGGTCGGGACCCGACGGCAGCATCGAGAAATAGCGCGGATAATGGAACTCGCTGTTGACCGCCAGTCCGAACAGGCCGAGGAACAGCCGGTTGTGCGCGATGACGATCGGCATCGCCGGCGCGATCAGGTTGGTGCCGTAGCCCGAAACGACGAAATCGACCTTATCGATGTCGAGCAGCTTCGTATAGATGCCGGGCACCGTCGCCGGGTTGCTCTGGTCGTCGTAATAGATCAGCTTGACCGGCCGGCCCAGCAGGCCGCCCTTTTTGTTGATGTCGTCCTGCCAGATTTGCATCGCCAGGAGGGCCGATTTGCCGGCCGAGGCGAGCCCGCCGGTCAGCCCCATGCCGAACCCGATCGTGATCGGCTCGGCGGCCTGCGCCGGCGCCAACCCGGCAAACCCGATGATCGCCATGGCCGCTGCCGCCGCCAGCCGCAACCCGGTCTGCCGCCATCCCGTCTTCATGCCCCTCCCCCTTTCCTGTTTGCGCCAGTGTAACCGATAGCGGGGGCGGCACGGCGCAAAATTCGCGCGGCGCGCGATCCGGTCATTGGGCGGAAACGGGAGCGGGGGCGCCGATGACGACGTCCCCGCTCCTTCTCCCTGCCGCAGGCTAAGAAAAGCCGTCGGATGCTACCCGGACGCGGCCGGCGCGGTCGTGCATTTGCCGCATTCCGGCGCCGACAGCCAGATCGTCGAGAGGTCCTGGTTGATGTAGTGGCTCGGCCCGATCTTCCAGCCGTTGACGTAGCTGCGCAGCGGCACCCGGCGATACCACCACAACAGCCACGCGGTGTGCGCCTTTGTCCCCATCACGTATTTCACGAAATCGAACATGTCCTTGTGCTGCTTCTCGAGGTTCGTTTCGTGCAGCGTCTTGTTGTACAGATCGATCTCGTGCGGGTCCTCGAAATAGCCGTATTGCGCCTTGTAGAGCGAGTTGGGCAGGTACGGCTGCACGTCAATCACCGGGTTGACGACGCTATGGCAGTTGGCTCCGACATTGACCTCGTAATTGCCGGTGCGCTGGGCCGCGAACCACGGCCCGGTGGGCACGACGTGCTGAACGGCGTGCACGCCGATCTTTTTCCACTGATCGATCACCCAGATGGCGACATATTTATACGGCTGATCGACGTTGCGGTTGAGCAGTTCAAAGCTGAGATGCTCCTGGCCGGCCTCCTTCAGCAGGCGCTTCGCCTCGGCGCGCGACTTGTTGATGTCCGGCCAGAACCCGGCGATCGTCTGCAGCTCGGCCTTGGTCGGGGCGAGCGGCGAACCGGGAAACACGATGCTGCCGACGGTGCGGACATCCGCCACCTTCGAAAGCGCCGGCGCGCTGCCCCAGCGGTCGATCGCCAGGGTCAGGGCACGGCGCACCCGCACGTCGTCGAACGGCTTTTTCTTGTGGTTGAAGAGGAGCGTGCTGCCGCAATTCCAATCGCTGGTCAGGATTTTGACTTTGCCGTCGAGCTCCTGCTTCAGCTGTTCCATTGCGGAGGGCGGGTAGCCGCGGAACTCGGCGGCGGCGCGGTCAGCGCGGATCGCATCGATCTGCACCGCCTGCTTCGGTGCATAGATCGCGGTAAACCCGTCAAGGTAGGGCAGCCCCTTGTGGTAGTAATCGGGGTTGCGTACTCCCTTGATCGTCTGGCCGACCTCATAGCCGGCGAATTTGAAGGGGCCCGACCCCATGATGTGGTGCTCGTACCAGGTCGGGTCCTTGTCGAGGATTTTCTTCTCGTAAATCCAGCCATAGGGGTCGGCGAGCGCCGGCATAAACGCGGTCGTCGCGAATTTCAGGTGAAAGACGACGGTGTACGGATCGGTCGCCTCGACATCCTTCACCATCAGATAATTGGCCGAACGCGGGCTGAGATAGCCTTTCGGCGGAAAGATGATCTGGTTCCAGCTCGCTGCGACATCGGCGGCGGTCAACGGGTCGCCGTTGTGGAATTTGACGTCTTTGCGGATTTTGAACGTGTAGGTTTTGCCGTTGTCAGTCGGCTTCGGCATCTCGGTGCACAAATCGCACACGAAATCGATAGTCGAAGACGGGTTCTCCGGATTGACCCGGATCAGCACGCTGTAAAACGGCGCCGCCGTATGGATCGTGGCGAAGGTCTGCTCATGATGCGCGTCGAAGCTCGGCGGCGCATCGGCCGGGATCATGTAGGTCAGCGTACCGCCGTATTTCGGCGTCTCGGCGGCGCCGGCCGGCGACAGTGCTGCCACGGCCATGGCGGCGCCCAGCAGCCCCGCGCTGATCCATCGTGTTTGCATATTCTTTCCTCCCATTCAATTCGGCCCTTGCCGGCCGTCGTTGCGATCGCGGCACTCCGGCCGTCGCCGCGGTGCCCGGCCAGGGTGACCGGGCGCGCGCCCCGCCGCCCGCTATTTGACGGCCTGCGCGTGCTTGTTGGCCGGCGCCGCGGAAGCCGTTGTCGTGCAGTCGCCGCAGTGCGGCGGGGCGAGCCAGATGGTTGATAAATCCTGGTTCAGGTAATGGCTCGGGCCGATCTTCCAGCCGTGGACGTAGGACCGCAGCGGCACGATCCGCTGCCACCACAAGACGAAAGCGATATGCGCCTGGTCCCCCATGACCCGTTTGACGAACTGATACATCAGGGATTTCTGTTCTTTCGGATCGGTCGAATGGAGCATTTTCTCGTAAGTCGCGAGTTCGACCGGGTCTTCGTAATAGCCGTAATTCGACGCGCTGACCGAATGCGGCAGATAGGCATGGACATCGAGCAGCGGGTTGACGATGCCCTGGCAATTGCCGGCCAGCCCGGCCCCGAAATCGCCCCGGCGCAACGCGGCGAACCATGGCCCCGTCGGCAGGACGCGCTGGGTTACGTGCAGCCCGATCTTGCTCCACTGATCGACCAGCCAGGTGCCGTTGTATTTGTACGGTTGATCGACATTGCGGTTCAGCAGGTCGAAGCTCAATCCTTCGGCGCCGGCTTCCTTCAACAGGCGGTGCGCTTCGGCTCGCGATTTTGCGATGTCCGGCCAGAAGCCCGGGATTTTTTCGAGTTCGGCCTTGGTGGGCGCCAACGGCGAACCGGGGAACACGATGCTGCCGACCGTGTGCACCACCGCGATCTTCGATAGGCCGGGCGCGCTACCCCAGCGGTCGAGCGCCAGCGTCAGGGCGCGGCGCACTCGCACGTCGTCAAACGGCTTTTTCTTGTGGTTGAACCAAACCACCGCGCCGCAATTCCAGTCGCTCGACTGCACCTTGATCTTGTCGCCGAGTTCCTGCTTCAGCTGGTTGATCGCCGAGGGCGGATAGCCGCGGAATTCGGTGGCCGCGCGATCGGCGCGGATCGCGTCGATCTGGGTCGCCTGTTTCGGCGCGTAAATCCCGACGAACCCATCGAGATAGGGCAGCCCCTTGTGGTAATAGTGCGGGTTGCGGACGCCCTTGATCCATTGGCCGGCCTCGTAGCCGGCGAACTTGAACGGCCCCGACCCGAGGATGTGGTGCTCGTACCAATGCGGGTCCTTGTCGAGGACCTTCTTTTGATAGATCCAGTTGTACGGGTCGGCGATGGCCGGCAGGAAAGCCGCAGTCGCAAATTTTAGATGAAAGACGACGGTGTGCGGATCGGTCGCCTCGATCTTGTCGACCATCAGGAAATTCGCGGAGCGCGGGCTTAAGATACCTTTCGGCGGAAACGCGATCATGTTGAAGCTGGCGGCGACGTCGTCGGCGGTCAGCTTGTCGCCGTCGTGAAACGTGACGTCGTCGCGGATTTTGAAGGTCCAGGTCTTGCCGCCATCGGTCGGCGTCGGCACCTTCGTGCACACATCGCAGACGATGTCAGTGGTCGAGCCGGGATCGTAGGGGTTGACCCGCACCAGCACGCTGTAGAACGGCGCCGCCGTGTGGATCGTCGCGTAGGTTTCCTCGCGATGCGCGTCGAAGCTCGGCGGTGCATCCGCCGGGATCATGTAGGTCAGGGTGCCGCCGTAGCGGGGCGTCTCGGCGGCGCCGGCCGGCGATGCCATTCCGATGGCTACCGCCAGCGCAGCCGCCCACAGAAATGGGCCAGCCCTCACGCGTTCCTCCCGTTCAATCGGCCTTTTTTGTGGGCCGTGCCGCGATCCTAGCGCGGCGATGCCGAGGAGTCTTCCCCTTATTAGGGATAAGCTTTGCGGCCCGCTTGCGCCGGAGCGCGAGGCGGGCCTGCGCCGGCGGGGGTTGCGTGCGGCGCGTTTTCGCCAAAGGATGGCGGGCGTTCCGCCGCTCTTTCTACAGCGAATGGCCGATTATGACCGCACCTCACGCCCTGACGCCGCTTCTCGCCCCGCAATCCGTCGCGATTTTCGGGGCCTCGAACGACCCGACCCGGATCAGCGGGCGCTCGCTGCGCTATTACCGCGAGGCCGGCTACCAGGGCGGCCTCTACCCGATCAACCCGACCCGCGACACCGTGCAGGGCCTTAAGGCCTATCCCGATCTCGCGGCGGTGCCGGGGGCGGTGCAATGCGCGATCATTGCGGTGCCGGCCAATCTGGCGCTCGACGCGATGGAGGCCTGCGTCGCCAAGGGGGTGAAGGCGATCGTCATGTTCACCGCCGGGTTCGCCGAGATCGGCGCCGAGGGCCGCGCGATGCAGCAGCGGATCACCGCTATCGCCCGCGACAACGAGATCCGCCTGTGCGGCCCCAACTGCCTCGGCCTGTTCAACATGCGGCTCGGCCACACCGCGACCTTCAGCTCGTTCCTCGAAGAGGGGCCGACCCCGGCCGGGCCGCTCGGCATGGTGACCCAGTCGGGCGCCTTCGGGACGCACCTCCTCGCCTTGACGGCGCGGCGCGGCCTCGCGGTCGGGGTCTGGCTGTCGACCGGCAATGAGGCCGACGTCGCGGTCGCCGACGGCATCTCGTTCATGGCCGACGACCCCGATACCAAGGCGATCGCCTGCTATGTCGAAGCGATCAAGGACGGCGCGGCGTTTGCTGAGGCGGTGGCGCGCGCCCGCGTCAACGGCAAGCCGGTCATCTGCATGAAGGTCGGGGCCTCCTCGGTCGGCGCCGCCGCCGCCGCTTCGCATACCGCCTCATTGGCCGGCAGCGACCGGGTTTACGACGCCGCCTTGCGCCAGCTCGGGGTCGAGCGCGCCAAGACTCCGGAGGACCTCGTCGAGATCGCCTATGCCTGCACCCGGGGCCGGCTGCCGCGCTCGCGGCGCCTCGCGGTCGTCACGATGTCGGGCGGCGCCGGCGTCCTGATGGCCGATGCCGCCGAGGAGCAGGAGCTCGACCTCGCCCCGCTCGCCGAGGATTCGCAGAAGCAGGTCCTCGAATGGGTGCCGTTCGCGGCGCCGCGCAACCCCGTGGATGTGACGGCGCAGGCGCTGAACGATCCCTCGATCCTCGATAAGGGCTTCGACCTGTTGCTCGGCAAGGAGAAATTCCCCTCGCTGGTCGGCTTCTTTACGACCTGGGCGAGTTCCCCGCAGATGGCGGAGCCCTTGTTCAAGGCGGTGACCGGGGCGGCGGCGCGCTATCCCGAGAGCTATATCGCCTTATCGGCGATCGCCAGCCCGGAGATGCAGCGGCGCTACGAGGCGGCCGGCATCGGCCTTTACGAAGACCCGTGGCGCGCGGTCGAATCGATCGCGGCGGCGGTGCGCTGCGCCGAGCGGCTGGCTGAGCCGCCGCTGCCGGTGCCGCCGGTGCCCGCTAATCTGCCGCCCTTACCGAAAGGCCGCATCGCCGAGCACGAGGCGAAGCGCATCCTCGCCGAGGCCGGCATCCCGGTGCCGAACGAGGTGCTGGCCGCGAATGCCGGCCAGGCCGCGGCCTCCGCATCCGAGGTCGGCGAGCGGCTGGTGCTGAAGATCGTGTCGCCCGACATCCCGCACAAAACCGAGATGGGCGGCGTCATGCTCGATGTGCCGGCAGGCGAGGCGGGCGCCGCCTTCGACAGGCTGGTGGCGCGTGTCAAGGAGCGGGCGCCGCGAGCACGGATCGATGGCGTCCTGATGTCGCCGATGCTGAAGGGCGGGGTCGAGATGATCCTCGGTGTGCAGAACGATCCGGTCTTCGGGCCGGTGGTGATGCTCGGCCTCGGCGGCATCTTTGTCGAGGTGTTGCGCGATGTTACCTTCCGCATTGCGCCGTTCGGCGAGGAAGAGGCGCGCCGGATGATCGCCGAATTGCGCGGTGCCGCGATCCTCGAAGGGGCGCGCGGCCAGAAGCCCTGCGACCTCGACGCGCTGGCGAAAGCCCTGTCGCGCCTCTCGGTGTTCGCGGCGGCCAAGCGCGCCGAGTTCACCAGCATCGACGTCAACCCGATCCTGGTGCGGCCGCAAGGCGAGGGCGCGGCGGCCCTCGACGCCTTGATCCTGACCAGCGAGACCGTGCCCGCCGACGACGAGCCGGCGCCATAGGCGAGGTTTACGCCAACCCGTACTGATCCGCTGTCATTGCGAGGAGCGGAGCGACGAAGCAATCCCGGACCGCCAGCGGAACTCGGCTGATCGGGATCGCTTCGCTGCGCTCGCGATGACCGCCGTAGCGATGGGAGCTCTTTACCCCGGCGGCCGGTGCCTTCTGACCGCCTCCGGATTGGTCGAGTCGGTACCCATGTAGACGCCGCGTTCCCAGCTGCGCTTCAGCGGGTCCCGTACGTCGAGGCGCATGCGGCCGATCCGCTCGATCTCGATCTCGACATTCTCGCCGTCCTGCAAGGCGCCGAGCCCCTCGTGGTTGGTGCCGCAGGCGATCAGGTCGCCGGAATTGAGGGTCATCACCGAGGAGGCGAACTCGACCAGCTCCGGCACCCGGTGCTCCATGTCGTCGGTGTTGTAGTTGTGGCGCAATTGCCCTTCATTCCAGAAGCGCACGACGAGGCTGTTTGGGTCGGGGATTTCGTCGGCGGTGGTAATGCAGGGGCCGATCGGCGCGAAGGTGTCGAACGACTTGCCGAGCCAGCTGCCGGCCTTCCAGGTGCGCCGTCCCTCGCCGCGCGCCGACACGTCGATCAGCGCGGTGTAGCCGAACACGGCGCGCCGCCAGTCATCGCGACCCACCTTTTTGGCCGGCCCCTTCATGACGAGCGCAAGCTCAGCCTCGTGCATGAAGATCCACGGCTCGGTCAGCTCCGGAAGCACGATGGTGTCGCCGGGGCCGACCACCGCCTCGGGGTTTTTGAGGAACATGTTGAGGGCGCGCGGCTCGCGCTGCGCGTGCTCCCAGTAATTGCCGATGCAGCAAAGAATTTTGCCGGGTCGCGGCAGCGGCGGTAGCAGGCGCACGGTTTCGAGCGGCTGCGCCTCGCCCGAATCCGCCATTTTTCCCAGCGCCGGTCGCAGCCGGTCGAAGCCGTCGATGATCCCCTGCATCATCGCTTGCGGCGTGTAGCCCGCCTCGACCGCGCCCGAAATGTCGACCACCCCGCGATCGGTAAGCAGGCCGGGGCATGGCGTCGGCGCCCCGGCCGTCTCGAACAGCACCAGCTTCATCGCATTCCCCTATGATTGCGGTCGGACCGGCGATGGGTCCGGGAACGTAGGATGGGCTGAGCCTTGCGAAGCCCGTCACTAAGCCAACACTACGCGGTCTTCTGCTCGCTGAGGCCCAGTTCGCGGATCGTCTCTTCGCGCATCACGAATTTCTGGATTTTGCCGGTCACGGTCATCGGGAAGCCATCGACGAACCTGACATAGCGCGGGATTTTGTAGTGCGCGATCTGGCCCTCGCAGAAGGCGCGGATTTCCTCCGCCGTCGCGCTGTGGCCATCATAGAGCCGCACCCAGGCGCATAATTCCTCGCCGTAGCGCGGGTCGGGCACGCCGATCACCTGCACATCCTGGATTTTCGGATGCCGGTAGAGAAATTCCTCGATCTCGCGCGGATAGACGTTCTCGCCGCCCCGGATCACCATGTCCTTGATCCGGCCGACAATGTTGCAATAGCCCTCGTCGTCGATCGTCGCCAGGTCGCCCGTATGCATCCAGCGCGCCGGGTCGATCGCCTCGCGGGTCCGCTCCTCGTCATCCCAATAGCCGAGCATCACCAGATAGCCGCGGGTCAAGAGTTCGCCGGGAGTGCCGCGCGGCACCACCCGCCCCTCGGCATCGACGATTTTGACCTCGGCATGCGGCTGGATGCGCCCGACCGTCGCCACGCGCCGCTCGATCGGGTCGTCGGTCGAGGATTGAAAGCTCACGGGGCTGGTCTCGGTCATGCCGTAAGCGATCGTGATTTCCGACATGTGCATCTCTTTGACCACCCGCTTCATGACCTCGATCGGGCACGGGCTGCCGGCCATGATGCCGGTGCGTAATGACGACAGGTCGAAGCGGGCGAAATCGGGATGATCCATCTCGGCGATGAACATCGTCGGGACGCCGTGCAGCGCGGTACAGCGCTCCGCCTCGACGGCTTCGAGGGTGGCGAGCGGCTCGAACGCCTCGCCCGGAAACACCATCGCGGCGCCGTGCGTCAAACACGCGAGGTTGCCGAGCACCATGCCAAAGCAATGATAGAGCGGCACCGGGATGCACAGCCGGTCGCGCTCGGTAATGCGCATCGCCTCGCCGATAAGGAAGCCATTGTTGAGGATGTTGTGGTGGGTGAGGGTGGCGCCCTTTGGCAATCCGGTGGTGCCGCTGGTGAACTGGATGTTGATCGGGTCGTCGAACTGCAATTCGCCGGAGAGCGCCGCTAGGCGCCGGCGCTCGGCCGGGCCGGCAAATCCGGCCACGTCGTTGAAGCGGATCATGCCGGGTTCGCGCCCGCCGCCGATATTGATGACGAGGCGCAGATGCGGCAGGCGGGCGGCCTGCAAGCGGCCCGGCTCCGCTTCGTTCAGTTCCGGCGCCAGGGCGCGCAGCATCCCGAGATAGTCACTCGACTTGAAGCGCGCCGCCGTGATCAGCGCGGCGCAGCCGACCTTGTTCAGCGCGTATTCGAGTTCGGCGAGGCGGTAGGCCGGGTTGATGTTGACGAGGATCAGCCCGGCCTTGGCGGTGGCAAATTGAGTCAGCACCCATTCGGCGTTGTTGGGCGACCAGATGCCGACCCGCTCGCCGCGTTCGAGACCGAGCGCCAGGAGACCGGCGGCCAACGCATCGACCCGCTCGGCCACCTCGCGGTACGTCCAGCGCACGCCCTGATGGCGCACGATCAGCGCATCGCGTTCGGCGTAGCGCGCCGCCATGCGGTCGAAATGCGCCCCGATCGTCTCGCCGATCAGCGCGAGGTCACTCGATCCATGGACATAGCTCGGCGCCGTCATCGGTTTCCTCCCGCCGCGGCGCGGCCCGCACCGGGCCGCCTTTGCGACCTTATATAACGCGGCGGATGGAAAACCGCATTGCGGAGGCGGAGATGAGGCTCAGCGCGCGCAACCAGCTGAAGGGCAAAATCGTCGCGGTGAACAAGGGGCAGACGACGGCGCATGTGCGGATCGACATCGGCGGCGGCCACACCGTCACCGCTGCGATCACCAACGAGGCGGTGGACGAGCTGGGCCTCGCGGTCGGCGACGAGGCACTCGCCGTCATCAAGGCGTCAGACGTGATGGTCGGCAAATAGATCAGACGGCGAGCCGGTAGGCGTCACCGTCGCGCACGATCCGGCCGGCGGTGGCGCCGGCGAAATGCGTGCCGATGACCAGCACCGGCCGGCCACAGAGTTCCGCCAGCATGCGCTCGCGCGTGTGCTGCGCCATTTCGGGATCGCTGTCCGCGGTCGAGGACCACTCGGGCCGCGCGATCTGGCAGGGATGGTGCATGAAATCGCCGGTTATCAGCGCCTCCTCGCCGTCGGAGCGGATGCGCACGCTGACATGGCCCGGCGTGTGCCCTGCCGTCGGCACCAGGCTGACCTCGTCACCGAGGCGGTGATCGGTCTCAACGAGATCGGCGAGGCCCGCTTCGCGGATCGGCGCCACCGAGTCGGCGAACACCGCCCGCATGTCGTCGCGCTCCTGCTCCCGCCGCCAATGCTCGAATTCGACCCGGCCCATCAAATAACGGGCGTTCGGAAAAGTCGGGACCCATTTTCCGTCAACCAGCATCGTGTTCCAGCCGACATGATCGACATGCAGATGCGTGCACAGCACCGTGTCGATCGACTCGCGCGGATAGCGGGCGGCGGCGAGGTCGGCAAGAAACGGCCCCTGCAAATTGTTCCAGGCCGGGATGCGCCGGTTCTGCTTGTCGTTGCCGAGGCAGGTATCGACGACGATGCGGCGGTCGGGGGTTTCGATGACCAGGGCATGGATGCTCATCCTGAGGCGCCCGCGTTCGTCGGCGAAATGCGGCCGCAGCCAGCCGATCGGCAACACCGCCTCGTAGGTCGCCTGCGGCAGCAGAAAGCGGCTGCCGCCGGTCACCTCAAGCTCGACGATCTTGGTGACCGTGACCCGGCCGATCCGCCATTTCATCGCCGCCTCCGACAGGGCCAATCCTCAGAAATGCGGCTATCGCTGAAGGCGATCAGCCGGCCCCCTTTTCGCGTGTTGCACGCATCCCCACCAGCGCTGCGCTCACATAAGCAAAACGACTGCGAAATCAACGCGGTGAATTGTCGTTCTGGCAGTTGAAATGGGGGTACCTGATTCATATACTCCGCCGCCGCCGCAGAACGGGGTTGGGGAGAGTGATGCGCCCGGTATTGCCGCCCGATTATCGGCCGTCGGACGACGAAGAGTTCATGAACCCGCTTCAGGTCGAATACTTCCGGCTGAAGCTGCTGCGCTGGCGCGCCGATCTCGTCGCCGACACGTCCGGGACGCTGCGCAATCTCAAGGAAGAAAGCCTCCTCAAGCCCGATCTGAGCGACCGCGCCTCGCTGGAGGCCGAGCGGGCGATCGAGCTGCGCACCCGCGACCGCGAGCGCAAGCTGCTCTCCAAGATCGACGCCGCGTTATCGCGGATCGACCACGGCACCTACGGCTATTGCGAGGAAACCGACCAGCCGATCGGCATCCGCCGGCTGGAGGCGCGGCCGATCGCCACCCTGTCGATCGAGGCGCAGGAGCGGCACGAGCGCATGGAGCGGACCTACCGCAACGAATAGCGCTGCCGCGGCCGGGATTGCGCCCGCTGTCAGGGCCGCGCCGGCGCCGCGGTGAAGGCGAGGTACTCCCAGGCGATTGTCGCCGCCGCCAGCGCCGTGATCTCGGCATGGTCGTAGGGCGGCGATACCTCGACGACATCCATGCCGCGGAAATCGAGACCGGCGAGCCGCCGCAGGATGGCCTGCGCCTGCCAGGTGAAGAGGCCGCCAATCTCCGGGGTGCCGGTGCCCGGCGCGAAAGCCGGGTCGAGCGCGTCGATGTCGAAGCTGAGATAGGCCGGCATATCGCCGACCGCCGCGCGGATGCGCCCGGCGGTCCACTGCGGCCCCTGTTCGTGCACCTCCTCGGCGAACAGGATCGTGACCCCCTGGCCGGTCGTCCAGTCGCGCACCTCCCGATCCATCGGCGAGCGGATGCCGATCTGCACGGTGCGGCGCGGCTCGATCAACCTTTCCTCGATCGCATGATAGAACGGCGAGCCGTGGCCGTAACGCTGGCCGAAGCTCTCGGGCCAGGTATCAACATGCGCATCGAAATGAACGAGCGCGAGCGGCCCGGTGCGCGCTGCCAATGCCCGCAACAGGCCGAGCGTTACGGTGTGGTCGCCGCCCAGCGCGACGAGGTGATCAAGGCCGCGCGCCGCGCGCTCGATCGCGCTCAGCGTGCCGGCGATGTCGCCATGCGCGATCGGGAAGTCGCCGATATCGGCAATATCGCAATCGGCCGGCGAGATGCCGGCGAACGGGTGGTCGCCATCGACCAGCATGCGGCTCGCCTGGCGGATCGCCGCCGGGCCGAAGCGCGCCCCCGGCCGGTTCGAGGTACCGAGATCGTAGGGAATGCCGGCAATGCTGATGGCGGCCCCGCGGTCGCTGCGCTCGATGCCGAGAAAGCTCGGCCGTGTGGCAAAGGTCGGAACTTCGGTCATGCCCCTAATGTAGGGAGCGGCACCGGGGATTTTATTTCTTCGCCGCCGCCGCCGGCGTCGATGCCGCGGGTGCCGCCGGCGCCGCCCACGGAAATGCCGGAAACAGCTGGCGCAGAATGCCCGGCGCCAGCGCGCTCAGCGGATTGACCGAAACCTGCGGGTCGTCGATCCGGCCATTGAGCCGGAAATTGGCGGCAAACAGGCCCTGCTCGCCGCCGCCAAGCAGCTTGCCGAGGATCGGCACCTTGCCGGCAATCGAGTTTAGCGCGTAGGCCGGCGCGATCGTGCCCTGCAGGTCGAGCCGGTCGTGACCGGGGTCGAGCCAGCCCTCGACGGTGATCCCGAGCGCCTCGCCGGACGCCAGCACCTTTTGCACGGCAAGCCGGCCATCCGCATAGGTAAGATCGCCGCGCAGCAGCATGAACGGCAGCCCGGTCCCGGACAGCAGGCTGGCCAGCCCGGTAAGGGACGGCAGCGCCAGTAGCCGTGCCATCCACGGCGCGTGCACGAGGACGTAGTTGCGCGCATCGAGATGGGCGCGCAACACACGCCCGCTCTTTTCGCGCGACAGACGGCCGTCGATCGTGACCGCGCCGCCGCCGACATCGTCGGTGATCCCGAGAAGCTTCAGCGCTGCGCCGAAATCATCCGAACGGACGACGAGGCGATCCTTGCCGTTCGCCCCGAGGCTGATCGACAGGTGGCGGCCGTCGGCGAAATTTCCCTCGATCCGCGCCGCCTCCCACGACCCGTCGACGCGCAGCAAGCTGGCGTCGACCCGGTCAAGCTGACGCCCGGGTCCGAGCAGCAGCCGGTCGAAGCGTGCGTTGATCGCCAACGGCGGCATCTGCTCCGCCGAATTGGCTGCCGGCGCATCCTTGGTCGCTTCATTCAGGAGATGTTGCGCATCGAGCTCGGCCCCGGTCAGATCGACGCGCCAGCCGCCGCCCAACCGGCGGCTGACGGTGCCGGCGAAATTGCTGTGGCCGATCCCGAAATGGCGAATTGCGATCCGCTGCACGCGCCCGCGCTGCCGGTCGAGTGACACCGCGAAGCGGGCGTCTAGCCCGGGCGCGTGGATATCGAGGCGCGGCACCCTCACGATCCGGCCGTGATCGAGATCGAGCACGATGACCGCCGTGCCCGGTCGGGCCGGCGGCTTTTGCCAGCCGGCTTCCGGTATCGTCAGCGCGGCACCGCGAAGATCGAGCTGCGCGCTCGCTCGCGACCGGCCGCCGCCAAGGACGGTATACGTCACCGCGGCGCCAACCGGTCCGTGCACCCGCCCTGGCATCAGATCGAGATCGAGCCGCCGCCGCGCCGCGTCGTCGAGCGTCAGCCCGACCCGGTACACTTCGCGCGGGCCTTTCCCGGGGTGAAAAAATACGCTCGCATCAAGCCGCGCCGGGATGCCGTCGAACCGGGCCTTGCCCGCGAGATGCGCCTCGTGCCGCTCCAGATCGAGCGCGAAATCGCCATCGGTGACGGCCCGGTCGAGCGCTACCTTGCCGAGATCGGCGCCGGTGATCGTCGCCTTTGCACCGTATTCGACCTGATCGAGCTTGAGGTCGGCGAGGAGGGGCAGCCGGAAATGCAGGTGTGTCACCGACTGCCCGGCGACATGCGCCGGATCGAGGCCGATCTTCTGGGCGTAGCGCAGCCGCGGCGCGTCGATGACCTCGACGGCGTCGCGCAGCGGCCCCTTGGTGTCGAGGTCGATCGTCAGCCACTCCGGCTTGTGGCCAAGATTGGCGATGCGCAACGAGCCGCCGGTCACCTGGAGCCGTTTCAGGGTGCCGGAGGTTGGGGTGAAGACGAGCTGATCGTCGGAAAATTTCGCGGTGCCGGCGACCTGCCGAACCGGCGGCAGCCCGTCGAGATAGTTGATCGTCAGGCCGTGGTAGCGCAGGCTCCCGGTTGCGCTGCGAACCGCGACAGTGCGGTCGGACGGGTCAACCGCCAGCGCTAGCTGCACCGTTCCCTGGTCGAGCACGCCGTCATGGACGTTGGCGAGCGTCCAGCGTCGCCCGCCGGGACTCATCGATAGCGGCCACAGGGCGGCAAACCGTGCCACCTCCACGTCCGTCAGGCTGGCGTTGAGCGTTGCGGGGAGGCGCGAGCCGGGCTGCGCGGAGACCAGTGCCGGGGTTACCCCGGACACGGCGCCGGCGACGGAAATGCCCGCGCCGCTGCCAAGATCGAGCGACAGGCGGTCGAGGCGCACGCTCTCGCTCTCGGCGGCATAGGTGACGTGCAGCTCGCCTTTGGCGATCGCCACGCTGCCGTCCGGTAAAAGCGGGCTGCGCACCCGTCCCGCCCCGAGCGCGAGATCGAGGCGCGCCCCTTGCGGCCGCTGCGTCCTGAGATCGATCCGGGTGCGCAACGTGCCGGAGACCGGCGCATCGATATGCTGCAACAGCGCCGATCCGGGGATCGGCGGCGGAATCCGAGCCGGCTCCAGGCCGTCGACCGTCATGTCGAGATCGAGCAATTGCCGAGCCGCGAGATAGCGGTAGCTGACGTGCAATTCGGGCAGGCTGCCGGCCAACGGCATCGCGAACGACAAATCGCCGCGCATCCCCTTGGCGCTGCGGTCGACCGCGATATCGACCCGGTTCGCGCGCCAAATCCGCCCGTTTGCCCGGTCATCGAGGATCAGGGTGGCGTCGCGGATGTCGAGGCGGCGGAGCAGCCCGAGCGGGGCGTCCCGCGCCGGCGGCCCGGCCAACCGGGCGATCATGCCGGAGCCGAGTTCGGGGCCGGCGGCGGCACCCGAACCGATTTGCGCGCTGATCGCGCCGCCCTTGCCGCGCACCAGATGCAGCACCGGGCGTTCGACTACCAGCCGGGTCGGCCCCAGCCGTCCGTGCAGTATCGCGCCGAGCGAGAAGCTGGCGGCAAGCTCGGGAAAGCGCGCAATCGGCGCGCCGTCGCGGGCCGCCACCCGGACATCCTCCGCTCGCAGATCAAGCTGATGGGTCTGGCGGTCGATTGCGAAGCCGATACCGGAGAACTGCACCCGAACCCCGCTGTCGGAGCGGGCAATCGCCGCCTCGACATAGGGGGTCAGCCAGTTCAGCGCGATCGGCCCCTGCATCAGCCGCCAGATGCCGAACCCCGCGACCAGGATCAGGATCGCCGCGACGGCGGCCAGCCCGCGCAACAGCCAATGCGCACCGCGCCGGACATGGCGGGCCGCCCGGCGGGACCGGCGGTCTCGCGGCGGCTTCTCTTGACCCGCAGGAGGCGGCGGGCAAGTGTCGCTCTCCTGATCGAGTTTGGGCAATGTCGCTGCTATCGCATCTCTCCCGGGATGACGGCCGGCTGCCGCTGCCGGCGGACCCGCGCCTCCTCGAACTGGGCTGTGCCGAATGGCGGGCGGCGCTCGCCGGGTTGGGCGAAGCGGACGCCGCCCGCGACTGGAGCGCGACCCCCGAAGGCGGGCGCCTCCTGGCCGCGATCTTTGGCAACAGCCCGTTTCTGACCGGTGTCGCCATCGCCGAACGTGCGTTCCTGTCGCGGCTCGTCGCCGAAGGTCCCGACGCACCGTTCTCGGAGATCGCCGCCAGCATCGAAAGCCGCGCGGATGACGGTGGCGACCGTGGAGCGCTGATGCGCAGCTTGCGGATCGCCCGCCGCCGGGTCGCGTTGCTGGCGGCGGTTGCCGAATTGTGTGGCGCCTGGTCGCTCGAGCAGCAGGTGGCGGCGCTCAGCCGCTTCGCCGAGGCGGCGATCGGCGCCGCGGTGCGTCATTTGCTGCGCGCCGCCGCTACGAAAGGCGCCGTGGCTGTCGATGCGGCCGACCCCGAGCGCGGCAGCGGCCTGATCGTACTCGGGATGGGCAAGCTCGGCGGCGGCGAACTGAACTATTCGAGCGATATCGACCTGATCCTGCTGTACGACCAAACGGAACTTCGCGGCGTTGCGGTGGACGATGCCCAGACCCTGTTCGGCCGTCTCGCCCGCGACCTTGTCCGCATTCTCGATGAGCGCACCGGGGATGGCTATGTTTTTCGCACCGATTTGCGGTTGCGGCCCGACCCGCGCTCGACGCCGCCCGCGATCTCCGCGGCGGCGGCGCTGGCCTACTACGAAAGCGTCGGCCAGAACTGGGAGCGCGCGGCGCTGATCAAGGCGCGCCCGGTGGCCGGCGACCGTGCCGCCGGCGAGCGCTTCCTCGCCGAGTTACGGCCGTTCATCTGGCGCCGCCATCTCGATTTCGCGGCAATCGCCGATATCCATTCGATCAAGCGGCAGATCCAGGCGCACAAGGGCGCCGGCCGAATCGCCGTCGAGGGGCACGACATCAAGATCGGCCGCGGCGGCATCCGCGAGGTCGAGTTTTTCGCCCAGACCCAGCAGCTGATCTGGGGCGGCCGATTGCGCCAGTTGCGGGTCGGGGCGACCTGCCCGGCATTGCGGGTGCTCGCCGAAGCGGGGCGCATCGATCCCGACACGGCCGAGACGCTGATCGCGGACTACCGCTTTCTGCGGCAGGTCGAGCACCGCCTGCAGATGCGCGACGATGCGCAGACTCACCGTCTGCCGGCAGACCATGACGGTGTGGCCCGGCTCGCGGTCTTTCTCGGCTACCAGGGCTACGACGATTTCGCCGCCGATTTGCGCGCTCAGCTCGGCTCGGTCGAGCGGCATTACGCCGAATTGTTCGAGGAGGCGCCGAGCCTCGCCGGACCCGGCAATCTCGTGTTTACCGGGGCCGAGGACGACCCCGACACCCTCGCAACCCTGGCCCGGCTCGGTTTCGCCGAGCCGGCGCTTGTGGCGGCGGCGGTGCGCGCCTGGCACCACGGGCAGATGCGCGCGACCCGCAGCCAGCGGGCCCGCGAAATCCTGACCGAGCTGGTCCCGGAACTGCTGCGGATGTTCGGCGGTACGGCGCAGCCCGACCAGGCCTTTCTGCGCTTCGATCGCTTTCTGGCCCGATTGCCGGCCGGGGTGCAGCTGTTGTCGCTGTTGCAGGCCAACCCCGGCCTCCTGTCGCTGATCGCCGACATCATGGCCGACGCGCCGTTCCTCGCTGAGCGGCTGGCGCAGCGCCCGGCGCTGCTCGATGCGGTGTTGAGTGCCGAATTCGCGGCGCCGCTCGCCGATGGCGCCGGTCTTGCCGCCGATCTTGCGGCGGTCCTTGGTGGGGCGCGCGATTTCGAGGACATTCTCGACCTGCTGCGCCGCTGGTCGGACGAGCGGCGCTTTCAGGTCGGGGTGCGGCTGTTGCAAGCGACGCTCGACGGCAGCGCCGCCGGTGTCGCGCTTGCCGATATCGCCGCGACGGCGCTCGCCGCGCTGTTGCCGGCGGTCACTGCCGATTTCGCGCGGGTGCACGGCTCGGTGCCGGGTGGCGCATTCGCAATCGTCGCGCTCGGCCGCCTCGGCAGCCGCGAGATGACCGCCGCCTCCGATCTCGACCTGATCCTGATCTACGACGCGCCGGCCGAGGGCGCCGGCTCCGACGGCGTGCGCCCGCTGCCGGTGCCGGCCTATTACGCGCGGCTGAGCCAGCGGCTGATCTCGGCGATCACCGTGCCGACCGCGGAGGGCCGGCTCTACGAGGTGGATATGCGGCTGCGGCCGTCCGGCGAGTCGGGGCCGATCGCCTCCAGCCTCGATGCCTTCGCGCAGTACCAGCGCGAAGCGGCCTGGACCTGGGAGCACATGGCCCTGACCCGGGCCCGCCCGTTTGCCGGCGATCCCTCGTTATGCGAGCGGATCGCGGCGGCGATAGCAGCCGTGCTGGCCGCGCCGCGCGATCCCCGGCGGCTGGTCGTCGATGTCGACGAAATGCGACGCCGCATCGCGGCGAGCCATCCCGACCCGGCCGCGTGGGATCTGCGCAACCGGCCGGGCGGCCTCGTCGACCTCGAGTTCGTCGTGCAGTACCTGTTGTTGCGCGAGGCGGCGCGCGCGCCGGAAGTGGTGCGGCGCGATCCGGCGGAGGCGCTGGCGGCACTCGCTGCCGTCGGCGCCCTGCCGCCGCAGGGCGCGCGCGAACTCGGCGAAGCGCTGATCCTGTTGCGCAACCTGCGGGCGCTGATCGCGCTGTTGTTCGACGGCACGCCGGACGACGCCGCGCTCGCCGGCCCGTCCGGTGCGACCCTGGCGCGCTGCGCCGGGGCGATTGACTTCGCCCGGCTCGAGGCGGATATGACGGCCGCCTGCGCTCGCGTGCGGCACTGGTACGAGCTTCTCGTGGCGGGGCCGGCAAGACAGATCACGGCGACAGGGGAGGGGACGCGATGAGCGTTGCGGTCGGCGACAAAGCGCCGGATTTCACGATGCCGACCGATAGCGGCGGCACCGTCAGCCTCTCGGCGCTCCGCGGCAAGCCGGTGGTGCTGTATTTCTACCCGAAGGACGACACCTCGGGCTGCACCGCCGAGGCATGCGGCTTCCGCGATGCCTTCCCCGATTACGGCGAAATCGGCGCGGCGGTGATCGGCGTGTCGCGCGACCCGGTGGCCTCGCACGACAAGTTCAAGAAGAAATACGAGCTGCCGTTCGTTCTCGCCTCCGACCAGAGCGGCGAGGTCACCGAGCGCTACGGCGTGTGGGTCGAGAAGAGCATGTATGGCCGCAAATACATGGGCATCGACCGCAGCACCTTCCTGATCGACAAGGACGGCGTTGTGCGCAACGTCTGGCACAAGGTCAAGGTGCCGGGCCACGTCGCCGAGGTCCTCAAGGCAGTGCAGGCGCTCTGACCGGCGTTCCGGCGGCGGCCGCGAAGGCGGTTCAAACTGGCCGAAACCTCGCCTAGAATGGCCCGGTAGCGGAATTGCGATCCGGGTTTATGCGGCGGTGAGCGTTCTTCGGCGGATCAGGACGCCTTTCGGCGAACCGGCCGATAATGGTGCCGGCGCGGCCAATCCGAGCGGGCATGCGGTCGGCTCGCTGCTGCGCCGGCGGCGGGAGGAGCTCGGGCTGGGTCTCGACCAGGTTGGTGAGGTGCTGCGCATCAAGCCCACCTTCCTCGCCGCCCTGGAAGAGGCCCGGCCGCAGGACCTGCCGGGTCCGGCCTACGCGGCCGGCTTCATCCGCGCCTATTCCCATTATCTCGGCCTCGACAGCGAACTCGTCCTCGAACGCTACAAGGAAACCGCCGCCGCTCCGGCCCGCCCCGACCTTGCACTGCCGGCTCCGCTCGGCGAACGCAGCCTGCCGGGCCGGCGGATTCTGCTGGTCGGGCTGATCCTCGCATTGTGCGGTTATGGCGCGTGGCACTACCTCGCGACCGGCAATCGCAGCCGCCCCGAGCGGGTGGCGGCAGTCCCCGCCTCGCTGCAGCCGCTGCTGGCAACGCCCGATGCCGGCCCGACGCCGCCGCCGGCTCCGGCGGATAATTCCGGTAGCGCGGCGGTCGGGTCGCCGGCGCCGACGCAGGCCACGGCGGTCACCGGCAACGCGGCGGCGGCGACCGACCTGCATATCGAGATTCGCGCCGTCGCCGATTCCTGGGTGCAGATACGGACGGCCGACGACACGATCGTGTTCTCGCGGGTGCTGAAGGCCGGCGAGAGCTACCATGTGCCGCGCGCCGGCCTCTTGTTGCGCACCGGCAATGCCGGGGCGCTCTCGATCATGGTCGACGGCAAGCCGGCACCGCCGCTTGGGCCGGCGGGCGCGCTGCGCCGCAACGTCGCGCTCGACCCCGAGGCGCTCATGGCCGGCAAGGCCGCGCGCGGCTGACCGGCGCTGGCGGCGGTCTTTTTTCTGTCGCGCCGGCGTTATATATCCGGATGCAGCAATATCCGCGGGGTTGATGATGAGCGTCCGACCGTATCGCGATATTCACCGCCGCGCCTGCCGCAAGGTTTACGTCGGCAAGGTGCCGGTCGGCGGCGACGCGCCGATCAGCGTGCAGTCGATGACCAACACGCTGACCAGCGACGTCAAGGCCACGGTCGCGCAAATCCAGGCGCTGGAGCAGGCCGGCGCCGATATCGTCCGGGTTTCCTGCCCCAATCCGGAATCCTCGCTGGCCTTGAAAGAGATCGTGCCCGAAATTGGGGTGCCGATCGTCGCCGACATCCATTTCCACTATAAGCGGGCGATCGAGGCGGCCGAGAACGGCGCCGCCTGCCTGCGCATCAACCCCGGCAATATCGGCTCGCCCGAGCGGGTGCGCGACGTCATCAAGGCGGCCAAGGACAATGGCTGCTCGATGCGGATCGGCGTCAACGCCGGCTCGCTCGAAAAGGACCTCCTCGAAAAATACGGTGAGCCTTGCCCCGAGGCGATGGTCGAGAGCGCACTGCACCATGCCAAGATTCTCGAGGACAACGATTTCTTCGAGTTCAAGATTTCCTGCAAGGCCTCCGACGTGTTCCTCGCGGTGGCCGCCTATCAGGGTTTGGCGGAGGCCTGCGACTACCCGCTGCATCTCGGCATCACCGAGGCCGGCGCCTTGCGCATGGGCACCGTCAAATCGTCGATCGGCCTCGGCATGCTGCTGTGGGCCGGGATCGGCGACACGATCCGCGTGTCGCTGTCGGCCGACCCGGTCGAGGAGGTCAAAGTCGGCTTCGACATGCTGAAGGCGCTAGGGCTGCGCCGGCGCGGGGTTACGGTGATTGCCTGTCCATCCTGCGCCCGCCAGCAATTCCCGGTGATCAAGACCGTCGAGGTGCTGGAGGAGCGGCTGGCGCACATCACGACGCCGTTGACCCTGTCGGTCATCGGCTGCGTCGTCAATGGGCCGGGCGAGGCGCGCGAAACCGATATCGGCTTCACCGGCGGCGGCAACAATACCCACCAGGTCTATGTCAGCGGCATCGCCGACCACCGGCTGAAGGACGGCGACATCGTCGATCACCTTGTCGCGATGGTCGAGAAGAAGGCGGCCGAAATCGAGGCGGCGAAACCCGCCGAGGCGCCGGCGCTCGCGGCGGCGAAATAGCGCAATTGCATCGGACCGCGGTCCAGGCGCGGTGGAGAGTCTCAAACGGCGAGAACCGCCGGGCGGCGCGCGCGTTTCACCGGGTGGAAGGTTGCGGATGCAAACCGAACGCCCGAGCCCGCGCTATTCGGCGATCGACCTGTGGCAGCCGGCGGAAATCCTCGATTCGATGATCGAGGGGCAGTTCGCTGCCATCGCTGCGGTGCATGCGGCGCGCCCGGCGCTCGAACGCGCCGCCGCGGCCATTGAGGAACGGCTCGCCGCCGGCGGCCGCCTCGTTTATGCGGGGGCCGGGACCTCCGGCCGGCTCGCGGTGCAGGATGGCGCCGAGCTGATGCCGACTTTCAGCTGGCCGGCCGAGCGGCTGGTGCTGCTGATGGCCGGCGGGCAGGGGGCATTGCTGCGCGCTGTCGAGGGCGCCGAGGACGATGCGGAAGAGGCCGAGGCGCTGGTGCGCCGGCATAGGATCGGCGGCGGCGATGCGCTGATCGCGGTCGCCGCCAGCGGCACCACGCCGTTCACCCTTGCCTGCCTGCGCGCGGCCAGCGCGGCCGGCGCGCTGACTGTCGCGATCGCCAACAATCGCAGCACGCCGCTGCTCGACGAGGCGGCCCACCCGATCCTCCTCGACACCGGCGCCGAGCCGATCGCCGGCTCGACCCGGATGAAGGCCGGCACCGCGCAACGCGCGGCGCTGACCGTGTTGTCGTCGCTCGTGATGATCCGGCTGGGGGGCGTCTATGCGGGCCTGATGGTCGATGTCCAGGCCACCAACGACAAGCTGGTCCGCCGCAGCGAGCGCATCCTGCAGCAATTGACCGGGCACGGGCGCGACGAGGTTCGCGAGGCGCTGCGGGCGGCGCGCGGCAGCATCAAGACGGCCCTCTTGCTCCTCGAAGGCCACGACCTCGCCGAGGCCAAGGCGGCGCTCGCCGCCGCTTCCGGCAATTTGCGCGCCGCCCAGGACATCATCGGCAAGCGGCACGGAAACAGAAAGCGAGCCTGACGCGGCCCGAACCCGTCGGGTGTGCTGAGCGTCAGCGAAGCCCACCACACGATGGCGACGTGCGTGATGGGCTTCGCTATGCTCAGCCCATCCTACAATCCCAGAGGAGTCCGATGCTGCATCTCGACCCCGCCCGCTCGCTGCCCGAGGATGGCTATGCCGGCACGCTGATCGGCCGGGCGTGGCTGCCCGATGAGGGGCCGGCGGTGGTTGTCGTCCGCAAGGAGGGGGTGTTCGACATCAGCCGCGCCGCGCCGACCGTCGCCGGGCTGCTCAACGAGCCGGATTGCGACGCAATCGTCGCGACGGCGCCGCGCGACCGCCGCGTCGCCGATTTCGCGACGCTCCTCGCCAACAGCGACCCAGCGCGGCGCGACCCGACGCGGCCGTGGCTGCTGGCGCCGATCGATCTGCAGGCCGTCAAGGCGGCCGGCGTCACCTTTGTCCGCAGCCTGTTGGAGCGGGTCGTCGAGGAGCAGGCGCGCGGCGACCCGGCGCGCGCCGCCGCGATCCGCGCCGCACTCGATGCCGCGATCGGCGGCGACCTCGCCGCGGTAAAGCCCGGCTCGCCGGCCGCGGCGCGGCTCAAGGCGGCGTTGCAAGAGCGTGGCATGTGGTCGCAATACCTCGAAGTCGGCATCGGACCCGACGCAGAAATCTTCACAAAATGCCAGCCGATGGCCTCGGTCGGCACCGGCGCCGATATCGGATTGCACCCGCAATCGGCATGGAACAACCCGGAACCCGAGATCGTGCTGGCAGTCAGCGCCGCCGGCCGCATCGTCGGGGCGGCGCTCGGCAACGACGTAAATTTGCGCGATTTCGAGGGCCGCAGCGCATTGCTGCTCGGCAAGGCCAAGGACAATAACGGGTCGAGCGCGATCGGGCCGCTGCTGCGCCTGTTCGACGACAGCTTTTCCCTCGACGATGTGCGCCGGGCCGAGGTGTCGCTCGAAGTGCGCGGCGAGGACGGCTTCGTGCTGCACGGGTCGAGTTCGCTCGGCATGATCAGCCGCGACCCGGCCGACCTCGTTGCCGAGGCGATCGGCCCGGCGCACCAGTACCCGGACGGTTTCGTGCTGTTTCTCGGCACGATGTTCGCGCCGACCGAAGACCGTGACGGCGCCGGTCAGGGCTTCACCCACAAGGAGGGCGACATCGTCACGATCGCCTCGCCGAAGCTCGGCGCTCTCGTCAACCGGATCGGCCGCAGCGACCGCATCCCGCCGTGGGAGTTCGGCGCGCTGGCGCTGATGCGCAGCCTCGCGCGGCGGGGCCTCTTGTGAGCATGCTGCCGGCGAGGGCGCGCGATCTGCTCGATTTCTGGTTCGGCCCGCTCGACGATCCGCAGCGCCTGCACCATCGCCAGATCTGGTTCCGCAGCACCCCCGACTTCGATGCCGCGGTCGGCGCCTTCGCCGCCGATCATGAGGCGGCCGTCGCCGGCCTGCTGGCCGATTGGGAGAGCGGGCCGGACAGCGCCTTGGCGCTCGTCATGCTGCTCGACCAGGTGCCGCGCAACGTCTTCCGCAGCACGCCGCGCGCCTTCGCCAGCGACAAAAAGGCGCTCGCCACGACCCTCCGCGCGCTCGACCGCGGCTTCGACAGCCATGTGCCGCCGGCGTGGCGGCTGTTCTTTTATCTGCCGTTCGAGCACAGCGAATGCCTCGCCGATCAGCGGCGCGGGCTGGAATTGATCGAGGCCCTGCCGCCGGTGCCGGGGCGCCGCGATGATCGCGAGGCCGGCCGCCGCCATTGCGAGATCATCGAGCGGTTCGGGCGCTTCCCGCACCGCAACGCGATCCTCGGGCGGGTCTCGACCGCGGCGGAGGACGCCTTTCTCGGCGAATACGACAATTGTTTCGGGCAGCCTTACCGCCCCCTCGATCCCCGATAAGAACCCCCCTACGACGCGGTCGGCCTCGGGCTGATGATGAGCGTTTTCGCCGGGGTCGCGGTGCGCGATGCCGGCCGTGCGCAGCAGCGGCTGACGATTGCGATGGTGCCGCTGCCGGCGCTTGCCGCCTGGGCCGTTTCGGCGGCAATCGCGCACTGGCCCGTCCTCGGCGATCTCGTCTTTCGTGGTGGTGTTTGCCGCCGGTCTCGCGCGGCGCCGGGGGCCGCGCTACGCCGCGCTCGACGCCGGCTCAGACGAGGATGGCGCGGCCGCGCAATTCGCCGAGCAGCAGTTCGGAGAGGCTGTCGGCGTCGTGGCCAACCGTCTCCAGGTGAATCTCCGGCGCATCCGGCGGTTCGTAAGCCGAGTCGATGCCGGTGAAGTTGGGGATCGCGCCGGCCTGCGCCTTGGCATAAAGCCCCTTCGGGTCGCGCCGGATGCATTCGGCGAGCGGGGTGTCGACGAACACTTCGAGGAACGGATAGGGCGCCGCGGCTTCGCGCGCCATCCGCCGGTCGGCGCGGAACGGCGAGATGAAGGCGCAGATCACGATGAGGCCGGCATCGTTCATCAGCCGCGCGACTTCGCCGATTCGCCTGATGTTCTCGACCCGGTCGGCGTCGGTGAAGCCGAGATCGCGATTGAGGCCGTGGCGCACGTTGTCGCCGTCGAGCAGCATTGTGTGACCGCCGATCGCCAGCAGTTTCTGCTCGAGGCGGTTGGCGATCGTCGATTTGCCGGCGCCCGAGAGGCCGGTCAGCCACAACACCGCCGGTCGATGCCCCTTCAAGTCAGCGCGTTGGCCCGGATTGACGGTGGAGGCGTGCCAGTGGACGTTGGCGGCCCGCCTGAGCGCGAAATCGACCACGCCCGCGGCCGCGGTCTCCTGCGTCAGCCGATCGATCAAAATGAACGAGCCGGTCTCGCGGCCCGCCTTGTAGGGATCGAACGCGATCGGCACGCTGGTCGCCACGTTGCAGAAGCCGATTTCGTTGATGTCGAGCGCGCGCGCCGCAACATGCGCCCCGCTTTCGACATCGATGCGGTGCTTCAGCGCGGTCACCGTCGCCGACACCGTGCGAGTGCCGAGCTTCAGCCAATACGAGCGGCCGGGGACCAGCGGGTCATCCTTCATCCAGACGATGTGGGCGGCGAACTGGTCGGCGAATTCGGCCGGCGCCTCCGGATGCACCAGGAGATCGCCGCGCGACAGGTCGATTTCATCTTCGAGAGTGAGCGTCACCGCGTCGCCGGTGCCGGCCTGCGGCAGCCTGCCGTCGAAGGTGACGATCTCTTTCACCCGCGAGATGCGCGTCGAACCCATCACCCGCACCGCGTCGCCGGGGGCGACCGACCCGGACGCGACCGTCCCGGAGAAGCCGCGAAACTCGCCGTTCGGCCGGTTGACCCATTGCACCGGAAAGCGCAGCGGTCGGTCCGACTCCTCTTCGGCGAGGACGGCCGTGTCGAGATGCTCGATCAGGCTCGGGCCGGCGTACCATGGGGTGCGCGGCGACCGTTCGGTGATGTTGTCGCCGTCGCGCGCCGACAGCGGGATCGCCAACAATGATTTGAAACCGAGCGGTGCCGCGAAGCGGTCGTATTCCTCCGCGATGTGCTCGAAGGTGGCGCGGTCGAACCCGACGAGGTCGAGCTTGTTGACCGCCAATACGATATTGCGGACCCCGAGCAGTGAGCAGATTTGCGAATGGCGGCGGGTCTGCGCCAGGATCCCCTTGCGCGCGTCGATCAGCAGCACCGCCAATTCGGCGGTTGAGGCGCCGATCGCCATGTTGCGGGTGTATTGCTCGTGGCCCGGCGTGTCGGCGACGATGAAGCTGCGCCGCGCGGTCGAAAAGAACCGGTAGGCGACATCGATCGTGATCCGCTGCTGGCGTTCGTCTTCGAGGCCGTCGAGCAGCAGCGAGAAATCGAGGTCGCCGCCGGTGGTGCCGAAGCGCCGGGAATCCCGCCGCAGCGCTTCGAGCTGGTCGCCCATCACCGCATCGGCCTCGTAGAGGAGGCGGCCGATCAGGGTCGATTTGCCGTCATCGACCGAGCCGCAGGTCAGAAAGCGCAGCAGGCTCTTGCCGCCGCTCGGCAGCCCGGTGGTCGCATGCGCCATCAGAAGTACCCCTGCTTTTTCTTGCGCTCCATCGAGGCGCTTTCGTCGCCATCGATCAGCCGCCCCTGCCGCTCCGACTGGCGCGAATCGCGCAGTTCGGCGACGATGCCGGCGACCGTCGCCGCGTCCGATTCGATGGCCCCGCTCAGCGGATAACAGCCGAGCGTGCGGAACCGCACGACGCGCGGCTCGGGGCGCTCGCCGGGCCGCAGCGGCAGCCGGTCGTCGTCGACCATGATCCACACCCCGTCGCGCCGCACCACCGGACGCTCCTTCGCGAAGTAGAGCGGCACCACCGGAATTTGCTCGCTCGCGATGTATTCCCAGACGTCGAGCTCGGTCCAGTTCGACAGCGGATACACCCGCATCGTCTCACCCGGCGCGAGGCGGGTGTTGTAGAGCCCCCAGAGTTCGGGGCGCTGCCGGCGCGGCTCCCACACATGCCCGGCGCCGCGCAGCGAAAACACCCGTTCCTTGGCCCGGCTTTTCTCCTCGTCGCGCCGTGCCCCGCCGAGCGCTGCGTCGAAAGCATGCCGGTCGAGCGCCTGCTTCAGCGCCTCGGTCTTCATCACCGCCGTGTGCAGGGCCGACCCCGAGACGACCGGGTTGATGCCGCGGGCCAGACCCTCCTGATTGGTATGGACGATCAGCTCCAGCCCGAACTCGCGCGCTGTCTGGTCGCGGAACGCGATCATCTCGCGGAATTTCCAGGTCGTATCGACATGGAGCAGCGGGAAGGGCAGGGGCGAGGGATGGAACGCCTTGCGTGCGAGATGCAAGAGGACGCTCGAATCCTTGCCGATCGAATAGAGCAGGACCGGGTTGCGGAACTCGGCGGCGACCTCGCGCAGGATCGTGACCGCTTCGGCTTCGAGACGCCGCAAATGGCGAGGCAATGCAGCGGCGGGCGGCAGCAGCGATGCCGCAGCGCCGGCAACGGGGGCTTCACTCAACTCCGAACCTCAATGTTTAAGGTTGCCCGGACAGGCTTTCGCGCGCGGCAAGCGCACTGCGGACGTCGCGGAGCAGCTCGTCCTCGCTGAACGGCTTTGCCAAGTATGATGTGATCCCCGCGGCGATCGCGCGTTCGCGCTCCCCTTGCGTCGGGCACGCTGTTATCAGGATTGTCGGGATGCGGCAACCCTGCGCGGTCAGCAACCGGTGCAGGTCGAGGCCGGTCATGCCGGCCATCCGCACGTCGAGAATCAGGCAGCCCGCCTGCCGCGACGTCGCCGAATTCAGGAATTCTTCGGCAGACGAAAATATTGAAATGGTAAAACCATGAGCGCGCAGCATGCGCTGCAAGGCGTGGCGGACTGCATCATCATCGTCCACAATACAGATCGCCATCGATTTTCGATGTCCGATGTCCGCCTCTCAGCCAAACGAGCGTAACCGGCGCCTCGCCCGGACGCGATTGTTCCTCAAGACAAGGGGCTAGCAAAAAGGCACAGAGGCGTCACTCTTTGGTGTAGCGGCCGGGATCCGACGGACAGCATTGCCGCCGCGCGACCCCGCTCCCATGCAGCCCTATGCCAGCGATTCAATTCAGAACCATGGCCCAATCCGTCATGCCCGCGAAAGCGGGCATCCAGGGGCAACCGCTCCGTCGCTTGCCCCTGCATTCCGGCTCTCCGCTCCGCTCCGGTCGGAATGCCGGAGTTGGAATGGGTACCGAGTGGCAGAATTTTTCCATTAGGATCGGGCGCTATCGGCGGAGCGGGGACGATCGTCTAGAGTCCTCGCATTGGACCTGCCCACTCGCGGAACGGTGACGGAAATGAGCGCAGCGGAGATGACGGACGGCTTCCACCTCGTGGTGGACGCCCTGAAACTGAACGGGGTCGATACGATCTTCGGGGTGGCCGGCATCCCAATCACCGATCTGCTGCGGCTGGCGCAGGCCGAGGGCATCCGCTATTTCGGGTTCCGGCACGAGCAGTCGGCCGGCAATGCGGCGGCGATCGCCGGTTTTCTGACGCAGAAACCGGGCATCTGCATGACGGTGTCGGCGCCGGGTTTTCTCAACGGCCTCGTCGCTCTCGCCAACGCCACGACCAACTGCTTTCCGATGATCCTGATCAGCGGCTCCTCCGACCGCGCAATCGTCGATCTCGAACAGGGCGATTACGAGGAGCTCGACCAGCTCGCCGCCGCCCGGCCCTACGCCAAGGCGGCCTACCGGGTCAACCGGCCGCAGGATATCGGGATCGGCATCGCGCGGGCGATCCGCGCTGCCGTGTCGGGCCGACCGGGCGGGGTCTATCTCGACCTGACGGCGGAAGTGCTCGGTTCGGCCCTCGATGTCGACACCGGCCGGAAATCGCTGGTCAAGGTGGTCGATCCGGCGCCCGCAGCACCGCCGGCGCCGGAATCGGTGGCGCGCGCCCTCGACCTCCTGGCGCAGGCCGAGCGACCGCTCGCGATCCTCGGCAAGGGTGCGGCCTACGCGCGGGCCGACGCGGAGATCCGCTCATTCCTGGAGGCGACCGGCATGCCGTTCCTGCCGATGTCGATGGCCAAGGGGTTGCTGCCCGACGACCACCCGCAATCGGCCGCCGCCGCCCGCTCTTATGCGATCGGAAACGCCGACGTGGTGCTGCTGGCCGGGGCGCGGCTCAACTGGCTCCTGTCGCACGGCCGGCCGCCGCTGTGGAACGAGAACACGCGCTTTGTGCAGGTCGATATCGCGCCGACCGAGATCGACAGCAACCGGGCGATCGCCGCGCCGGTGGTCGGCGACATCAAGTCGGTGTTCGCCGCGTTCAACGCCACGCTGAACTCCGGCCAGGTGAAGCGCAAGGCCCCCTGGATGGACGAGATCGGCAGGCGCAAGCAGCAGAATGTCGAGCGCATGGCTGCCCGCCTCAACGCCGACCCGAACCCGATGAATTTCTCCTCGGCCCTGCGCGCGGTGCGCAACGCGCTGGCCGCGCGGCCCGACGCCTACATCGTCAACGAGGGCGCCAATACGCTCGATTTCGCGCGCAACATCATCGACATGCAGGAGCCGCGCCGCCGGCTCGACAGCGGCACCTGGGGGGTCATGGGGATCGGCATGGGCTACGCGATCGGCGCCGCCGCGGTGACCGGCAAGCCGGTACTGGCGATCGAGGGCGACAGCGCGTTCGGGTTCAGCGGCATGGAGATCGAGACGATCTGCCGTTACGACCTGCCCGTCACCACCGTCATCTTCAACAATAACGGCGTCTATCGTGGCGACCCGGAGGGCAGGCCGTATTCGCCGACCGGCCTCCGGCGCGATGCGCGGTATGAAAGGATCATCGAGGCGTTCGGCGGCAAGGGCTATCACGTGACCGATACGCCGAGCCTCACCGAAGCGGTTGGCGAGGCGCTCGCCTCCGGACGGCCGGCGCTGATCAATGCCGTCATCGATCCGACCGCCGGCACCGAAAGCGGACACATCCAGAGCCTCAACCCAAAGAGCGCCGTCGCCCAAAAGAAATGATGCGGGGCGGCGGCGAGCTGGGCTTGGCGGAACCCGGCGGGTTTGCCAAAGTGTCGCGATGAGCAGCATCGACGGGGCTACTGCGCTCGCGGGCCTGCTCGACAAGGCGGGCCGGGCGGTCGTCTTCACCGGGGCCGGCATCAGCACCGAGTCGGGCATCCCGGATTTCCGCAGCCCCGGCGGCATCTGGACACAGATGGCGCCCATAGATTTCGACGATTTCCTCGCCTCCGATGGGGCGCGGCGCGAGACTTGGCGGCGCCGCTTTGCGATGGACGAGACTCTCCGGGCGGCGCGGCCCAACCGCGGCCACCGCGCCGTCGCCGAGCTGTTGCGGCGCGGTACGGCCTCGGCCGTCATCACCCAGAACATCGACGGCCTCCACCAGGAATCCGGCGTGCCGGACGGCAAGGTCATCGAGTTGCACGGCAATACGACATACGCCGCCTGCCTCGATTGCGGCACAAGGCACGAACTCGAGGATATCAGACCGGCTTTCGAGCGGAGCGGCGAGGCGCCGCGCTGCGCCCGTTGCCGCGGCTTTGTCAAGACCGCGACGATCTCGTTCGGCCAGGCGATGCCCGAGGCGGCGATGCGCCGTGCCCAGGTCGAGAGCCTCGCTGCCGACCTGTTTCTCGTGCTCGGGTCATCGCTGGTGGTCTATCCGGCCGCGGGATTCCCCGAGCTGGCGAAGCGCAACGGCGCCGTCCTGGCGATCGTCAATCGCGAGCCGACCGGTCTCGACCGGCTCGCCGATCTGGTGCTGCATCAGCCAATCGGCGAAACCCTCGGTGCCGCCGTCGGGGTCGAATGAACCATTTTTCACCACGAAGACACGGAGGGCACGGAGGAGGTATTCCACCCCGTCCGTCATACCGGCGAAAGCCGGTATCCATGGTTCCGCCGCACGGGCGGCTGACAGATGGGTCCCGGCCTTCGCCGGGACGACATATTCGAAAAATCTCTTCTCCGTGTCTCCGTGAGAACCTCATTTGAGGGAGGAACCGCGATGAGACTTGAGGACAAGGTGGCCCTTATCACCGGCGGCGCGTCGGGGATGGGCGCCAGCATGGCGCGCCTTTTCGCGCGCGAGGGTGCCCGGGTGGTGATTGCCGACATGCTCGAAAGCGAGGGCAGAAAACTCGCCGGCGAGATCGTCGCGGCGAACGGCGCCGCGCGCTTTCAGCGGCTCGACGTGACCAGCGAAGCGGAATGGCAGGCGGCGCTCGACGCCACGATCGCGCAGTTCGGCCGGCTCGACATCCTGGTCAACGACGCCGGGATTAGCGGCAGCGCCGAAGAAGACCTGCTCGACAGCGCCGCTTGGCAGCGCATCATGGCGGTCAACGCCACCGGCACCTTCCTCGGCATGAAATACGCGATCCCGGTCATGAAAGAGGCCGGCGGCGGCGCCATCGTCAATCTCTCGTCGATATCCGGGGTGACCGGCCAGCAGGGGCTGCACGTCGCCTACAACGCCTCGAAAGGCGCGGTGCGCACCCTGACCAAGGCGGCGGCGGTACAGCACGGGCGCGACAACATCCGGGTCAATTCGGTGCATCCCGGCCTGATGCCGCCGATGCGCACCTCCGGGCGCACCGCCGACCCGGCGGTCCGTAAGAAATGGATCGAAAACTCGGTGCCGCTCGGCCGGGCCGGGCGGGTCGAGGAGGTCGCGAACGCCGTCTTGTTCCTCGCCTCGGACGAGGCTTCCTACATCACCGGTGCCGAACTCTATGTCGACGGCGGCTTCCTTGCGGCCTAGCCAGGGCACGGCCACTCGTTAACTCTCTCTTAACGGGTTATCTATCGTTTACATCAATTACAGGTTGCCGTACCCTCTCGCCAGAACGTTCGCGGGAGGGATGCGATGATGCATCAGGGGCAACAGGCGATCGCGCCGGTCGGTGGAGTCGAGGCGGCGATCGCGGCGATGGTCGGGATGGCGCAGGCGCGCGACCCGTTCACCGCCGGGCACGAGGAGCGGGTCGCAGTGCTCGCCGCGGCGATGGCGCGGCGGCTGCGGCGGCCCGATCCCGAAATCCGCATCATCTATCTGGCGAGCCTGATGCACGACGCCGGCAAGCTGGCGACGCCGATCGAGGTTCTGAACAAGCCGGGCGCCCTGAGCGAGGCCGAGTACGCCCTGGTCAAGACGCATGTCGAGGCCGGCTGGCACATCGCCCGGCGCATCGCCGCGCCGCAATTGGTGGCGGCAATCGTCCTGCAGCATCACGAACGGCTCGACGGCTCAGGCTATCCTTACGGGCTGCGCGCCGGGGCGATCGAACCAGGCGCGAAAATCCTGGCAGTCGCCGATGTCGTCGAGGCGATGACCGCGTCGCGTCCGCACCGCCCCAGCCTGGGTCTTGCCGGCGCTGTGGCCGAATTGGAAGCCAACAAGGGCCGCCTTTACGACGCTGCGGCGGTGGATTGCTGCATCGCGCTGCTGGGCGGCCAGCGGCACGGGGCCGCGGCAATACGGCACTGATTGGCGCGTGGACCTACTCGGCGGCGGCGCTCGCCATCTCGTCGGCCAGGTCGAGATTGTCCTTCATCCGCGCCAGCACCTGCATGACCAGCATGCGGTCCGGCTCCGGTATTCCGGCCCACGCCTCCTCGCGCACCGCCCGGTTTATGTCGAGCACCCGGTCGATGACCGCCCAGGCCGGCGGGGTCAGCCATAGCGTCCGCACCCGCCGGTCGGTCGGATGCGCGCGGCGCTCGACAAGCCCCTCCTCATGCAGCCGGTCGAGCAGGCGAACCAGCGCAATCGGCTCGATCTCGAGGCGGGTTGCGACCGTCGCCTGACTCAACCCCTCATTGCGCGCGATAAAAAGGAGGGTGCGCGCCTGCTGGCGGGTGATTGGCAGCCCGCACTTGCGGGCGTGCCGCTCAAAGCGGCGCCGCATCGCCCGCGCCACGTCGTGCAGCGTCGCGCCGAGATTGGGCGACAGCGCGTCGGGGTCGGGGCGGCGGCCGGTCATTGCCCGATGCGGCCCCTTATTCGGCGGCGCTGCCGGGCTGGTCCGCCAGTCGCGACGGCGCCCCTTCGCCGAGCGCCATCGCGAGGCGCGACGGGCGGCGCGAGGCGCCGAGCCAGCGGCTCAGCCGGTCGAGATAGAGATAGATGACCGGGGTCGTGTAGAGCGTCAGCCATTGCGAGACAAGCAACCCGCCGACCATCGCGATGCCGAGCGGTCGGCGCAACTCGGACCCGGCGCCGTGCCCCAAGGCGATCGGCAGCCCGCCGAACAGCGCTGCGAAGGTCGTCATCATGATCGGCCGGAAGCGCAAAACGCACGCCTCATGGATCGCCTCGACCGGGGTCTTGCCGTCCTGGCGCTCGGCGGTCAGCGCAAAGTCGATCATCATGATCGCGTTCTTCTTGACGATGCCGATCAACAGAATGACCCCGATCAGCGCGATGACACTCAGATCGTAACCGAGGATCGTCAGCGCCAGGAGCGCCCCCACCCCGGCCGAAGGCAGTGCCGACAGGATCGTGATCGGGTGGATGTAGCTCTCGTAGAGCATGCCGAGCACGATGTAGACGACGAGGATCGCGGCGGCGACCAGCAGCGGAGTCGAGGACAGGGAAGCCTTGAACGCCTGCGCCGTCCCCTGGAACGAGCCGTCAAGGGTCGGCGGCAGGCGCAACTCTTGCTCCATCTGCTGGATTTTCTCGACCGCCTGGCCGATCGCCACCCCCGGCGCGAGGTTGAACGACAGAGTCACCGCCGGGAACTGGCCCTCATGGTTGACCGAGAGCGATTTCAGCTTGGTCGTGAAGTGCGCGAAGGTGCTGAGCGGCACCTGCGCGCCATTTCGGCCGGCGACGTAAATCTTGGAGAGCGCGGCCGGGTCTTTCTGGAAATCCGGTTTCGCCTCGAGCACAACCTTGTATTGGTTGGTCGAGGTGTAGATCGTCGCGACCTGGCGCTGCCCGAACGCGTCATACAGGGTCTCGTCGATCAGCGATGGCGAAATCCCCAGCCGCGCCGCGGCGTCGCGGTCAATGTCGATCGACAGATGCGGCGCGGCGATCTGTTGGTCGGAGGCGACGTCCTGAAGCTCCGGCAGCTTCTTCATCGCCGCTTCGACGATCGGTGACCAATGATTGAGTTCGTCCTGGTCGGTGTCGGTCAGCGTGTATTGATATTGCGTTCGCGTCAGGTGACCGCCGATGCTGATGTCCTGGCCCGACTGCATGAAGAACTTGGCGCCCTCGACCTTGGCGACCTTGGGCCGCAGCCGCTGAATGACCTGATCCGAGGTGACGTTGCGCTCGTCGTGCGGTTTCAGCTGTATGAACATCCGGCCGGTGTTCTCGGTCGGGTTGTAGGAATAGGCGCCGCCGAAATAGAAGATGCCCGACACCGCCGGGTCCTGCCGCGCGATATAGGCGATCCGGTGCATCGCGGTGGCGACCTTCTCGAACGAGCTGTCCTGCCGCAATTC
>DASUKH010000030.1:0-15275 GCA_036278835.1 Allostellaceae bacterium
GTCTCGACCAGCCGCGTCTTGGCGAGGCCGGGCACGCCGATCAGCAGCGCATGGCCGCCCGAGAGCAGCGTGATCAAGGCTTGCTCAACGACCTCGGCCTGGCCGAAAATGACCTCGCCGATGCGCTGACGCACCAAGTGAAAGCGCTCACCAAGCGCCTCGACCTCACCAACGAGATCGGCGGCAGTGGCATTTACCGACGGCAATGGACTCAAACCCGCTATCCTTCGTCAAGTTCGGCGTCGGTTTGGAGCTGATGGATAACCCCGCGCCGGCCGATTCGTCCGTCTCTTTTTCGCGCCCCGCCCGGCCCGCGCCGGCCGAACTCGGCGATCTTGACATGCGCATCGCCCGCGACGGCACCTGGTACTATCGCGGGACGCCGATCCTTCGGCTGCCGCTCGTCAAGCTGTTCGCCTCCGTGCTGCGCCGCGACCCCGACGGCAGCTATTGGCTGGTGACCCCGGCGGAGCGCGGCCGGGTTGTCGTCGAGGACGCGCCGTTCGTCTCGGTCGCCGTCGATGCCGAGGGTGAGGGGCGAGCGCAGCGGCTGATTTTCCGCACCAATCTGGACGAGATTGTGACGGCCGGAGAGGGTCACGAATTGCGGGTCGAGACCGCCGCCGACGGGACGCCGGACCCGTATGTCCTGGTTCGCCCCGGCCTCGAAGCGCGCCTCGCGCGGCCGGTCTTTTACGAGCTGGCCGAGCTCGGGGTCGAGGAAACGGTGGGCGGCGAACGCCGGTTCGGGGTATGGAGCGCCGGCGTGTTTTTCGAACTCGGCGATCCGGGGGAGGCGTGGGAGTGATAAGAGGCATGCCTCCGGCTCCAATCTCAGAGGGACATTGTCATCCCGGCGAAGGCCGGGACCCATCGTTCGGCGCCGGATCGGTTGAAAGATGGGTCCCGGCCTTTGCCGGGATGACAAAGAAAAGGTACTCCGAGGAGTGACCCGCGAGCGGCTGATCGCGCGGCTGGCGGGCCGGCAGGCCGGGCGGCGCGGCTTTGGCGGCAGCGCCGACCCGGCCGAGGCGGCCGCCTTCCGCCACGCGATCCGCGGCGATCACGACCTCAACCCCGGCCTGACCGCGCCCAGTACGGCATTGCGGCCGGCGGCGGTGCTGGTGCCGATCGTCGATCACCCGGCCGGCATGACCGTGCTCCTGACGCAGCGCACCGCGCATCTGACGGCGCATGCCGGGCAGATAGCGTTCCCCGGCGGCCGCATCGAGCCGGACGATCCGGACGCCATCGCCGCCGCCTTGCGCGAGAGCCGGGAGGAAGTCGGTCTCGCGGCCGATTGCGTCCGGGTTATCGGCCGGCTCGACAATTACGTCACCGGCACCGGGTTCGAGATCGCGCCGGTCGTCGGCCTCGTCAGCCCGCCGCTCGCGCTGTCGATCGACCCGTTCGAGGTGGCGGAAGCGTTCGAGGTACCGCTGTCGTTTATTCTGGACCGGCGCAACCACCAGCGGGTCGAGCGGCAGTCGGGTGCGGGTCGCCGCTTTTTCTTCGTGCTGCCCTACGAAGGCCGCAACATCTGGGGCGCGACCGCCGGCATCCTGGTCAACCTCACGGAGGTGCTGGCAGAGTAACCGGGCCATGCTCCGGGTCATTTTCGAGATTCTGCTGCCGCTTATCCTGCCGACCGTGCTCTATCTGGCCGCGGTGCGGCTAGCGGCGCTGGCCGGGCGCGGGGGCGCGGTGCGCCAGGCGCCGTTGCCGTGGCTGTGGCTGGCCGGCGCCGGGGTGTTGCTGCTCGCGGTCATGCTGGTGGTCGTCAATGTCGGGTTCGGGACCGCCGAGCGCGGCGTCTATGTGCCGCCGCGCTGGACCGATGGGCACATCGTGCCGGGCCATGTCGAGCCGGGGCCGGGGCCGTGACAAAGATCGAACCGCCGCCGTGGATGACCGAGCCGGCGACCGCCGCGCTGCTGGCGGCATTCGGCAAGGCCGGCATCGCGGCGCGTTTTGTCGGCGGCGCTGTGCGCGACTCGCTGCTCGGGCGCGCCGTCGCCGATATCGACCTCGCCACCCCGGCGCTGCCGGAAACCGTTATGGCCGCGCTCGAGGAGGCCGGGCTGAAGGCGGTGCCGACCGGCATCGACCACGGCACGGTGACCGCGGTGGTGCCGCCGCGGCATTTCGAGATCACCACGTTGCGGCGCGACGTCGAGACCTACGGAAGGCGCGCGCGCGTCGCCTTCGATGCCGATTGGGCAGCCGACGCGGCGCGCCGCGATTTCACGATCAACGCGATCTACCTCGACCCCGACGGCACCGTGCACGACCCGGTCGGCGGCCTCATCGACCTCAAAGCGCACCGGGTGCGGTTCGTCGGCGACCCCGCGACCCGGATCGCCGAAGACCGGCTCAGGGCGTTGCGATTCTATCGCTTCACCGCGCGGTTCGGCGGCGAACGCGGCGACAAGGCGGGGCGCGCCGCCTGCCGGGAGGCGGCCTCGCTGCTCGGCGGCTTGTCGGCCGAGCGGGTGGCGCAGGAATTGCTGCGTCTGCTGGCCGTGCCCGACCCGGTGCCGGCGGTGCGGATGATGACGGAGGACGGGGTGCTTCAGGCGATTCTGCCGGAGGCGCAGCGGCCCGACCGGCTCGCCGCGCTCCTCCGCATCGAACCGCCGCCCGCTGATCCGCTGCGCCGGCTAGCTGCGTTAAGCGAGGCCGATTCGGCCGGAATGCGGGCGATAGCCGGACGCCTGCGGCTGTCCAATGCGCAGTGCGGCCGGCTCGCCGGGCTGGCGCCGCCGTGGCCGGTCGATCCGGCCGCTGATGCACGGGCGCAACGCCGCGTCCTCTACCGGCTCGGGGCCAAACGCTATCGGGACGTGCTTTTGCTGAGAGCTGCGGAAACCGGTCTTGCGCCGGCGCGGTTGGCCGAATTGCTGGCCCTGGCAATGGCATGGCGGCCGCCGGTCTTTCCGCTCGACGGACACGACGTGACGGCATTGGGGGCTGCGCCGGGGCCGCGGGTCGGGCGGCTTTTAAGTGCGGTGCGGCAGTGGTGGGAGGACGGCGATTTCGCCGCCGACCGCGCCGCCTGTCTCAGAAAACTTGAGGAAATGGAGGCGGCCGGCCGGCCCGCGGAAAGCTGACCGGCATCATCCATTCCGGGCCGCCGACCTCCGGCCGACATGCCGGCGGGACGCCGGCGCTCCGCAGCCCGATCGGGATACGAGGGCCAAATTCCGCTTGCAATGGCGGCGCGTGCGCGTATCTATCCGCGCGTTGACGCACTCGCACGTGCCTATGGCCCATGGTGGTTATGCAACGACGTAACGCGTCCTTTTTGGTTCTCCGGCCGCCTGCGGCGCAGGGCCGGTCCCGAGAGGGAGGTCGATATGGTTGCAATCCCGATGAGGGCCGCAGCGCCCTGCCCTGACGCCGTTCTTCCCGGCACACGGCTTCGCGGCCGCGGCGGGCGCACTATCGATCCGAGCAGTCTGAGCTGAGCGAACGTCGCCGCGCGCTCCCGAGGAGCGCGCCGGCCGGCACCCGCCATTCGCCCCCGTATCGCCGGGGGCGGTTTTCCTGCCGGGCGGCAGGGAGGGCCGGAAGGCCCGCCTCTCGCCGCCGAGGCGCAGCCGCTCACCGCAAGGCCGCCCGCCGATGAACCTTAAGATCGCTCGCTTCCTGTCGGAAAACGCCCCCGCCACGCCGTGTCTGGTCGTCGATCTCGACGTGATCGGCGAAGCCTACGACCTGCTGCGCCGGCACTTGTCGGCCGCCGGCATCTATTACGCGGTCAAGGCCAACCCGGCTCCCGAGATCGTCGCGATGCTGGCCGGCAAGGGGGCCAATTTCGACGTGGCAAGCCCGGCCGAGATCGACCTCTGCCTCGGCAACGGCGCCACCGCCGACCGGCTGTCCTTTGGCAATACGATCAAGAAGGAGCGCGACATCGCCGCCGCCTATGAAGCCGGCGTGCGGCTTTTCGCCTTCGACAGTGAGGGCGAACTCGACAAGCTGGCGCGCCGCGCCCCCGGCGCGCGCGTCTTCTGCCGCATCCTGGTGTCGTGCGAAGGGGCGGATTGGCCGTTGTCGCGCAAATTCGGCTGCACCCCGGAGATGGCGGCCATGCTGCTCGAAAAGGCGCGCGGGATGGGCCTCGATCCCTACGGCGTCTCCTTCCATGTCGGTTCGCAACAGACCGATCTCGACCAGTGGGACAAAGCGATCGGCGCCGTCGCGCGCATGTTCACGCTGCTGGCCGAAAGCGACATCAATCTGCGCATGGTCAATATCGGCGGCGGTTTTCCGGCGCAGTATCGCGGCCGGATCGCCGGCCTCGCCGAATACGCGCAGGCGGTGACCGACGCTTTCACCCGCCATTTCGGCAACCGGCTGCCGGAAATCATTGTCGAACCCGGCCGCTCGCTGGTCGGCGATGCCGGCCTTATTCAGAGCGAGGTCGTGCTGATCGCCGACAAGGGCGACGGCGGCGACAAGCGCTGGGTTTATCTCGACGTCGGCAAGTTCAACGGCCTCGCCGAGACGATGGGCGAAAGCATCCGCTATCGCATCGAGGTGCCGGGCCGCTCCGGGCCGCCGGCGCCGGTCGTTCTCGCCGGGCCGACCTGCGACAGCGCGGACATCCTGTACGAGCGGACCGAATACCGGCTGCCGCTCGATCTCGAAGTCGGCGACAAGGTCGAAATCCTCTCGACTGGCGCCTATACCGCGAGCTACGCCTCGGTCGGCTTCAACGGCTTCCCGCCGCTGCGCACCCATTGCATTTGAGCGGGAGTCTCTGAGGCAATAGCGCTCACGGCCCTTGCCAGGGCGCAGAAATCTTCGACTGACAATTCCTCGGCGCGGGCGGTCGGCGGAATGCCGGCAGCTGCGAGCAGCGGCTCCGGCGGCACGCCCAGCGCCTTGAGGCTGGAACGCAGCATCTTGCGGCGCTGGCCGAAAGCGGCGGCGGTGACCTGTTCCAATGCCGCCTTCTCGGCGGGCGCCAGCGGCGCCGCGCGCGGGGTCAATCGGACGACGCTGGAGGTCACCTTGGGCGGCGGCACAAAGGCGCGCGGCGGCAGGTCGAACAGGATTTTCGGCTCGGTCAGCCACTGCACCAGCACCGACAGCCGCCCATAGGCCGGCGAGCGCGGTGCCGCGACCAGGCGCAGCGCCACCTCGCGCTGGAACATCAGGACGAGGCCCCGGTAGTCGCCGATCCCGTCCAGCCAGCGAAGGAGGAGCGCGGTGGCGATGTTGTAGGGCAGGTTGGCGATAATCTGGCGCGGCGAATTGCTCAGCGCTGCCGGGTCGAGCGCCAGCGCGTCGCCGGCGACAAGATGCAGGCGGCCGGGATAACGCAAAGCCAGCTCCTCGAGCGCCGCGAGGCAGCGCGGGTCGCGTTCGATCGCGACAACCCGGCGGGCGCCTTCCGCCAACAGCGCGCGGGTCAGCCCGCCCGGCCCCGGCCCGATCTCGATCACGTCCGCGCCGTTGAGCGGGCCGGCGGCACGGGCGATGCGCCGGGTCAGGTTGAGGTCGAGGATGAAGTTCTGCCCGAGGCTCTTTCTGGCGGCGATGCCGTGGCGGGCGATGACCGCGCGCAGCGGCGGCAGGTCGCCGGGATCGCAGCCGGCGCCGGTCAGCGTGAATGCCGCCGCGCCGCCATCTGCGCGGCGAGGCGCAGCGCCGCCATCAGGCTGTCGGGCCGCGCCCGGCCGCTGCCGGCGATGTCGAAGGCGGTGCCGTGATCGGGCGAGGTGCGGATAAACGGCAGCCCGAGAGTAATGTTGACCGCGCCGTCGAAATCGAGGGTCTTGACCGGGATCAGCGCCTGGTCGTGATACATGCACAAGGCCGCGTCGTAGCCGCGCCGCGCCACCGCGTGAAACATCGTGTCGGCGGCGAGCGGCCCGCGGGCATCGATCCCCCCGGCGCGCAACATGTCGATCGCCGGGCCGACGATCTCGATATCCTCGCTGCCGAGGGCGCCGCCCTCGCCGGCATGCGGGTTCAGCCCGGCGACCGCGATGACCGGCGCGGCGATGCCGAAATCCTGCCGAAGCGCTTGGTGCGCGACCCGCCCGGCAAGCACGATTTCCTCGGCGGTCAATTCCTCGATCGCCCGGCGCAGCGACAGGTGAATCGTCACCGGCACGACGCGCAACTCCGCGCCGGCCAGCATCATCACCGCTCGCGCCCCGCCGCCGGCCAGCGCCGCCAGGTATTCGGTGTGGCCGGGATGGCGGAAGCCGGCGCGGTACAGCGCATGCTTGTTGATCGGATTGGTCACCAGCGCAGCGGCGCGGCCGGCCTGAACGTCGGCGACCGCGCGGTCGATCGCCGCGACCACCAGCGGCGCGTCGGCCGGGTCCGGCCGGCCCGGCGCCGCCCGGACCGTGCCGCCGACCGGCAGGACCGGCATGGCCAAAGCGAACGCCTCCGCCGCCTCGTGCGGAGCGTCAATCGCGCGGACCGGCACCGCCCAGCCCAGGCGCTGCGCCAGCGCCGCGAGTCGGTCAGGGTTGTCGATGACATAAAACGCCGGGATGTCCTCGGCGCGCCGCAGCCACGCCTGAAGCGCGATCTCGCCGCCGATCCCGGCCGGCTCGCCCATCGTCAGGGCGAGCGGAAGCATCATTCTACACCCTCACATCGACATAGGCGGCGCGCCGCAAATCCTCCAGATAACGCCGCGCCACCGTGTCGAAGCGCTGTTTCAGCAGCGACTCGGTCACCTGCTCCCGGGTCGCCTTGCCATCGGCTTTCGCCTTGCCGCACACCATGATTACCCCGACGCCGTTTTTCTGGACGATCGGCTGCGAGGGCTGGCCGATCGGCAGCGAATCGATCAGGCTGCGCATCTTCGGCGATATCTGGCTCGCCTTCAGCTTCCCCTCGCTCGACAGCTGCGGCGCCTTTTGCTTGCCGATTGCCAGCATGCTCGGGCAGTCCTTGGCGCCGGCGCGCACGGTTTCGATCTCCCGCAAGATTGCCGACCGCGCCGCCTCGTTCGCGCTCGGCGGCAGCGGAAACACCACCTGCACGATATCGTAAGTTTCTCCCGGCGCGTCGCCGGAGCCGCTGCGCCGCTCCAAAACCAGCATCAGGTAATAGCCGCCGGCGGCGCGGATCGGCGGCGACAACTCGCCCGGCTTCAGCCCGGCCACCACCTTGCCCAGCGCCGGCGGCAGCTGGTTGGGCCGCAGCCAGCCGAGATCGCCGCCGACCGCGGCGCTCGCCGATTGCGAGAATTGCCGGGCGACAGCGGAAAACCGCGCGCCCTGGCGCATCTGCTGCGACAGGCGGTCGGCCAGCTGCTTGACCTCGGCATCCTGCGCCGGGTTGTCGACGCTGAGGAAGATTTCGGCGACCCGGCTTTGGGGGTCGTTGGCGTGCTCCTTGAGCTGCTTCATCGCGGCGTCGATCTCGTCGTCGGAAATCTCGATCGTCTGCGAGGCCATTCGCCGCACCAGCTTGGCCCAGACAATCGAGGCGGTCAGCTGGTCCACCAAGGCAGTTCGGTCGAGGCCGCGCGCTTGCAGGAACTGGTTCAGCTGTCCTTCCTGCATGTTGTTCTGCTTCTCGATCTGATGCAGCGCGCTCCTGATCTCGTCATCGGTGGCGCGCACGTTCTGGCGCTTCGCTTCCTCCATTTCGAGCTTTTCGTCGATCAGCTGCCGCAGCACCTGCGGGGAGAGGCGTTTGCGGTTTTCCGGCGTGTCCGGGATGTTGGACGAGATCATCACCATGCGAACCCGCGAGACGAGGTCGAACATCGAGATCACCCCGTTGTTGACGACCGCGGCGATGCGCATCTCGGTCGGCCCGGCGGAGGGCGGGGCCGGCACCGCGTGGCGCGGCAGGTCGGCGGCGGCCTGACGCGTCGCCGGCACGGCGGCGCGGCTGCCGATTGTGACAAGGGCGAAGGCGAGGGCAACGCAACAGAGCTGGCGAAGCGCCGACATCGATGGCAAATCCCGTTCGGCTCGATCAGTGTGCGTCGAGCCTACACCGTCCGGTCCCCGCTGTCGCGACCCGCCGCCCGGCCTCTACGGGATCGCGGTGGTCGGGGCGCCGGTCAGCGGCGGCGCGGTATTGCCGGACACCGACAGGATGGTGCCGCCGATCTCGCCGAGATTCTTGAACACCACGCTGAACATGACCGAGACCCCCGGCCGCACGTCGCCGTTGCGGATGCCCGATTGGCTGACCGAACCGATAAACGCCATGCACTCGTCCTGATAGATCGCCGCCAGGGTGGCATTGAGGCTGGTGTTGTTCGATTGCGGCATCGGGATGCCATTCACCAGGTTGGTCGAGTCGGTAAGGTTGACGGTTTCACTGCCGGCCAGCGACCAATAGCGGGTCAGCCGGGTCGTCAGGCCGACCGACAGCTGCTCGCGCTTGCCGTACACGATGTTTTGGCCGGTGAACGGGTTGGTGACCACCTCGTTCAGCTGCTGCGGCGGGATCAGCAGGTAATTGACGCCAAGCCGCAGGTTCGGGGGGCCGACGTTGATCCCGACCTCCTGCGAGCGGTTGGCGAGCGTCGATTTGTCGAGCCGGAAGCGGTAGATCAGGTCGAGATAGGAGCTGGGCGACAGCACGACCCGCCCGACAATGTCGGACAGGCGCTGCTCGGCACCGGACCCGGGCGGCATGAAATGGTTGGGCTGAGCCCGATAGCTCTGCCCGATCAGCATGTGATAGCTGCCGCCGTCCTTGTCGTAGAGGCCGAGCTTCAGCCCGTAATCGACCCGCTGGCCGGTATCGAGCACGTCGTAGCCGGCGAGCCGGTCCGGCCGGAACAGGTCGGAGGCGTTGAACTGGAAGCCAAGGCTGTCCTCGTCCGGGATGCGCCGGCTGTTGCCGCTGGCCGGCCCGGCATAAATGCCGGCAATCGGTTCGATGATCGCCGTCATGTCGCCGGCGCGATGTGCGAGCGGGTAGTTCCAGGTCAGCCCGAGCTGGGGGAAGATGCGGCCGGTGAGATAGTTCGGGCTGATCAGCGGCGTCCCCTGCGGCGTGAAAAAGGCGCTCGGCAGATCGGGGTTCGATTTCGGGCTGAGATCGGCGACCGAGTAGCCGTCGCCGCGCAGCCGGGCGGTGAACCGGTATTGGCCGCCGATGCCGTCGCGGAAAATCTTCCCCCATTGCGCGCCGAGCGACAGGCGGCGGGTCTGGGTGCCGACCTCGCGCACGATGTTGAGCAGATTGCCGTTGAGCAGCCAGCGTCCGCCGAGCCGGTCGGGTTCGCTGAGCCAGGTGCGGTTGGCCACCGGCAGCACGATCGGCTGGGTCGAATCGCCGAGCCCGGGCTGCAAAGGCTGGAACAGATAGGCGTTGACGTCGGTCGCGGCGCGCGGGTCGAACCCTTCGAGATAGGCGCGGCTGATCATCGCGTTGAGCAGCGGCTGGCCGAAACCGAACCGCTGCAGGTAGGTCTGGTCTGACACGCGCTGCAGCTGGAACCCGGTGCGGTAGGTCTCGTCGAGGTCCCACACGCCGGATGCGTTGATGTGACCGCGCCAATGACTGCCGAGATCGCCGTCGGTCAGCGAGCCGCGATCGCCGTAGTTGAGGCTGCCGACCCCGTCGAGATAGCCGTTGCCAAAGCGCTGACGATACTCGCCGGCCAGCATCTGGCCGGCCTTTGTCGTAAAGTGCGGGTCGAGGGTCAGATCCTTGTCGGGGCCGAGGATGAATACATAAGGCACCGAGAAGTGAAACCCGAGATTGCTCGAATCGCCGCCGCTCGGCATCAGAAAGCCGCTGGCCCGTTTGACGGTCGGCTCCGGCTCGGACAAATACGGCGTGTAGAGCACCGGAATGCCGGCGATTTCGAGCGTGGCGTCGCGGAACTCGATCCGCTTCGTCGTGCGGTCGTCGCTGATCTCGCGCGCCTTTAATTGCCACGCCGGCGGCGCGCTCGGGTTTTTCGCGCACAGATCGCAGGGCGAATAGACTGCGCGCGCCAGCTCGATGCGATTGCCGTTGACCCGCCGCGCGGCGTTGGCGGCGAGACGCGAGCGGTCGGCCAGCAGCATCCGCACGTTCTTGGCAAAGTCGTTATTCATCCGGTCGCGCAATTCCATGAACGGCGCGAACAGGACCTCGCCGGTCGGCAGCAGCAGGCTGACATGGCCCGAGGCGGTGATCGTGTCGGTGCGCTGGTTGTAGGCCACGGTATCGGCCAGCAGCACCTGGTTGCCCTGCGAAATCTCGACGTGGCCTTTGGCGATCGTCAGCGCGTGCGCCTCGTCGTATTGCACCTCGTCGGCCTGGAACACGACCGGCGCGTTTTTGTCGGTAGCGGCGGCGGCATCCGCCGGGCTTGCCGCCCGACCCGGCGCCGCGGCGAAGCAAATTCCCAGCGCCGCACCGAGCGCGAGGCCGGCGGCGCCCCTTAGCCGCGGCCGCATCCGGCGGCGGATCGATCGCATCGCAAGGCGGGCTCCCGGCAAGCCGCTTACCCGTCTTCAAGGTGCAGCAGCATCGAGGCGCCGAACATCATGCTGACCCCGGCCGGCGTCCAGGCGGCCAGCAGCACCGGGATTTTCGCCGACAACCCGAGCGCGAATACGACATCCGACAGGAAATACAGCAGAAAACCGGCGGCGACGCCGCTGACGATCATCGCCCCGGCGCCGCCGCGCCGCTGCAGGCGCAGGCTGAAGGTCGCCGCAACCAGCACCATCGCGCAAAACAGGAAAGGCCGCGCCAGCAGGATGTTGTAGTAGAGGCGGTGGCGCTGCGCCGAAAAGCCCGATTCTTCGAGGAGCCTGATAAAGCCCGGCAATTGCCAGAACGACATCGTGTCCGGCGAGGCAAGGCTCTCCTCGATCTTGCTCGCGGTCAGGCTGGTCGGCAGGCGGTACCGCGCGAGCGTCTGCGGCGTGCCGTCGGGGCCGAACCGGCGGCCGCCGGCGATCGTCCAGTAGCCGTGGTCAAGGCTGGCGCTGCGCGCCTCGATCCGCGAGCTGAGCTGGCCCTGCCGGTCGAGAAAGAACAGGCTGACGTTGCGCAGCCGCAATTCCGGCGCGGCCATCCGCTCGCCGTGCAGGATGATCTGGCCGCCGCCGGCATCGCTCTGGCGCAGCCACAGCCCGGCATTCGACAGGCTGAGCGGGTCGCCGCCGTGGCGCAGCACGCGGGCGTTGAGCTTTTCATAGCTGGCCTGCATCGCCGCCGAGATCGGGTTGAAAACGGTGACGGCGACGACCCCGATCAGCAGCGCCACCAGGATCGCCGGGGTCAGAAACCCCCAGACCGAAACCCCGGCGGCACGGGCCACCACCAGCTCGTTGCTGCGGGTCAGCCGCCAGAAGGCGAGCATCGTCCCGAACAGGATCGCGAACGGCAGCACGTCCTGCGCCGTGTGCGGCAGTTTCAGGGCGGCCATTTCAAGGAGCAGACCCCAGCCGGCGCCCGGGCGGGAGCCGGCGCGGCGCAGCAATTCGAGGTAGTCGAGGAGGAAGCTGATCGCGACCATCGTGGCGAACGCGCCGCCGACCCACAGCGCGAACTGGCGGGCGATGTAGGCGGACAGCGTCCTGGCCAGTTGCAACGAAAGCGGCTCCCCTCGAGGCAGCGTCAGCCGGCCGCCGGCGCCGGCCGCCAGCGGCTGAATTTGATGCCGCCGGTCGCCAGGATTCCAAACCCAAGCGCGAACGGCAAGAGTTCGCATAAATACATCAGCGGGATGGCTGCGACGTGGCGGGTCGCGAAGTCGCGGCTGGCTATCCCGCTCACCTCCAGCAGGAAGGCGATGCCGATCGCCAGCAGAATGCGCCGAATCTGGCCGCGCCGGTTGAATTCGCCGGGAAGCAGACAGGCTAGCGGAATCATCACGAAAGCAAAGACCGATAGCGGGATGACCAGCCGCTGATGACCCTCGACGAGAAAGCTGTCGCGAAAGCGCGGCTGCAACCCCTTTGGCGGGAACAGCAGCTCGGGCAGAAACCGTTCCTGTGCCTCGCGCCAGCGCACCCCCGGCGCTTCGCGCAGCATCGACAGGTCGAGCGTGTAGCGGTCGAACGTCAGCACCGACAGCTTGCCGGTCGCGCGGTTGTATTGCTGCCGGGTGCCGTTCACCATGACGATGCGCGCGCCCTGCGGGGTGTCGGCGAAGACGCCGCGCTTGGCCGTGATGGTCAGCGGCCGCTCCGGGTCGCGATCGTCATTGATCAGCAACCCCATGACCTCGCCGCGTTCGTCGCGCCCGGCGATGTAGATCGTCAGCCGGTCGGAGATCGTCGTGAAGGTGCCCTCCTGCAGCAGGGCCGAGACGAATCGGTTGCGAATCTTGAACTGCAGGTCCTTGAATTCGCGGTTGGTGACCGGCAGCAGATAGGCCGAAAAACTCATCAGCACGACGAATGCGATGCCGGCGAGGATCAGCACCGGCCGCGCCAATGCCAGCGGCCCCAACCCGGCGGCGCGCATGACGACCAGCTCGCTCTCCGAGGTCAGCCGGTTGAACACGAACAGCACGGCGATAAAAGCGCCGATCGGCAGCACGATTTCGAGAAAGCGCGGCAGGATCAGCAATGCGAGGTAAACGAACAGCTCGATCGACAACCCGCGATTGACGATCAGGTCGACCAGCCGCAACGATTGCGCAAGCCACACCGCCGCGGTCAGCGCGGCGGTCACAAACAACATCATGGCGAGGGATTGCCGCAGGATGTAGCGGTCGAGGCTCGTCATCGGCGGCGGATCATAAGGAGACTGCTCGAAAGCCGCCATCGCTTTTGCCCGCGGCCGCGAGACCGGGGCTGCGGGGCTGAGCGGCGCATGGCTGCCGCGTTGCCGGGCGCGATGCAGCGGAACTGGATTGCCGCCGCCGCCCGTCCTAAATAACCAGCCATTCCGGCGGGCATCTTTGTGCGGGCGATATGGAAATCCGGCAGGCGCTGACTTTCGACGATGTGATGCTGATGCCGGCCTCGTCCGACGTCATGCCGGGCGAGACCGATACCCGCACCCGCATCACGCGCGAGATCGAACTCGGCATTCCGCTCATCTCGGCGGCGATGGATACCGTGACCGAGGGGGCGCTGGCGATCGCGATGGCGCAGGCCGGCGGTCTTGGCGTCATCCACCGCAACATGGCGATCGATCTGCAGGCGGCCGAAGTGCGTAAGGTCAAGAAGTTCGAAGCCGGAATGGTAGTGAACCCGGTCACGATTCACCCCGACGAGACATTGGCCGATGCGCTGCATTTGATGGCGGAGCACAAAATCTCCGGCATTCCGGTGGTCGAGCGCGGCCCCGCCGGGGGAAAGGATGGCCGGCTTGCCGGCATTCTGACGAACCGTGACGTGCGCTTTGCCGACGATCCCCGCCAGCCGGTCGCCGAGTTGATGACCCGGGAGCGGCTCATCACAGTACGCGAAGGCGTCTCGCGCGAGGACGCGAAACGCCTTCTCCACCAGCACCGCATCGAAAAGCTGCTGGTCGTCGATGCCGACTACCGCTGCACCGGCCTCGTTACCGTCAAGGACATCGAGAAGGCGCAGCTGTTCCCGCAGGCCGCCAAGGACGAGCAGGGGAGGCTGCGTGCGGCCGCCGCCTGCGGCACCGGGCGCGACGAGCTGGAGCGCGCCGAGGCGCTGTTCGCCGCCGGGGTCGACATCATCGTCGTCGATACCGCGCACGGCCATTCCTTGCGAGTGCTCGACACGGTGGACGAGATTCGCCGCATGTCGAACTGCACGCAGGTCATCGTCGGCAACGTCGCGACCGCCGCCGGGGCGCGCGCCGTCATCGAGGCCGGCGCCGACGCGGTCAAGGTCGGGATCGGCCCCGGCTCGATCTGCACGACCCGCATGGTCGCCGGGGTCGGCGTGCCGCAATTCACCGCGATCGTCGATGCTGTCGAGGAATGCCGGCGCCACGGCGTGCCGGTCATCGCCGATGGCGGCATCAAGTTCTCGGGCGATCTTGCAAAAGCGATCGCCGCCGGCGCCGATTGCGCGATGCTGGGGTCGCTGTTCGCCGGCACCGACGAGAGCCCGGGCGAAGTTTTCCTCTACCAGGGCCGCAGCTACAAATATTACCGCGGCATGGGGTCGATCGGGGCGATGGCGCGGGGCTCCGCCGACCGCTATTTCCAGCAGGAAGTGACCGATACGCTGAAGCTGGTGCCGGAGGGGGTCGAGGGGCGGGTCGCGCACAAGGGGCCGGTCGCCAGCATCATCCACCAGCTGATCGGCGGCCTCAAGGCGGCGATGGGCTATACCGGCAACCGCACGATCGCCGAGATGCAGAAAAACTGCACCTTCGTCCGCATCACCAACGCGGGATTGCGCGAGAGCCACGTCCACGATGTCGCGATCCTGCGCGAGGCCCCGAATTACCGGCAGGATTAGGCAAGAGCACGTCATTGCGAGGAGCGCAGCGACGAAGCAATCCCGCCGACACGAGCGAGGGCGGCACGGGATTGCTTCGCTTCGCTCGCAGTGACTGTTTGCGAATATGACCCCCGGGGCGCGCATCGCCGCCGCGATCGATATCCTCGCCGCGATCGGAGGCGGCGAGCGGCCGGCCGACGACACCGCCGCCGATTATTTCCGCCGCCGCCGTTATATCGGCGCCAAGGACCGGGTGCAGGTCGCTTCCATCGTTTATGCCGTGCTGCGGCACCGCGCGGTCATCGACTGGTGGATCGCGCGCGCTTCAAAGGGTGAGGTGCGGCCATCGGCGCGCAGTCGGGCAATCGCCGCGCTGCTGCTTATCCCTGCCTGCCCCTCCCCCGCGGGCGGCGGGGCGTGGACGGCCCAGGACATCGCGGCGAGCTTCGACGGCGGCCGCTTCCGGCCGGCCGCGCTCAGCCCGGCCGAATCGCGCCTGGCGCGCGGCCTTGCGGGCCGCACCTTGACGCATCCCGAGATGCCGCGCGCCGTTGCGTGTGATATTCCGGACTGGCTTGAGCCGTACCTCGCCGCGCTTTACGGGCGACGCCTCGAAGATGAGATGGCGGCCCTCCACCAGCCGGCGCCATTCGATCTGCGGGTCAACGCGCTGAAAGCAGACCGCGAGACGGCGCGCCGTGCGCTGGCCGCCGAGCATATCGAGGCCGAGCCGACCCCGTGGTCGCCGCTCGGCCTGCGCCTCAAGCGCCGCTCGCCGCTCGCCGCCACCGCCGCCTTCCGCGACGGCCTTATCGAGGTACAGGACGAAGGCTCGCAGTTGGCGGCATTGCTGGCCGATGCGCGGCCCGGCATGCGGGTCGTCGATTTCTGCGCTGGGGCCGGCGGCAAGACCCTGGCCCTGGCGGCGCAGATGCAGAACCGCGGCCG